>JAKAEO010000039.1 GCA_021818285.1 Myxococcales bacterium
CGCGCGGGCGGATGCTTCCGGGCACGGTGGCGCGGGAGGGCTGGCGGGCATGCCTCCGGTCCCGACCGGCGGGTTGCCTTCGGGGATGCCGGCGGGGATGCCGGCGGGGATGCCGGCGGGGATGCCAGCGGGGATGCCAGCGGGGATGCCGGCGGGCATGCCGGGCGGACAGGGGATGGCCCAGGCGCTCCGCGACGCGCAGCCGTCGGACCGCGCCGCCTTCCTCGAGGGGCTGGGGCAGGGGTTCTTCCCGGCGGCGGTGGTCGCGAAGGTGCGGGCGCAGGTCGGGCGCTGAGCCGCTCGCCGCCGTCGCGGATCCGATCCAGCGCCTCTCCGTCCGCGGACGGGAACGGGCGCTCGACCTCGCGGCCAAGCGCCCGGAAAGGCTGGAGCCGACACCCGGATTTGAACCGGGGACCTACTGATTACGAATCAGTTGCTCTACCAGCTGAGCTATGTCGGCGTACCGGAAAGCGCCGCGTTTCTAGCACCCGCGCAGGGAGGCCGCAAGCCGCCGCCGGAGCGCCCGCCGCGCGTCAGAAGGACTCGCCCACCGTCAGGTAGACCTGCGTCTCGGCGAGCGGATCGGGCGGCTTCGGCGAGGAGGAGAGCAGCGGGCCGAGGCCGCGGGCCACGCCCAGGCGGACGTCGGCGATCAGCTGGTAGCCGAGCAGCACCTCGAGGCGAAGCTCGCCTCCGGCGCCGAAGCGCAGCCGCTCCAGGTTCCCGAGCCGGCGCCCCCTGGCGCCGTCGCGGGTGTAGAAGGCCGCGCCCGCGTCGAGGAAGAGGGCGCCGTGGACGCGGCGCAGGAAGAGCGGCCAGGTGGAGTGGCCGAGCTGCGGCGCGAACATCGGGAAGCGCAGCTCCGTGGTGGTCGAGACCAGCGTCGGGCCCGCGAAGGCGCCGGACGGGTAGCCGCGGAGCTCATCGGCCTGCGCCGGGAAGGCGCCGCCCAGGGCGGAGTTCACCAGCGACATGAGGTCGGGCCGCGGGATGCCGCCGAGGCTGAACGGGTCGCGGCCCGGGAGGCTGCCGCTGGAGAGGCCCAGCGAGCCGTGCAGCGCCAGCACCACGTGGCGCGTCCAGGGGATGCGCAGGTAGCGCGCCCCCGAGAGCCGGGCGGTGAGGTAGCGCAGGTCGCCGCCCAGGGAAGGGTGGGCGTAGCGCAGCCGCAGCGACAGCAGCCCGCCCTCCTCCGCCGAGATGGAGTGGGCGAACTGGAGGGCGCTCCCGTACGCGGCGCCGGCGGTGAGCTCGCTCGCGCTCCCGCCGCGGTAGGGCGCCGGGTCGGCCGGGTCGGGGGCGCCCTGCGGCCGCAGCAGCAGCGCGCGCCACCCGAGCAGCACGGACTGCGCGCGATCGAGGTGGGTGCGCGTCCAGGTGGCGGTGGCGGCGAGCGGCACCCAGGTGACCTCGGGCCTGCCGTCCGGGGCGCCGCCGAAGGAGCGGCTGGTGCCGAGCGAGAGCAGGGGGTGCATCCACCCGGCCGCGTAGGCCAGGCCGTAGGAGGGCTGGTCGCTGCGCAGCCCGAAGCTCGCGTCGGCCCCCCAGGCGTGCCGGCCGACGACGTCGGCGCCGGCGGTGATGGCCCCGATCGTCGCGCCCGAGGCGTCGGAGCCGGCGTAGGGCAGCCACCAGGCGGGGCCGACCGTCTCCCTGGCCGAGTAGGGACGCGAGGGGAGGTCGGGCGCGGGCGGGGAGGGCGCGAGCTCGTGCGCCGGGCGGGCTGCCGCCGGCGGCGGCGGGTCGAGCCAGGTGGCCGGGGCGACCGGGAGGGTGGCGACGTCGTAGCCGGAGGCCGAGTAGGTGAGGAAGGCGAGCCGGGTGCCGTCCGGCGAGACGTCCGGCTCCAGCGCCGCCATCTCCACGTTGGTGACCTGGCGCAGGCTGCCGGGAAGGAGGCGGCGTCGGGTCCGGGCCGAAGTCGCGGTCGAGGTTGAGGTCGAGGTTGAGGTCGCGGTCACGGTCGAGGTCAGGGTCGAAGTCACGGTCGAGGTCGAGGTCGCCGTCGGAAGGGGGCCCATCGCCGCGCTGGCGAGGAGCGGGCGCTCCTCGCCGAGCTCGAAGGCGTACAGGTTGAAGATCCCGCTCCGGTCCGACGAGAAGTAGAGCGTCCGTCCGTCGGGCGACCAGGCCGGCGCCTGGTCGAGGGCGTCGTCGTCGGTGACGAAGCGCAGCTCCTTGCCGTCCCACACCGCCACGTCGCGCCGCCCGTCCTCCTGGATCTCCAGCGCGACGCGCCGTCCGTCCGGGGAGACGCGCGGCAGGTAGAGCTGCGCGCCCGGCCGGTGGAGCAGCGTCTCCGGCCGGCCCCCGTCGAGCCGGATACGGCGCAGCGCGTGCTCGCCCCCGGGGAGCCGTGCCACGTAGACCGCCCAGCCGCCGCCGGGAGCGACGTCCGGGTCGGTGGCCCGCTCGCCGTAGGTGAGCCGCTGGCGGGCCCCGGTGGCGAGATCCACCAGGTACAGGTCGTCGACGGACCGGTACTCCTCGAAGACGTCGCTGATGGCGACCAGCGCCCGGCCGTCCGGGAGCAGGGCGAAGCTGCCGTTCCCCTCCACGGGGGCGAGCGGCCCCAGATCCGCCCCGTCGAGGCCGGCGCGCCGCAGGCCGGCCCGCTGGTCGAGCCCCTGGTCCATGTAGACGACGGATCGGCCGTCCGGGGCGAAGCGCGGCGCAGACACCAGGGCCCCGCGGCGGGTGAGCGGCAGCGGCGAGGTCACCGGCCGCGCCCGGACCGCCTCGAGCTGGGCCCGGTACCGCTCCCGCAGCGAGGCGCCGAACTCCGCCCAGAGCCGGTCGAAGGACTCGCCGAAGTGGCGCTCCGCCAGCGTGTTCATGAAATAGGGCCAGAGCTGCCGCCCCTGGTCCCGCACGAAGGCCCGGACCGCGGCGTCGCCGAAGCGGGCCTCCAGGAAGGCGAGGAACCGGCCGCCCAGCAGGTACCAGCTGCTCCCGCGCGGCCAGTCGAGCGGGACGTTCGAGACCACGTCGAGGCCCGGGAGGCCACCGCCCTGCACCACCTGGGCCCGCGCCCAGGCGTCGAAGAGCGAGCTGGCGTTCCGGCCCGCGCCGGGCGGCGACTCGTGCAGCACCGCCATCCCCTCGGTGAGCCACGGCGGCCCGAACGCCGCCGGGGCGAGCACCTTCCCGAAGACGCGGTCGAGGAGGAGCGGCAGCCCGCCCACGGCGTCGAGGTGCAGGACGTGCGTGTACTCGTGGAGCACCAGCGAGTCGAGCCAGTCGCCGTAGTCGTCCAGCTCCGAGAGGGACGGGGGCGGGACGGCGTAGAGCCGGACCACGTTGCGCGGCAGGACCGTGGCCGAGCCGTTGGCGTCGTCGGTGTCGTCGGAGAGCACCACCTCCACCGGGCCGGGCGGCTCGTGGCCGAGGAGCGGGACCAGCGCCGCGTGGGCCCGCTCGCAGGCGACGGCGGTGCGGCGGGCGAGCGGCTCCAGCCCCTGGTGGAAGTGGATCCGGAAGTGGGGCGTGTCGATGGTGCGCCACGCGTAGCGCGGGTCGTAGCCCTGCGCCGGCGCGGGGGCCGCCAGGGCCAGGGCCAGGCCCAGCGCCGCGGCCGGCGCCCACCGCCTCACGCGCCGGCCCGGAAGCCGAGGGCCGGAGCGGGGGCGCGGACCGGGAGCCGCTCGGCGAGGAAGCGGCGGACCCTCAGCTCGACCAGCTCCGGGTGCTCCAGCAAGCCCATGTGGCTGCCGCCGGCGAGCAGCAGCAGCTCCGAGCCGCGGATGGCCTCGTGCATGCGCAGCGACAGCTCCACCGGGGTGAAGGTGTCGCGCTCCCCGCCCACCACCAGCGCCGGGACGGCGACGTCGGGGAGGTGGCCGGCGGCGTCGTGGGCCTGGGCCGACTCGAGGATGCGAAGCCAGCAGTCGGGGTCCACCCGGGAGAGGTCCGAGAGGTAGCGCTGCACGTCCTCGCGGCGCACCAGCGAGCGGTTCACCTCCAGCCACAGGCCGGCCTGGAGCACCGGCTCGGTGGGCAGGAGCCGCTCGAAGAAGAAGCGGGCGCCGGCGGGGAAGGCCTGGAGCAGCTCCTTGAGGACCGGGAAGGCCCGGGCCAGGAGGTCGCTGCCGTGGAAGGTCTCCAGGGGGTGGGAGGGGCTCCCCAGCATCAGCATCAGCCCGGCGACGCGTCCCGGCGCCCGCCGGTGGGTCTCGAGCGCCACCTGGACGCCCATGGAGTGGCCGGCCAGCACCGCATCGGGCTCGCCGGCGGCGTCGAGCACCGCGAGGAGGTCGCCGACGCAGCCGGGCAGGGTGCAGGTGGAGAGGTCGGCGGGCCGGGGGGTGCGCCCGTGGCCCCGGTAGTTCCAGTGGATGACCCGGCGCTCGCGGGCCAGGGCCGGGAAGAGCCGCTCCCAGATGAAGCCGGAGCAGCCGACCCCGTCGCTGAGCAGCACCGCCGGGGCCCCGGCGCCGGCCGACCGCCACCAGATGGGCGTCCCGTCGGCGGCGGCGACGGTGCTCTCGACGACCTCCATCCCCGGCCTCCGAACGCCGCGCTCCGCGGCTCCGTCCGAGGTAGAAGGATAGGACGGTGGAGTAGACTTCGGCAACGCGGGGCGGAGGCGAGCGTGCACCACGGCCACGGCCATCGACGCGGCGAGGACCGCGCGCAGGCGCCGGCGGGCGCGGAGGGCCGCGGCGGCGTCCGCCGCATGGCCCTCTCGCTGGCCCTCACCGCCGGGCTGATGGTGGCGGAGGCGGTGGGCGGCTGGCTCTCCGGCTCGCTGGCGCTGCTCTCCGACGCCGGCCACATGCTCACCGACAGCGCCTCGCTGGCGCTGGCGCTGCTCGCCATGATCTTCGCGGCGCGGCCCGCCGACCCCCGCCGGACCTTCGGCTTCCGGCGGGCCGAGGTGCTGGCGGCCCAGGTGAACGTCGGCGCGCTGGTGGCGGTCTGCGGCTGGATCGGCTGGGAGGCGACGGAGCGGCTGCGCCACCCGCACGGCCGGATCCAGCTCGGGCTCATGGCCGGCGTCGCCGCCGTGGGCCTGCTCGGCAACGTCGTCATCCTCTGGGCCCTGCGCCACGACGAGGGCATCAACGCCCGCTCCGCCTTCGCCCACGTGGTGGCCGACGCCGTCTCCTCGGTGGCCGTCCTGGCCGGCGCCGGGACCATGGCGCTCGAACCGGGGCTGGGCTGGATCGACCCGGTGCTCTCGCTCTTCATCGCCGTCCTCATCCTCTGGGGCGCGATCCGCCTGATGCGGGAGATCACCGACATCCTCATGGAGGCGGTGCCCGGCCACCTCGACCTCGCGCAGGTGAGCCAGGCGATGTGCGGCGCCGACGGGGTGGAGGCGGTCCACGACCTCCACATCTGGACCATCTCCAGCGGCCTCTGCGCCCTGTCGGCGCACCTGGTGGTGCGCCCGCAGGCGGTGGGGCGGAACGACCAGATCCTGCACCAGGTGAAGGAGCGGCTGGCGCGGAGCTTCGGGATCGACCACACCACGCTGCAGATCGAGTCGGCCGAGTACGACCACCGGCACGAGGTGCACACCCATTGAGCCCGCCCTCCCTGCTCGCCTTCCGGCCGGTGAGCGCCGTCCACCGGCTGCCGCCGCGCAGCCAGGCCTGCCCGCTGTCGCTGCGGGACCTGCTGCGCGCCCAGGGCGGCGTCCGCCGGCCCCTGCCCATCGTCGGCGCGCCCCGGCCGGCGCTGGCCCGGGCGGCGCTCCTCGCCGCCCAGCAGGCCGGCGCGGCCATCGGGCTGGGGCTGCCCGGCGGCGGCACCCCCGAGCCGTGGTTCGACGCCGTGACCGGCGCCGCCGACGAGTTGGCGCCGCGGCTCCCCATCTTCCTGTCGGGCGAGGTGGCGGTGGAGGCGGGCGAGGGTGGCGCCGAGCGCGCGGCCCGCCGGGCCTGGCGGCTGGTCGAGGCGGGGTTCACGCACCTCGCGGTGGACGTGTCGCGCGTGGCGGTGGCGGAGCGGGCGCGCGCCGCCGCCCAGGTGGCGGGCCTGGCCGTGGAGCGGGAGATCGCGGTCGAGCTGCTGCTGCCGGGGGACGGGGAGCCGGCCGGTCCCGAGGAGGCGGCCGCCTTCCAGGAGGAGCTGGAGGGCTGGGGGCTGCGGCCCGACGCCCTCGGCCTGCGAATGGCGGCGCCGGACGGCGCCGACGGCCTGCGGGACCAGGCCCGCCGGCTGGCGGTGCTCTCCGCCGCGCTGGGGCGGACGGCGCTCGTCCGCCACGGGCCGGTGACGCCGGTGCTGCTGCAGGTGCTGCGGGCGGCGGGCGTGGCCGCGGCCGAGGACGGCGGCCGGGTCCGGGCGGCGGCCCTGGCGACGCTCCCGGAGGAGGCGCGCCGGGCGTGGGAGGCGCCGGCGGAGCGCGGCGCCGGGGAGCCGGCGCTGGAGCCGGCCGCGGCGGCGCGGCTCGAGGCGCTGGCCTTCGCAGAGGCGCTCGCGGTCATCGAGGCCATGGGCGCGGGCGGCTCGGCCGCGGCGCTGGCGGCCGGGATCACCGCGCCGGGGCCCCGCTGATGCGCATCGTCGCCGGCACCGCCCGCGGCCGCACCCTGGCGGCGCCGCCCGGGGCCTCCACCCGGCCCACCGGCGACAAGGTCCGCGGCGCGATCTTCAACGTGCTGGGGCAGTTCTTCGAGGGGGGGAGGGTGCTCGACCTCTACGCCGGCAGCGGGGCGCTGGCGCTCGAGGCCCTCTCGCGCGGCTGTGCCGCCGCGACCTGCGTGGAGTCCGACCCCCGGGCGGCCGACGCCATCCGGCGCAACGCCGCCGCCTGCGGCTTCGCCGGCCGCGTCGAGGTGCGCCGCGAGCCGGTGGAGGCGGCGCTGGCCCGGCTTCAGCCGGCCACCTTCGCGCTGGCCTTCCTCGATCCGCCCTACGCCGAGGGGCCGGACGCCGTCCTGGGCCGGGTGGGGGCGCTGGTGGTCCCGGGGGGCACGGTGGTGGCGGAGCACGACGCCCGCCGGCCCCCCGCGGAGCGGGACGGCCCGCTGGTGCTCGCCGACCGGCGCCGCTACGGGACCACCGGCATCTCGATCTACCGCCGGGAGTGATCGATACTCCGCGCACCACCATGCCCAGCCGCCGCGCCATCTACCCCGGAAGCTTCGACCCGCTCACCAACGGCCACCTCTCGCTCATCCAGCGGGGGCTCAAGGTCTTCGACGGCCTGGTGGTGGCGGTGGCCAACAACCCCGCCAAGAAGGCGCTCTTCAGCGTCGACGACCGCAAGCGGATGATCCGCGAGGCGGTGAACGGCGACCCGCGCGTCGTCATCGACAGCTTCGACGGGCTGCTGGTGGACTACGCCAAGCAGCAGGGGGTGCACACCGTGCTGCGCGGCCTCCGCGCGGTGAGCGACTTCGAGTACGAGTTCCAGATCGCCAACATGAACCGCAAGCTCGACCCGGAGTTCGAGAGCGTCTTCATGATGACCGGCGAGGACTACTTCTACGTCGCCTCCAGCCTGGTGCGGGAGGTGGCGAGCTTCGGCGGGGACGTCTCCGGGCTGGTGCCGCCCAACGTCACGGCGGCCTTGCGGGCGCGCTTCGCGCGGTGAGCGCGCCCGTGGCCCTCGACGACGAGGTGGCGGAGCGGCGGGCCCGCGGCGATCTCGAGGGCGCGGCCACGCTGGCCATCCGCACCCTGGGTCCGGAGATCCTCGGCTACCTGAACGCGCTGCTCCACGACGGGAGCGAGGCCAGCGAGGTCTTCTCCCAGTTCGCCGAGGACCTGTGGAAGGGGCTCGCCGGCTTCCGCGGGGAGGCCTCGCTGCGGACCTGGGCCTACCGCCTGGCCCGGCACGCGGCGCTCCGCCACCGGCGCGATCCCTGGCGCCGGAAGGGCGAGCGCATGGAGACCACGCAGGCCTCGGCGCTGGCGGGGAGCATCATCGCCAGCACCGTCCTCCGCAACGAGTGGCGGGCGCAGCAGCTGCAGCGGCTCCGCGCCCGGCTCGGCGAGGAGGAGCAGACGCTCCTCATCCTCCGCATCGACCGCGGCCTCTCCTGGGCCGAGGTGGCCGAGGTGCTCGGGGGCGAGGACGGCGCGCGGCCCGACGAGGCGGCGCTGCGCAAGCGCTTCGAGCGGCTGAAGGTCAAGCTGGCCCAGGCGGCCCGCGAGGAGGGGCTCCTGGAGTGATCGCGGCGGCGCCCGCCGGCGCCCGGCCGTGGTACCGTGGGTGCGGATGGCGACCGAGCCGCGCGCGATCTGGGGAGACCTGGCGGCCAGCGCCTTCGTGCTGGCGAGCCCGCTCTTCAAGTCCCTCGACGAGGAGGCGGGCGCCGACCTGCTCAAGGTGGCGGAGCTGGTGGCCTACGCCCCGGGCGAGGTGGTGGTGCGCCAGGGGGAGCCGGGCGAGGAGCTGTTCCTGGTCCAGGACGGCTCGGCGGCGGTGACCGTCGAGGCCGGCGGGACCGCCCGGGAGGTGGCGCGGCTCGACCGCGGCGCCGTCTTCGGCGAGCTGGCGCTGGCCGGCGCGCCGGTCCGGTCCGGCACCGTCACCGCGCGCACCACCCTCTCGGTGGTCCGCTTCCCCGGCCCGGTGGTGTCGGCCATCGCCGAGCGGTTCCCCCGGGTGGCGAAGCTCCTGGAGGCGCTCCAGGGGGCGCGGCAGGGCGACCCGGGCGTGGGCACCTAGGGGCTCGGAAAGCCGCGGAATTCCGGGCTCCCGCCGCCCCGGCCCGATGTGCTAGGTTCCCCGCCCCATATGCCCCGCAGGACAGACATCCAGAAGATCATGATCGTGGGCTCGGGCCCGATCGTGATCGGGCAGGCGTGCGAGTTCGACTACTCCGGCACCCAGGCCTGCAAGGCGCTGAAGGAGGAGGGCTACCAGGTCATCCTCCTGAACTCGAACCCGGCCACGGTGATGACCGACCCGGGCTTCGCCGACCGGACCTACCTCGAGCCCATCACCCCCGAGTTCGCCGAGCAGATCCTGGCGCGCGAGAAGCCGGACGTCCTCCTGCCCACGCTGGGCGGCCAGACGGCGCTCAACCTGGCGGTGGCCCTGGCCCGCAACGGGGCGCTGGAGCGGCACGGGGTGGAGCTCATCGGTGCCTCGCTGGAGGCCATCGAGAAGGCCGAGGACCGGCAGCAGTTCAAGCGGGCCATGGAGCGGATCGGCGTCGAGATGCCGCGCTCCGGGTACGCCACCAGCTGGGACGAGGCCCGGGCGGTCGCCGAGTCCGTCGGCTTCCCGGTCATCATCCGCCCCAGCTTCACCATGGGCGGGGAGGGCGGCGGCGTCGCCTACAACCGCGGGGAGTTCGAGGAGCTGGCGCGGCGGGCGCTGGCGCTCTCGCCCACCCACACCATCCTGGTCGAGGAGTCGATCCTCGGGTGGAAGGAGTACGAGCTGGAGGTGATGCGCGACCGGAACGACAACGTCGTCATCATCTGCAGCATCGAGAACCTGGACCCCATGGGGGTCCACACCGGCGACTCCATCACCGTCGCCCCCGTCCAGACGCTCACCGACAAGGAGTACCAGGTGATGCGCGACGCCTCGATCCGCATCATCCGCGAGATCGGGGTGGACACCGGCGGCTCCAACATCCAGTTCGGCGTCCACCCCCGGACCGGCCGGATGGTGGTCATCGAGATGAACCCGCGCGTCTCCCGCTCCTCGGCGCTGGCCTCCAAGGCCACCGGGTTCCCCATCGCCAAGATCGCCGCCAAGCTGGCGGTGGGCTACACCCTCGACGAGATCCGCAACGACATCACCCGCGAGACGCCGGCCAGCTTCGAGCCGACCATCGACTACGTGGTGACCAAGATCCCCCGCTTCGCCTTCGAGAAGTTCAAGGGGGCCGACGACGTGCTCACCACGGCGATGAAGTCGGTGGGCGAGGTCATGGCCATCGGCCGCACCTTCCAGGAGAGCGTGCAGAAGGCGCTGCGCGGGCTGGAGATCGACCGGCCGGGCTTCGACTCGCCGCTGGGCAAGCGGCCGGGCGCGGCCTACGCCGACGCCGAGAAGGACCGGATCCGCGCCGAGGCGCGGGTGCCGCGCGCCGGCCGGATCTTCTGGGTGGCGGAGGGCTTCCGGGCCGGCCTGGCGGTGGAGGAGCTGCACCAGGCCACCGGCATCGACCCCTGGTTCCTGCGGGAGATCGAGGGCATCGTCCGGCACGAGGCCGAGCTGGCGCGGGGGCTGCCGCGCGGCGCCGAGGCCTGGCGGGCCGCCAAGCGCATGGGCTTCTCCGACAAGCGCATCGGCGTGCTGGCCGGCGTCTCCGAGCGCGAGGCCCGCGACGCCCGCGGCGCCGCCGGCGTCCGGCCGGTCTTCAAGCGCGTGGACACCTGCGCCGCCGAGTTCGAGGCCTACACCCCGTACCTCTACTCGACCTACGAGGAGGAGGACGAGGCCGCGCCCACCGGCCGCCGCAAGGTGATGATCCTCGGCGGCGGACCGAACCGCATCGGCCAGGGCATCGAGTTCGACTACTGCTGCGTCCACGCCTCCTTCGCGCTGCGGGAGGCCGGGTTCGAGACCATCATGGTCAACTGCAACCCGGAGACGGTCTCCACCGACTACGACACCAGCGACCGGCTCTACTTCGAGCCGCTGACGCTGGAGGACGTCCTGGAGATCGTCCGGGAGGAGAAGCCCGAGGGGCTCATCGTCCAGTACGGCGGCCAGACGCCGCTCAAGCTGGCGGTGCCCCTCCACGAGCTGGGCGTGCCCATCCTCGGGACCGCGCCCGACGCCATCGACCGCGCCGAGGACCGGGAGCGCTTCGCCGCCCTCATCGACAAGCTGAAGCTCCGCCAGCCCGCCAACGGCACGGCCCGCAGCCCGGCCGAGGCCTTCGAGGTGGCGCGCCGCATCGGCTACCCGGTGATGGTCCGCCCCTCCTACGTCCTGGGCGGCCGGGCCATGGAGGTGGTCTACGACGACGCCGACCTCGAGACCTACCTGCGCGAGGCGGTGCAGGCCTCGAACGAGCGGCCCGTGCTGGTGGACCGGTTCCTCCGCGACGCCGCCGAGGTGGACGTGGACGTGGTCTCCGACGGCGTGGACGTGGTCGTCGGCGGCGTCATGGAGCACATCGAGGAGGCCGGCATCCACTCCGGCGACTCGGCCTGCTCGCTGCCGCCCCACTCGCTGGCCCCGGAGGTGGTGGCCGAGATCGAGCGGCAGTCCATCGCCCTGGCGCGCGAGCTCGACGTGAAGGGGCTCATGAACGTGCAGTTCGCCATCCAGGGCGGCGACATCTACGTCCTGGAGGTGAACCCGCGCGCCAGCCGCACCGTCCCCTTCGTGGGGAAGGCCACCGGGTTGCCGCTCGCCAAGGTCGCGGCGCTCGCCATGGTGGGGCGCCGGCTCGCCGACCAGGGGGTGCGCGAGTCGCCGCGCCCGGCCCACGTCTCGGTGAAGGAGTCGGTGCTGCCCTTCGCCCGCTTCCGGGGCGTGGACCCGGTTCTTGGGCCCGAGATGAAGTCCACCGGCGAGGTCATGGGGATCGCCGCCGACTTCCGCGAGGCCTTCTGGAAGGCCCAGGTCGCCGCCGGGAACGCGCTGCCGCGCGGCGGCGCCGGGCGCGCCGCCTTCGTCTCGGTGAAGGACGCCGACAAGCCGGCGGCGGTGGACCTGGCGCGCCGGCTGGTGGCGCTGGGCTTCGAGGTGCTCTCCACCTCCGGCACCGCGGGCTTCCTGGCGCAGCGGGGCATCGCCGCCACCACCGTGCGCAAGGTGAAGGAGGGGCGCCCCTCCATCGTCGACCGCCTCATCGACGGCGACGTGCACTTCGTGGTGAACACCACCGCCGGCAAGCGGGAGATCGCCGACAGCACCTCCATCCGGCGCGAGACGGTGATGCGCCAGGTGCCCTACTTCACCACCATGACCGGCGCGGTCGCCGGGGTGGGGGCCATGGAGGCGGCGCGCGACGGCAAGCTGGGCGTCCAGCCCCTCCAGGAGTACCACCGCGGCCTGCTCCCCTGAGCGGGCGCCCGTGTTGACAGGCGCGCCGGCGCCGGGCACGATTTCCAGGGTCGAGCGGCCGCTCCCGTCCGGGGCGGCCGCGAATGTTTCGAGGCTCGAGGGGAAGACCAGATGGCCGACGCGCGCATGCCCATCACCAAGGCGGGGCTGGTCCGCCTCAAGGACGAGCTGAAGCGGCTCAAGTACGCGGAGCGGCCGAAGATCGTGAAGGAGATCGCCGAGGCCCGCTCCCACGGCGACCTCTCCGAGAACGCCGAGTACCACGCAGCCAAGGAGAAGCAGTCCCACCTGGAAGGGCGCATCGCCCAGGTCGAGGACTGGATCGCCCGGGCCGAGGTGATCGACGTCTCCCGCCACAAGGGGGACCGGGTGGTCTTCGGCGCCACGGTGACCCTGGCCGACGCCGACTCGGGCGACGAGGTGCGCTACCGGATCGTCGGGGAGCTGGAGGCCGACCTGAAGCGCGCCCGCATCAGCGTCACCAGCCCCATCGCCCGGGCCCTCATTGGCAAGACCGAGGGGGACGTGGTCAAGGTGCGCTCGCCCGGCGGCGAGCGGGAGTACGAGATCAGCCTCGTCGAGTTCATCGAGGAGGAGGTCCCGGCGAGCGAGGAGCCGTCCGGGGAGTGACGCCTTGGAAGGGCCGCCCCTCGCCCGCGACCCGGCCACGCCCGCGGAGCGCGCGGGGAGGCGCTCCCGCCTGCGGACGCGGCTCGCCGAGATCCCCGGCCTGCACCCGGCGCCGCGCGGCCTGCTGGAGGAGCGCGGCCGGTTGACGGTCGAGGAGGCCCTGGGCTTCTGGCCCAAGGCCTGGCAGGACCGGACGCGGCCCACCCCCATCGCCGCGCTGCGGGCCGGCGCCGAGGGGCTGGTGGTCGGGACCGTGACCCACGCCCGCGCGCAGCGGATGCGCAGCGGCAAGCCCCTGCTCAAGGTCGGGCTGCAGGACGCCGGCGGCCGCCTGGAGCTGGTCTTCTTCAACCCCGCCCCCTGGCGGATGCGGCAGTTCGCGGCCGGCGACCCGCTGCTGGCCTCGGGCAAGGTCACCGAGGGCTTCGGCGGGAAGCTGCAGATGGCCCAGCCGGAGGTGGAGAAGGTCCAGCCCGGGGACTCCGCCAGCTTCGGGCGCATCGTCCCGGTCTACGCCGGCCCGGCCGACTGGCAGCACCCGGCGCTGCGCAAGCTGCTGAAGCGGCTCTGCGACGAGTACGCGCCCTGGACCGTGGACGACCTGCCGGCGGAGGTGCGCCGGCGGCGGGGGCTGCTCCCGGCCGGCGAGGCGCTGCGCCAGGCCCACTTCCCGCCGGCGGGGACCGACCTGGCGGCGGCGGCGGCCCGCGCCACGCCGGCCTTCCGGCGGCTGGTCTTCGAGGAGTTCTTCTTCCTGCAGCTGGCGCTGGCCCAGCGCCGCAGGGGGGTGCGCCGGGAGCCGGGCATCGCCTTCGACCTCTCCCCGGAGCGGCGGCGGCAGGCGGTGTCGCACCTCCCGTTCGCGCTCACCGGCGCGCAGCGGCGGGTGCTGGGCGAGATCGCCGCCGACATGGCCCGCGCCGAGCCCATGAACCGGCTGCTGCAGGGGGACGTGGGCAGCGGCAAGACCGCGGTGGCCTTCGTGGCGCTGATGCTGGCGGTGCAGTCGGGCTGGCAGGGGGCGCTGATGGCCCCCACCGAGATCCTGGCGGAGCAGCACCTGCGCACCCTGCGGCGCTGGCTGGAGGGGAGCGGGATCGAGGTGACCCTGGTGGCCGCCCAGGCCCGGGGCCGGGCGCAGCGGGAGGCCCGCGAGGCGGTGGCCTCGGGGCGGGCGCGCATCGCGGTGGGGACCCACGCCCTGCTGGAGGAGGAGGTGGCCTTCGACCGGCTCGGCCTGGTGGTGGTGGACGAGCAGCACCGCTTCGGCGTGCTGCAGCGGGCGCGCCTCATCTCCAAGGGGGTGCGGCCCGACGTCCTGGTGATGACCGCCACCCCCATCCCGCGGACCCTGGCGCTCGCCTTCTACGGCGACCTGGACCAGTCGAAGATCGACGAGCTGCCGCCCGGGCGAAGCCCGGTCACCACCCGGCTCTTCGGCGACTCCCAGCGGCGCAAGGCCCACGAGATCGTGCGGCGCGAGCTGGAGGCGGGGCGGCAGGCCTACGTCGTCTACCCGCTGGTGGCCGAGTCGGAGAAGACCGACCTGGCCGACGCCACCACCGGCGCCGGAGAGCTGGCCCGCCTCTTCGCGCCGCACGCGGTGGGGCTGCTCCACGGGCAGCTGAAGGCCGAGGAGAAGGACGCGGTGATGGAGCGCTTCCGCGCCGGCGCCGTCCGCCTGCTGGTGGCCACCACCGTGGTCGAGGTGGGCGTGGACGTCCCCAACGCCACGGTGATGCTGGTGGAGCACGCCGAGCGCTTCGGCCTCTCGCAGCTCCACCAGCTGCGCGGCCGGGTGGGGCGGGGCGCCGCGGAGAGCCACTGCCTGCTGGTGGCCCACTTCCGGCGGGCCGGGGACGAGGCCCGCGAGCGGCTGCAGACCATGGTCCGGACGCAGGACGGATTCGAGATCGCGCGGGTGGACCTGGCGCTGCGCGGTCCCGGCGAGCTGCTCGGGACCCGGCAGTCGGGCCAGCACCTCTTCGACCTCGCCGACCTCTACCGCGACGAGTCCATCCTGGAGGAGGCGCGGACGGAGGCCTTCGACCTGGTGGCCGCGGACCCGGACCTGGCGCGCCCCGAGCACGCCGCGGCGCGGGAGGCGCTGGAGCAGCGCTGGCGGGGGCGCCTCTCGCTCGCCCAGGTGGGGTAGGATCTCGGGATGCCCACCTGTCCCGTCTGCGAGCACGTCCAGCCCGCGGGGGACGAGTGCGAGGTCTGCGGGAAGAAGCTCACCGGCCCGGGCACGGAGGCGGCCCGGGTGGAGCCGCTGCCGGGCCTGGAGCCGACGCTGCAGCCGGCGGTGGACGTCCCTCCCGACCCGGTCCCGGACCTGGAGCCGACGCTGCAGGCGCCGGCCGAGGCGCCGGCCGGGGAGGCCGCCGACTGGGCCGAGCCCACCCGGGCGGCGGCTGCCGACACCGGGCCGGTGGAGCCGCTCCCGGACATCGAGCGCCACGAGCCGGAGCCGCTCCCCGACCACGGCGGCGGGCTCGACGTGCTGGCGCCGGTGACCTGCCGGTACTGCCGCAGCACCGCCATGCCCGGGGACCGCTTCTGCGTGACCTGCGGCATGCGCCTGCCGCGCTTCGAGCCGGTGCGGATCGCGGCGCTGGAGCGCGGCGAGCTGGTCTGCCGCGACTGCGGCGCCATGGGGCCGGGACCGCGCTGCCGCCGCTGCGGCGCGCGGATGAGCGCGCCGGCCTGAGCGCGCCGGCCTTGCCTTTCCCCCCGTGGCGCGGCACATTCCGGCCCCGCGATGACCCCCCCTCCCGACGCCGCGGCCGCGCCCTTTTCCGCCTGGTACCGGTGCGCGGAGGGGTGCGACTTCCGCGCCGAGCTCACCGAGGTCGTCTACCGCTGCCCGCGCTGCCAGGGGCTGCTCGAGGTGGAGCACGACGTCGCGGCCCTGCGCCGGCGCGGCCCCGAGGAGTGGAAGGCGCTGTTCGACCAGCGCTACCGCCGGGCCCCCTGGCCCTTCGGCTCGGGCGTCTGGGGCAAGAAGGAGTGGGTCTACCCGCAGCTCGCCGCCGCCAACGTGGTCTCGATGGCCGAGGGTGCGAGCCCGCTGCTCCGGCTCGACGGCTACGCCCGCGAGATCGGCCTCGACGAGGTCTGGCTCAAGGAGTGCGGGGTCACCCACACCGGGTCCTTCAAGGACCTGGGGATGACGGTGCTGGTCTCGGCGGTGAAGGAGATGCGCGCCCGGGGCCGGGCGATCCGCGCCGTGGCCTGCGCCTCCACCGGCGACACCTCGGCGGCCCTGGCGGCCTACTGCGCCGCCGACGGCATCCCCAGCGTGGTGCTCCTGCCGCGCGGCAAGGTGACGGTGGCGCAGCTGGTCCAGCCCATCGCCAACGGCGCGCTGGTGCTGGAGCTGGACACCGACTTCGACGGCTGCATGCGGGTGGTGCAGGAGCTGTCCCGCACCCCCGACATCTACCTGGCGAACTCGATGAACAGCCTCCGCATCGAGGGGCAGAAGACCCTCTCGGTGGAGCTGGTGCAGCAGCTCGACTGGACCGTGCCCGACTGGGTGGTCATCCCCGGCGGGAACCTCGGGAACGCCAGCGCGGTGGGGCGGGGCTTCCTGCTGATGCGGGAGCTCGGGGTGATCGACCGCCTGCCGCGGCTGGTGGTGGCCCAGGCGGAGCAGGCCAACCCGCTCTACCGGGCGGTGGCCGCCGCCGGCGGCCGGCCCTCGGCGTCGCTGGAGGTGCCCCCGGTGACGGCGCGGAAGACGCTGGCCTCCGCCATCCAGATCGGCGCGCCGGTCTCGTCGCGGCGGGCGCTGCGGGCCCTGGAGGCGCTCGACGGGATCGTCGAGCAGGCCGGCGAGCAGGAGCTGGCCGACGCCGCCGCCCGCGCCGACCGGCACGGCGCCTTCTCCTGCCCGCACACCGGCGTGGCCCTGGCGGTCCTGGAGAAGCTGGCCGCCCGCGGCACCATCCGGCGCGGCGAGCGCGTGGCGGTGATCTCGACGGCGCACGGGCTGAAGTTCTCCGACTTCAAGGTCGGCTACCACGAGGGCACGCTGCCCGGCCTCTCCTCCCGCCTGCGCAACCCCTCGGTGCCGGTGGCCGCCACCCTGGGCGCGGTGCAGGACGCCATCGCCCGCCGCTTCCCGGCCGGAGGCGCGCGGTGAGCGGGCCGGACGGGGCCGGGGACCGGGCCGAGCACGACCGGCTGGCCGCCCGGCTGGCGGTCCGCCGCTCCATCGACCACGCGCGCCGGGCCGCCTACGGCGCCTTCTTCTCCTTCATCCTCACCGGGCTCGCGGTGAAGCTGGGCTACGATCGCTGGATCTCGGTGAAGGTGACGCGCTTCAAGGGCCCACCGATCTTCTTCTTCACCGCCGCCGCGGTGGCGCTGGCGGTCCTGGCCTGGACCGCCCGGAGCTGGTTCCGCTACCGCCGGCTGGCGGCGGGCGAGGACGCCGAGTTCGCGCGGCTCCGGGCGCTGCGCAAGCAGCTGGGGCTCGACCCGTGAGCCGCCGGCGGGGACGCTTCCTGGTGCTGGAGGGGCTCGACGGGGCCGGCACCACCACCCAGTCCCGCCTGCTGGCCGGCCGGCTGCGGCGGGCCGGGCGCCGGGTCCACCTCACCGCCGAGCCCTCCGGGGGGCCGGTGGGCGCGCTCCTCCGGCAGGTGCTCTCCGGCCGCGTCGGCGGCGGGGGCGGGGAGGGCTTCGACTCCTCCGCCCTGGCGCTCCTCTTCGCCGCGGACCGGCTCGACCACCACGCCGCCGAGATCGCCCCCCGGCTGGCCGAGGGCACCGACGTCGTCTCCGACCGCTACACCCTCTCGTCGCTGGCCTACCAGTCCCTGACCACCGGCGACGCCGCCTGGGTCGAGCGGCTCAACGCCCGGGCGCCGGCGCCCGACCTGACCCTGTTCCTGCGGGTCCGGCCGGCGGTGGCCGGGCGGCGCCGCTTCGCCGAGTCGGGCAGCCGCGAGCTGTACGAGGTGCCGGCCTTCCAGCGGCGGGTGGCCAGGGCCTACGAGCGGAGCCTGGAGCTGCTGCGCCGGCGGGGCGAGCGGGTGGTGGTGGTGGACGGGGAGGGCGCGGTCGAGGCGGTCGCCGAGGCCGTGCTGGCCGCGGTCGCCCCGTTCGCCGGGGCCTAGCTGGCGCGGAGCGGCGGCCCGGGCTATTCGGAGAGGGCATGGGGACACCCACGGCAACGCTCGTCGTCGTCGGCAACGAGGTGCTCTCCGCCAAGGTGCGCGACGAGAACGGACCGTTCGCGGCGGAGCACCTGCGCGACCTCGGCGTGCGGCTCCAGGCCATCCTCACGCTCCCCGACGACCTGCCCCTGGTCGCGGAGGCGGTGGCGCGGGAGCGGGCGCGCGCCGACTGGCTCCTCACCTCCGGGGGCGTCGGCCCGACCCACGACGACCTGACCCTGCCGGCGGTGGCCCGCGCGCTGGGCCGCCCGCTGGTGCGCCACGCCGGGCTGGTCGAGTACATCCGCCGCAGCCACCGGCGCTGGTGGGGCACCGAGGCGCCCGAGGCCTCGCTGCGCATGGCCGACGTGCCGGAGGGGACGCGGCTCCTCGGGGAGACCGACCTCCCCATCCTGGCGGTCGAGAACGTGGTCATGCTCCCGGGCGTCCCGTCCTTCTTCCGGAAGCAGCTCGTCCTCTTCGCCCGCGACCTGCGCGCCGAGCCCTTCCACCTCGCCGAGGTCTTCGTCACGGCGGGAGAGGACCGGCTCGCCCCCATCCTCGACCGGCTGGCGGCGGAGCACGCGGCGGTCGAGATCGGCAGCTACCCGCGCTTCGACGGCGCCGATCACCGGGTGAAGATCACCATCGAGGCGAAGGACCGGCCCCGGGTGGAAGCGGCCCGCGCGGCGCTGCTGGCGGCGCTCCCCGACGGGACCCTGGTCCGCGTCGTCGGCCCCTGAAGGCCCGCGCCGGGGGCGACCGCGCCCCGCCGCCCCGGGCGTTCCGGGCTAGGCGATGGCCAGCCGCAGCCGCTGCCGCAGCCGGAGGTGCTCCTCGCTGGCGGCGAAGCGGAGCAGCGCCTGGAGGTCCGGGCGCGCCCGGACCGCGTCGCGGATCTCCTCGGCCACCACCGGGCCGGGCGGCGCCGCGCCGCCGTCGTGGAGCACCAGCTCCAGGGCGGCGGGGAGGTCGGCGGCGAGGAGCAGGCCGGCGCGGTCCCCGGTGGCCGAGAGGGCCCCGTACCAGGCGATGAGGTCGGCGGGCTCGCCGCCGAGCCGCCGGGACAGCTCCTCCAGCCTGCGCCGCAGGCGGCGCGGCACCACCCGGGCCGCCTGCCGGACCAGCCCGTCTCCCGGCTCGCCGATCCCGTCGAAGGCCGGGACCGCCTGCCGGACCGCCGCCGCCAGGAGCTCGGCGAGCCGGCCCGGGCCCAGGTGCTCGGCCAGCCCGCTGCCGGCGCGGATGCGGGCCGCCACCCGGGCGAGGAGGAAGCGCTGCTCGGGGAGGGCGTGGCGCCTGGCGAACTCCGCGCCGACCCGGACGCGCGCGGCCGGCGTGGCGTCCAGCCCCAGGCCGGCGCCCTCGCCCTCCTCGACCATGGTGAAGTCCTCGGCCCCGAGCACGCGCCCCAGCTCCTCGAGCAGGCGCCGCACCGGGTGGCCGGCGCGCGCGCGGGCCCCGCGATCCGAGGGCTCGGCGACCAGGCGCGCCAGCGGCTCGCCCACCTCCGCCAGCAGCTCGGAGAGAGGGCCGCGGTCCAGCGGGTGGCGCAGCAGCTCCCAGTCCTCCGGCTCGAGCACCCGCGACGTCTGGGCCGGGGCGTGCGGCGCGTTCTCCGCGTGGAAGGCCAGCTCCAGGGCGGGATCGGCGGCCCGGAGGAAGCGCAGCACCCCGGCGGCGACGAAGGCGCCGTCGTGCTGGCGGGTGCGCTGGAAGAGCCGGAAGAGGGCGCGCCAGGAGTCGGCGCGGCCCGGCTCGGCCTCCAGCACCTGCCGGTGGAGCGAGAGCGCCTCCGCCGGCGCGTCGCCGGCCAGCGCCTCCGCCAGCGCCTGGCGCACCGCCAGGTTCCCGGGCTCCTCGGCGAGCGCCTCGCGCAGCAGGGCGGCGGCGCGCTCGGGCTGGCGCAGCGTGTCGGCGAGGATGCGGCCGGCGCGCAGCCGGGCGGCGACCCGCCGGGCGGGATCGGTGCCGTCGCGGGCGGCCCGCTCCAGGGCCGCCACCAGGCCGGGGAGGTCGTCGGATCGCTCGCGCACCAGCGCCAGCTGCTCCAGCGCCGCGCCGTCGGCCGGGACCAGCTCCAGCGCCTGCTCGGCGAGGGCGCCGGCGGTGGCGGTGTCGCCGAAGCCCTCGGCACGGACCTGGGACAGCTCGAGCAGGTGGGCCACCCGCTCGGGCGCAGGCAGGCGCGGCAGGGCCAGCAGGCGGCGCAGGGCGTCGGCGGCGGCCGGCCAGTTGCGCGCTTCCCGGTGGGCCCGGGCCAGCCGCGCCAGCGCGCCGGCGTGGTCGGGCGCGGCCGCCAGCACGGCGTTCAGGTGGCTCACGGCCCGCGCCCGGTCGGCCAGGGCGCCCTGGTAGAGGGCCGCCAGCTCGACGTGCAGCGCCACCGGCGAGAGGTCCTCCCCCTCGAGGTGCAGGCAGGCGCCGAGGTCGCGGGCCGCGTCGGCGGCCCGCCCCTCGCGGGCGAGCAGCCGCCCGCGCAGGAGGAGCGCCGTCCCCCAGGCGGGGCGCAGCGCCAGCGCCTGGTCCAGGGCGGCGAGGGCCCGCGGCCGGTCGTCGAGCTGCTCGGCCGCCACCCGGGCCGCCGCCACCCACTCCTCCGCCGCCCGGGACGGCACCGCCTGGGAGCGGGCGCGCGTCTCGCGCAGCTCGCAGAGGTCGGCGGCGCTCCCCGAGTCGCGCAGCAGGAAGACGAGCCGTTCGGCCAGCGCCAGGTCGCCGGGATCGCGCGCCAGGGCCTCGCGCAGGTCCGCCACCGCCGCCGCGCGATCGCCCAGGCGGGTGAGGGCCAGCTCCGCGGCCTGGCCCAGGGCGGCGGCCGCGGCGGTCCCGTCCCGGGAGGCGGCCGCCTCGCCGTGCAGCGCGTCGCGCGCCGCCGGCCAGGCCTCGGCCCGGACCAGGAGGCGCCGCAGCCCCTGCAGCGCCGGGAGCATCCCGGGGGCGCGGGCCAGCGCGCGCTCGTAGGCGGCGCGGGCGCGGGCGGCGTCGCCGCCGTCCTCCCAGGCCTCGGCGGCCCGCAGCGCCATCTCGGCGGTGGCCAGGGGGCCGGCCGCGGCCCCCTCCCGCCCCTCCCAGAGCGCGGCCAGGTCCGCGAAACGCTCGGCGGC
>JAKAEO010000245.1 GCA_021818285.1 Myxococcales bacterium
CGGGGCCCGGCTCTCGCTGCTCGGCCTCGACGTGGCGCCGATCGCGGCCCGGGCCTGCGCCGGCCGCCTCGGGCTGCTCGGCGCGCGCGCCCGGGTCCGCGCCGCCGACGCCCTGGCGGTCCCGTGGCCGGCGGCCGACATGGTCCTCTCCAACCCCCCCTTCCTGCGCCACGAGGCGCTCCCCCCGGCCGACAAGGCCCGGGCCGCCCGCCGCTCCGGCCTCTCCCGGCAGGCCGACCTCGCCGCCCACCTCGCGCTCCTGGCGCTGCGCCACGCCCCGGTGGCGGCGCTGGTGCTGCCCCGGGGCCTCACCACCGCCCGCTCCGCCGAGCCGCTGCTCGCCGAGGCCCGGGCCCGCGGCGGCTTCGCGCTCTGGCTCAGCTCGCGCGGGGCCGGCAGCTTCGCGGCCTCGGTGGACACGGCGCTGGCGGTCTGGGCCGAGGGGGGCGCGCCCCGGCCGGCGGCGGTGGCGCGGGGGCCCATCGCCGGCCTGCGCCCCGCCGAGCTGGTGGCGCTGGCGCGCGGCACCTCGACCCCGCGCCTCGCCCTGCAGCGCGGGCCGGTCCGGGCGCCGGCGGCCGCGACCGTCGGCGCCGTGGCGCGGGTCCGCTTCGGCATGAAGACCGGCTGCAACGCCTTCTTCCACCTCGCGCCGCGGGGCGGGGGGCGCTTCGAGAGCCCGCTCTGCGGCGAGGTGCGGCTCGGCCCGGGGGACGCCGCGCCGGTCCTGCGCTCCCTGAAGGAGGCGGCCGCGCCGGCACGCGTCGCGGCGGCGCGGGTGCTGTTCCGGCCCGAGGGGGAGTCGGCGACGGCCCGGACCTACGTCCGGCGCGGCGAGGCGCTGGGCGTCCCGCTCCGGCCGACCTGCGCCGGGCGGAGCCCCTGGTGGCTCACCGCCCCGGGGCGCTCCCCCGCGCCGGTCCTCTACCCGGCCAAGATCGGCGCCCGCGCCTTCGCGGTCGTCAACGCGGCCGGGCTCTGGGAGGACAAGAAGTGGCACGCCCTCTTCCCGGAGCGGGTCGAGGCGCCGCTCCTCGCCGCGGTGCTCGGCGCGACCCCGGTGCGGCTGGCGATCGACGAGGGGGCGCGCCAGCTCACCGGCGCCCAGGCCATCGCCGACGTGGACTGCCGGGTGCTGGCCGCCGCCCCCTTCCCGCAGGAGGAGGCGCTGCGCGACCACCGGCCGGCCGTCGCCGCCGCCTTCGCGGCCCTGGCGGAGGCGCCGGTCACCACCGACCTCGCCGCCATGCTGGCGCGGCCGGCGCAGCGGGCCCTCGACCTCGCGGTGGGGAGCGCGCTGGGGCTGGGCGCCCGCGAGGTGGAGCGGGGCCGGCGGCGGCTCCTCGCCCGGCTGGAGGGGCGCCTGCGCAAGTCGGCGGAGATCCGGGCGCGGCTCCTGGCCTCGTCCTAGCCGCCCAGCGCCGCCAGCGGGTGCTCGAAGGAGAGGTAGAGGAAGAGCCCGCGCTCGCCGCGGCTCGGCCCGATTCCCACCGGCGCGGAGAGGCCGGCCACCACCTGCAGGCTCCCGGGGAGGTCGAGGGCGGCGCGCAGGCCCGGGTTCAGGGTCCAG
This sequence comes from Myxococcales bacterium, assembly GCA_021818285.1. GTDB lineage: Bacteria > Myxococcota > Myxococcia > Myxococcales > Anaeromyxobacteraceae > JACRMN01. Next base: position 1,571 of record JAKAEO010000245.1, read on the forward strand.
GAGCTGGTGCCCACCGTGGCGCCGCCGGCCGTGGCCTCGCCCCCCGTGGCCAGCGCCTCGACGAGGAGGTTCACCGAGGGGTGCAGCAGCCAGACCAGGCTCTGGCCGAAGGCCCAGCCCCAGCTCCGCGACGGCGCTCCCTCCGCGGTCCGGCCGGCGGGGATCCAGGTGCCGCCCAGGTTCACGTGGGTGACGAACCGGCGGCCCAGCGCCACGCTCAGCGGCAGGTTCACCTGCGCCCCGGCCCCGCCCGCCCCGCGCGCCTCGGCGGCGCTGCCGGTGGGAAGGAGCAGGCTGAGCCGCGGGGCGAAGGCCACCGGCGCGGCGCCGTCGCCCAGCACCTGGCGGCGGTAGTTCAGGGCCAGGTCGCCCATCCCCGGAGGCCGGAGCCGGTCGGCCCGCTGGACGGCCGCGGTGACGCTCACCTGGTCCGCGAGGCCGCCGGCCGGCCACTCCTCGGTGAAGGTGTACTGCCAGGCCCCGCCGCCGGCCGGGCGGCTGAAGGTGGAGATGTGCTGGATGACGCCCGGCTCCTGGTTGTAGGCCTCCTCCAGGAGGAAGCTGTTGTCCTGGATCGGCCCGCCGGCGGCGCGGGCGGCGGACGGGCCGGCCAGGGCCGCCAGGACGGCGGAGACGGCGAGCGGCGGTGCGAAGCCCTTCATGGTGAACCCCTCGACGAGGCGGCGCCTCGTCCACGGGCTCGGGGTTCGCGACCGCTGGCCTCGGTGTCGATCCCGGCGGAGGCCGGGAGGTCCGGCCCGGCCTCAGCGCGCGCCGGCGATGGGGACGCGCCACAGCCGCTTGCAGCGGCGGCACTTCAGCTCCACCTCGGCGCCGAGCACCCGGGCGAGCAGGTTGCCGCAGCCGCAGCGCAGCTCCGCGCCCCCGCAGCAGGGGGCGGGCTCGTCGGCCCAGCGGATGGCGGCGTCGCGGCGGTCGGCGTGCATGGTCGGGTCCTCGGCGGGGCGGGCGGCGGGTCGCGCCGCGCTAGTGAGAATCATTCTCAAGTACGGTCACGATACCCGGGCGGGATGGACCCGTCAAGCGGGGCGCGGCGGTGGGCCCCGGTGCGACTCCCCCCGCCACCGGTCCTGTCGCTCGCCCCGGGCGCGTCCTAGACTGCCGCCGTGAGCCTCGCCGCCCGCCTCCTGCCCCTGCTCCTCGCCGCCCCGTCCCCCGCCGCCCTCCCCGCTCCCGCCGCCGATCCGCCGGCGCCGGCCGCCGCTGCGCCGGTCACCGCCGCGCCCGTCGCCGCCGCGCCGGTCGCCGAAGCGCCGGTCGAGACGCCCGCCGGCCGCGCCGCGCTCCGCGCCACGCTCGACGCCCTCCTCTCGCGGGGACCGCTCGCCGAGGCCCGGGTCGGCGTCGCCGTCCTCTCCCTCGACACCGGCGAGCTGCTCTACGGCCACGAGCCGGACGCGCTCCTCAACCCCGCCTCCAACGTGAAGCTCTTCACCAGCGCCGCCGCCCTGCTGCGGCTGGGGCCGGCCTGGCGCTTCGAGACCGAGATCTGGACGGTGGACGGGCCCACGCCGGGGACGGCGAAGGTCCTCGCCGTGCGCGGCAAGGGCGACCCCACCTGGACCAGCGAGCGGCTCTGGGCCCTGGCCGGCGACATCCAGCACCGCGGCGTGCGGCGCGTGCAGGGCGACCTGCTGGTGGACGGGTCCTGGTTCGACGGGGAGGCCGAGGCCCCGGGCTACGACCAGGAGAGCGGCGACCGCGCCTACCTCGCCCCGTCCGGCGCCGTCTCGCTGAACTTCAACACCGTGGCGGTCCACGTCGGGCCGGGGGCGCGGCCCGGCGAGCGGGGGCGCGTGGCGCTGGAGCCGGCGAGCGACTTCTTCCGCCTGGTGAACCGGACCACCACCGTCCGGGCCACGGCCCGGCGCCGCGTCACCCCGCACACCCGGCCGGACGGCGACCGCGAGGAGGTGGTGGTGGAGGGGCGCATCCCCGCCGGCAGCCGCGACCAGCCCTTCTGGCGCAAGATCGACGAGCCCGGCCGGTACTTCGGCGAGACGCTGAAGGCCTACCTGGCGCTGCGCGGCGTCCCGGTGACCGGGAAGGTGCGCCTCGCCCCGGTGCCGCCCGGCGCCCGGCTCGTCCAGGTGGCGGATTCCGAGGGGCTCGCCGAGGTGGTCCGGCGGATGAACAAGCACTCCTCCAACTTCATGGCGGAGCAGCTCCTCAAGGCGATGGGCGCGGCGGTCGAGGGGCCGCCGGCGACCTGGCAGAAGGGGGTCGCCGCCGGCGAGGAGGCGCTCGCGGAGCTGGGGCTCCCGCGCGGCTCCTACGTCTGGAAGAACGGCTCGGGGCTCAACGACAGCAACCGCTTCAGCGCCCGCCAGACCGCCACCCTGCTGCGCGCCGTCTGGCACCGCTTCCCGCTGGCCGCCGAGTTCACCGCCTCGCTGCCGGTGGCGGGGCGCGACGGGACGGTCCGCTACCGGATGGAGGGCACGGCCGCCGAGGGGCGGCTGCGCGCCAAGACCGGGACCCAGGGCGGGGTGAGCGGCCTCTCGGGCTACGTCGAGGACGGCGCCGGCGAGCGGCTGGTCTTCGCCATCCTGGCGAACGACTTCACGGTGCGCACCGGGGTGGTGGCGCGGGCTGTGGACGGGCTGGGCGAGGCGCTGGCAGCCGCCGGCGGCCGGCCGGCGACGCCCGGCCCGCCCGGGCCCCCCGGGCCGCCCTCCGCCCCCGGCGCGGCCGGCGACGTCGCGGCCCGGGTGGCCACCTACTACC
>JAKAEO010000246.1 GCA_021818285.1 Myxococcales bacterium
CTCGGGCCGCGGGGCCGGCCGCCCGTGGGCGCGCGGCGGGGCCGACAGCTCGGCCTGGAGGGCGCCGGGGGCGACGTCGAGCCGCCGGGCGATGCGCTCCTCGAACACCGAGCGGGCCAGCCCCTCCGGCGCCAGCGCCACGAAGGGCTTCAGCTCCCGGAAGGCGGCGAGCTTCGACTCCATGGAGGCCGGGGGATGCAGCCCCCCCGGCCGTTCCGGGCCGGCCTCCTCCGGCCGGCCCTCCGTCCGCGGCTCGCGGTTCGCCTTCTCGACGGCCCGGTCGATGAGGAACTCGGTGAGCGGGGCGGCGCCGGCGATCAGCGCCTCGACCGCGGCCAGCCCCCGCTCGCGGGCGAACTCGTCGGGGTCGGTCTTGCCCTGCTCGCTGGGCAGCACCGCCACCTTGCCGGAGATCCCGGAGGGGAGGATGGCCTGGGCGGCGCGGGCCGGCGCCGCCAGGCCGGCCACGTCGCCGTCGAAGAGCACCGTCACCTCGCGGCAGTCGCAGCGCGCCAGCAGCTCGAGGTGCTCGGGGGTGAGGGCGGTGCCGCAGACGGCCACGGCGTTCTTCACGCCGGCCTGGTGCAGGCCGATGACGTCGAAGTACCCCTCCACCAGCACCGCCCGGCGGGTCTTGCGGATGGCCTCGCGGGCCAGGTCCAGGCCGTAGAGCACCTTGCTCTTCTTGTAGACCGGCGACTCGGGGCTGTTCACGTATTTCGCCCCCTTCTCGTCGCCGCCGGGGAGCACCCGGGCCCCGAAGCCGATGACCTCCCCGTCCAGGCCGGCGATGGGGAAGAGCAGGCGGCCGCGGAAGCGGTCGTAGGGCCGCTTGCCCTCCCGGGGCACCAGCAGGCCGGCGGCCAGCAGCGCCGCCTCGCCGATCCCCTTCTCCTGGAGGCGCGCGGGCAGGTCGTTCCAGGCGTCGGCGGCCACCCCCAGCCGGAAGCGCCGGACGGTCTCGTCGGCGATGCCCCGCCCCTCCAGGTAGGCCCGGGCCGCCTCGCCGAAGCGGCTCTGGAGCCGCGCCGCGTAGTAGCGGGCCGCCGCGTCGCAGGCCGCCAGGACCTCGGCCCGCTCGCGGCGCCGCTGCCGCTGCTCGGCGGAGTCCTCCTCCCGCTCCGGGATCTCCACCCCCACCTCGGCAGCCAGCGACCGAACCACCTCGGGAAACTCCTTGCCCTGCACCTTCTGCAGGAACTTGAAGACGTCGCCGTACTCCCCGCAACCGTAGCACTTGAAGTGCTTGTCCTCGGGGTAGACGTGGAAGCTCGGCGTCCGCTCTCCGTGGAAGATGCAGCAGCCCTTCCAGGTGCGCCCCGCCTTCTTCAGCTCCATGTGGCGGCCGATCACCGCCACGATGTCGATCCGGCTCCGGATCTCCTCGATGACCGCGTCGGGGATCACCGAAGAGCCACCTCCTCGCCCCTACCGCGGGGCGAGCTTCTGCCTCACCAGCTCGCTCACCGCCTTGCCGTCGGCCCGTCCCTGCACCTCGGGCAGGAGGGCCTTCATCACCGCCCCCATGTCCTTGGGCCCCTTGGCGCCGGTGCGGGCGATGGCGGCGTCGACCCGGGCGGCGAGCTCGCCGGCCGAGAGCTGGGCCGGCAGGAACTCCTGGAGGACGGCGATCTCCGCCTCCTCCTTGCGGGCCAGCTCCTCGCGGCCCCCGGCCCGGTACTGCTCGACGGAGTCGCGGCGCTTCTTGATCTCGCTGCCGACCACCTGGAGGATGCCCGGCTCGTCGAGGACCACCGCCTTGTCGCCCTCGACCTCGCGGTACTTCACGGCGCTCTTCACGCCGCGGATGACCTGGAGGCGGAGGTCGTCCTTGGCCTTCATGGCCGCCTTCATCTCCGCGTCGAGCCGCTCCCGCAGCGTCATGGCCTGCCCTCGCGCCCCGCGGCGCTACCAGCTCTTGCGGGCCTTCTTCATCGCCCGCTTCTTCGCGGCCAGCGCCTTCTTCTTGCGCTTCACGCTGGGCTTCTCGTAGTGCTCGCGCTTGCGGATCTCCGAGAGGATGCCCGCCTTCTCGCACTGCTTCTTGAAGCGCTTCATGGCGTTCTCGAAGGACTCTCCGTCCTTCACGCGCACTCCGGTCATTCGCACCTCGAGGTCGGTCAGCGTGGGTCCAAAAACGCGAACAAGCCGGACGGGTCCACCCGCCCGGCCTGCCCGATCGATGGGGGATTGGCTGTAATGAAAATCCGGAGATTCGTCAAGCGGTTTCAGCCCGCCTTCGGCCCGGCTCCCCCGGGGGCCAGGTGGCGCCGCTCGAGGACCGCGTAGACCTCCGAAGGGGTCACGTCGGCCGAGGAGAGGAGCACCAGCAGGTGGTAGAGCAGATCGGCCGCCTCGGCGGCCAGGTGGTCCTTGCTGTCGCGGCCGTCGAGCAGCGCCTGGTGGGCCTCGTTCACCTCGTAGGCCTCCTCCGCCACCTTCTTGCGGGCCTTGGAGGGGTTGGCGAGGAGCTTGCGGGTGTAGCTCTCCGCCGCCGCCTCGTCGGCCTTCCGCGACTCGATCACCGCCCACAGCTGCGCCAGGAACCTCTCGTCGGCCATGTCTCGCTCCCTGGAATCCTCGTCCGCTCTCCGCCCGCTCCCGCGGGGGAGAGGGACCGGGTGAAGGGCCCCCTAGTCGAAGCAGCTCCTCTTGCCCTCGTGGCAGGCCGGCCCGGTCTGCCGCACCCGGTAGAGCACGGCGTCCCCGTCGCAGTCATAGCGCGCCTCGATCAGCTCCTGCACGTGGCCGCTCTGGTCCCCCTTGCGCCAGAGGGCCTTCCGGCTGCGCGACCAGTAGGTGGCGCGGCCGCCCCGCAGCGTGGCCTCGAGCGCCTCGCGGTTGGCCCAGGCCAGCATCAGCACCGTGCCGTCGGCCTCCTGGGCCACCACCGGCACCAGCCCGCGCTCGTCCCACTTCACCACGCCGAGCCCCTCCAGCGTGAGCTTCACGGCCGCACCTCGATCCCGCGGGCGCGCAGGAAGGCCTTGGCCTCCTGCACGGTGTGCTGGCCGTCGTGGAAGATGCTCGCCGCCAGGGCGGCGTCGGCGAAGCGCAGCCCCTCGGCGAGGTGCTCCAGCGTCCCCACCCCGCCCGAGGCGATCACCGGCACCCGCACCGCGCCGCAGACCTTCTCCAGCAGCTCCAGGTCGTAGCCGGCCCGGGTCCCGTCCCGGTCCATCGAGGTGAGGAGCAGCTCGCCCGCCCCGCGGCCGGCCACCTCGCGGCACCAGGCCACCCCTTCCTTGCCGGTGGGGCGGGAGCCGCCGGCGACGTGGACCTCCCACTCGGTGGGGCTCCGGCCGGGCCGCCGCTTCACGTCCACCGCCACCACCAGCGCCTGGGCGCCGGCCAGGCGCGAGAGCCGGTCGACCAGCCCCGGCTCCCTCACCGCCGCCGAGTTCACGCTCACCTTGTCGGCGCCGGCCCGCAGCAGCTGGACGAAGTCCTCCTCGCCGCGGACGCCGCCCCCCACGGTGAGCGGCGCGAAGACGCGCGCCGCGGTGCGGGTCACCAGGTCGAGCAGCGTCCCGCGGTTCTCCAGGGTGGCGGCGATGTCCAGGTAGGTGATCTCGTCCGCCCCCTGGGCGTCGTAGCGCTCGGCCGCCTCCACCGGGTCGCCGGCGTCGCGCAGGTTCAGGAAGTTGACCCCCTTCACCACGCGCCCGTCCTTCACGTCCAGGCAGGGGATGATGCGCTTCGCCGGCATCGCTCAGATCTCCCCCGCCAGGCGCAGCGCCTGGGCCAGGTCGACGCGCCCCTCGTAGAGCGCCTTGCCGACGATGACGCCGTGCAGGCCGGCCGCCCGGCAGGCGGCCACGTCGTCGAGGGTGGCGACGCCGCCCGACGCCACCACCGGCACGCCGGCCTCGGCCTGCAGCCGGGCGGCGCCGGCCGCGTCCACCCCGGTGAACATGCCGTCGCGCGCGACGTCGGTGTACTCCACCACCGCCACGCCGAGCAGCCGCACCCGGCGGGCCACGTCGGCGGCCTTGAGCCCCGAGCCCTGCTCCCAGCCCTTCACCGCCACCTCGCCGCCCCGGGCGTCGATGCCGCAGACGATGCGGCCGGGGAAGCGGCGGCAGGCCTCGCCGACCAGCTCCAGCCGCTCCACCGCGGCGGTCCCCAGCACCGCCCAGGCGGCGCCGTGCTCCAGCACCGCCTCCACGTCCTCGAGGCGGCGCAGGCCGCCCCCCACCTCGAAGGGGACGCCGGCTGCGGCGATGGCGCGGACGGCCTCGCCGTTCACCGGCCGGCCGCTCCGGGCGCCGTCCAGGTCCACCACGTGCAGCCGCGTGG
>JAKAEO010000247.1 GCA_021818285.1 Myxococcales bacterium
GCCCCGGCGCGCGCCGGGAGGACGGGCGCGCCGGCGGTGATCGTCCCCCCGGCCCCTGCCGCCGCGGCGGCCGCCGCGCCCCGCCGCCTGTCGGGCGCGCCCGCGCCCGCCGATGCGGCCGAGGCCATGGAGGCGCTGCTCGGCTTCATGGTCGAGAACGGCGCCTCGGACCTGCACCTCGCCACCGCCTGTCCCCCGGTGCTGCGCGTGGACGGCGACATCACCACCGTCGAGGACTACGGCCCGATCCCCGCCGACCGGCTGAAGGAGCTGCTCTGGAGCATCACCCCGCCCAAGGCGCGCCAGGAGTGGGAGGAGCGGCGCGACGCCGACTTCGCCCACGAGGCCGGGCAGGCGCGCTTCCGCGTGAACCTGTTCGCCGACCGGCGGGGGCTGGGCGCGGTGCTGCGCCAGATCCCCGCCGAGATCCGCTCCGCCGCCGACCTGGGCGTGCCCGCCGCGGTGCTCGACCTCTGCGCCCTGCCCAAGGGGCTGGTGCTGGTCACCGGCCCCACCGGCTCGGGGAAGTCCACCACGCTGGCGGCGCTGGTGGACCACGTGAACCGGACCCGCGACGACCACATCATCACCATCGAGGACCCCATCGAGTTCGTCCACCCCAACCGGCGCTGCATCGTGAACCAGCGCGAGGTGGGCAGCCACACCGGCTCCTTCAAGTCCGCGCTGCGCGCGGCGCTGCGCGAGGATCCCGACGTGGTGCTGGTGGGCGAGCTGCGCGACCTCGAGACCATCGCCATCGCCATCGAGACCGCCGAGACCGGCCACCTGGTCTTCGGCACCCTGCACACCAGCACCGCGCCGTCGACGGTGGACCGGATCATCGACCAGTTCCCCGCCGACCGGCAGCCGCAGATCCGCACCATGCTCTCCGAGTCGCTGCGGGGCGTGGTGAGCCAGACCCTGTGCAAGCGGATCGGCGGCGGACGGGTGGCGGCGCTGGAGGTGCTGCTGTGCACCAGCGGGGTCGCCAACCTCGTCCGCGAGGGGAAGACCTTCCAGATCCCCTCGGTGATGCAGACCAGCCGCGGCGCCGGGATGGTGACGATGAACGACTCGCTGCTCGACCTGGTCAAGCGCAAGCAGGTGGAGCCGCAGGAGGCCCTGGCCAAGGCGGTGGCCAAGGGGGAGCTCAAGCAGCTCCTCGAGCGGGCCGGCCTCCTGCCGGGCGAGCAGGCCCGGCAGCCGGCCTCCTGAGACGGGCGCCGGTCCCCCCGCGCCATCCGGGTCCCTCCCCCGGGCGCGGGGGGCCGGCGCGCTCCCTTGACCCCCACCCCCGCTTCTGTTAGCTAAGCCCCTACATTTTCGACCTTCCCGGGCGACCGGGATCCGAAAGTGGGCGCGGTTGCCCACTTTTTTCTTTTTCGGGACCCCATGACCGGCATCGCCGAGCAGCCCATCGCCGACCGCGTCCTCTCGCTCCTCGAGCCCATCGTCGAGCGCGACGGGTTCGAGCTGGTCGAGGTCGAGTGGCTCCGCGAGGGGCCGGGCTGGGTGCTGCGCCTCTACGTGGACCGGCCCGGCGGCGTCACCATCGACCACTGCCAGGAGCTGTCCCGGACGGTCGAGACGGTGCTCGACGTCGAGGACTTCATCGAGCCGGCCTACAGCCTGGAGGTCTCCTCTCCGGGGGTGGAGCGGCCGCTCCGGAAGCCCGAGCACTTCCGCAGGTTTGCCGGGGAGCGGGTCCTGGTGAAGGCCTTCGGTCCGGTCGACGCCGGGCACGGGCCCCGCAAGAGCTGGACCGGCCTCCTCCGGGGATTCCAGGACGGCGCCGTGGAGATCGAGGTGGACGGGGCGCTGCACCGGATCCCGCTCGACCGCATCGCCAAGGCGCACCTCCAGTACGACTTCGAGGCCGACCTCCGCCGCAAGGAGTGACCACCATGCAGCCCAACGTGAACCTGAACCTCATCCTCGACCAGGTCGCCAAGGACAAGGGCATCGAGCGCGCCACGCTCGTGGCCATCCTCGAGGAGTCCATCTCCATGGCCGCCAAGAAGCACTTCGGCCTGGAGCGGAACCTGAAGGCCCACTTCGACGACGAGAAGGGCAAGGTGGACCTGTTCCAGGTGCTCACCATCGTGGCCGACCCCACCGAGGAGGCGCCCATCGCCGACCCGGTGAACATGGTCCCGGTGGCGCTGGCGCACGGCAAGGGCATCGAGGTGGAGGTCGGCGACGAGCTGGACTTCCCCATCTACTACCAGCTCGAGGACGAGGCCGAGGCCAAGGCCCAGGACGAGCAGTGGGGCGACCTGCTGAAGCTCAAGACCTTCCGGCGCTCCTTCGGCCGCATCGCCGCCCAGACCGCCAAGCAGGTGATGATCCAGGGCACCCGCAACGCCGAGCGGGAGAACGTCTTCAACGAGTACAAGGACCGCAAGGGCGAGGTCATCACCGGCATCGTCCGCCGCTTCGAGCGCGGCAACGTCATCGTCGACCTGGGGCGCGCCGAGGCGGTGCTGCCGGTGCGCGAGCAGGTGCCGCGCGAGAGCTACCGCGCCGGGGACCGCATCCAGGCCTTCGTGCTCGACGTGCTGCGCGAGTCGAAGGGGCCGCAGATCATCCTCTCCCGGGCCTCGGTGGAGCTGCTGCGCAAGCTCTTCGAGATGGAGGTCCCGGAGATCGCCGAGGGGGTGGTGGTCATCGAGGCCGCCGCCCGCGAGCCGGGCGGCCGCGCCAAGATCGCGGTCAGCTCCCGCGACTCGGACGTGGACCCGGTCGGCGCCTGCGTGGGCATGAAGGGCAGCCGCGTCCAGGCGGTGGTCCAGGAGCTGCGCGGCGAGAAGATCGACATCGTGCCCTGGAACGAGGACCCGGCGCGCTTCGTCTGCAACGCCCTGGCCCCCGCCGAGGTGAGCCGGGTGCTGCTCGACGAGCAGAACGGCGCCATGGAGATCATCGTCCCCGACGACCAGCTCTCCCTGGCCATCGGGCGCCGCGGCCAGAACGTCCGGCTGGCCTCCCAGCTCACCGGCTGGAAGCTCGACATCAACAGCGAGTCCCGCGTGAAGGAGATGCGCGAGTTCGCCACCCTGAGCTTCACCGCCATCGGCATCCCGGAGCAGACCCAGGAGCTGCTGTACGCCCACGGCTTCCGCAAGGCGGCCGACCTGGCGGCCGCCTCCCCCGAGGTGCTCACCCAGTTCCCCGGCTTCACCACCGACATGGTGCCGGAGCTGCAGAAGCAGGCCCGGGACCGCGCCTTCCTCGACGCCCAGGAGGAGGACCGGCTGGAGAAGGAGCGCGAGGCGGCCCGCCTGGCCGAGGCCCGGCGCCACCCCGACGAGCTGACGCAGGAGGAGCGGCTGGCGCGGGTCCGCGGCGTCGGCGAGAAGACCATCGAGCAGCTCAAGCTGGCCGGCTACGGCACCGTCGAGGCCATCCACGCCGAGCAGGACGTGATGAAGCTCGGCGAGAGCACGGCGCTGGGCGTGAAGAAGGCCCGGCAGATCAAGCACGCGGTGGGCGTCTACATCGAGGAAGAGGCCCGGCTGCGCAAGGAGCTGGACGCCGAGCGGGCCGGCGGCGGCGGCGAGGCGGCGTAGCCGGACGGAATGGAGCGGACCTGCGTGGGCTGCGGCGGCAAGTGCGATCCGGGAGCGCTGGTGCGGCTGGCCGCCGACGGCGGCGGCCGCCTGCTCCTCGACGCCGGCCGGCGGCTCGGGGGGCGCGGCGCGTGGCTGCACCCGGACCCGGCCTGCCTGGCGCGGGCGGTCCGGAGGCGGGCGCTGCCGCGGGCGCTGCGGCGGGAGGGGCTCGCCGTGGACGAGCGGGAGCTGGGGCGGTTGTTGACGGGAATCGGCCGTAGGGATTAGGAGTGACCGCCATGTCGAAGAAGCGGGTCCACGAGCTCGGCAAGCAGCTCAAGGAGCAGGGGATCGAGCTCTCCAACACGGAGCTCGTGGATAAGCTGCACGCCCTGGGCTACGACGTGAAGAGCCACTCGTCGTCGCTGGAGGACGACCAGGCCCAGGCCGCCTTCGAGAAGATCGTCGGGGAGCGCAAGCCGAGGCCGGCGGCGCCCAAGCCCTCCGGGCCGGGCTTCGTGGTCCGCAAGCGGGCCCACGTCGAGCCGCCCCCGCCGCCCGAGCCCGCGCCGGTGATCGAGGCGGCGGCCCCCGCGGAGGAGCCGCCGGCGGAGGAGCCGGAGACCGCCGCCGCTCCGGCGCCCGAGGCCCAGGCGCCGGAGGCCCCGTCAGCGCCCGCCGACGCCGCTCCGGCCCCGGCCGCCTTGTCCCCCGGCGAGGCACCGCCGCCCTCCGCGCCGGCCCC
>JAKAEO010000248.1 GCA_021818285.1 Myxococcales bacterium
TCCGCCGCCGTCCCCGGCGCCAGCCGGGCCGCGCGCGCCGATCCCGCCGCGGGCTCGCCGGCGAAGGTCCAGAGCCAGGCCAGCGGATCGGCCGCCGCCTGGTTGCGCGGCACCCAGGCACGCAGCGCCGCCCCGGCCCCGGCGAGGTCGCCGCCGGCCAGCGCCAGGTGCACCCGCAGGACGCCGTCGTAATACTCGCAGTCGGGGCCGCAGCGCACGCTCACCAGGTCGCCCCAGGCGCGCTCCGCCTCGCGGCGGCGCCCCTCGGCGGCGAGCAGCACCGGGAGGAACTCCAGGGCGATGCGGCGGTCGCCGGCGGCGGAGCCCGGCCCGGTCCAGCGGCGCAGCTCGCGCTCCGCCTCCTCGCGCCGGCCGCCGGCGAAGAGCACCTCCGCGAGCGCGTAGGAGGCCTCGAAGTGGTCGCGGCCCACCCCGGCCGCCGCCCGCCGCGCCGTCTCCTCGGCCCGCTCCCACTGCCGCGCGATGGCCAGGGCGCGCGCCAGCATCGCCTCGGACGCCGGGCCGGGGCGCAGGCGCACCGCCTGCCCGGCGCGGCGCACCGCCTCGTCGCCGGGGCCGAAGCGCCCCAGCCACTGGAAGAGGTGGACCGCCGCGACGAGGTAGCCCGGGTCGAGGTCGAGCGCTTGCCGGAAGAGGCCGGCGGCGGCGGCCGGCCCACCCGGCGAGGCCTCGTGCCAGAGCGCCTCTCCCGCCAGGTACTGCACCTGCTTGTCCTGCGGGAAGTCCCGGGCCAGGTCCGCCAGGATCTGGCTGGCCCCGGCGAAGTCCCGGTGCAGGTAGTGGCTCACCCCCAGCACCAGCCGCCGCTCCTTCTGCGGGAGGTGCCCGAGGTGCTCCGCAGCGGCGGAGAGGTGCGCCTCCTCGTCCTCGGCGGGCGCCTCGTGCCAGATCGCCAGCAGCGCGATCCCCACGTGGGCCAGGGCGAACCCGGGATCCACCTCCAGGGCGCGCCGGTACTCGGCGAGGGCCTGCGCGCCCTCGAAGCTCTCGTCGGCGAGCGCCTCGGCGCGGGCGTAGTGGCCGTAGGCCTCCAGGCTGGGCGTGACCGCGTCCGCCAGCCGCACGGCCCCTCCGGCCGGGGCGGGCCCCCCGTCGTCCAGCGCGCGCCCGGCCCGCTCCGCCAGCCGGTCGAGCATGGGCGGCACCGCCGCCAGCCCCTCGCCGCTCTCCGCCAGCTCGAACAGGACCCTCCCGCTCGACGGAGCCACCGCGCGCAGCTCGACGGTGTAGCGGCCGGCGGCCCGCAGGACCACCGGGAGCAGGAGCGCGGTCGCGCCGCCGCGGTGCGCCGCCGCGCGCCCCGCCTCCCCGGCGAGCCGCGGCCCGGGGGCGAGGCCGGCCTGGCGCGCCAGATCCGCCAGCCGGCTCCGGCCGAGCACGGTGAGGCGGGGCCGCTGCTCCAGCGCGGTGGCGAGCAGCCCGCCGAGCGCGTCCAGCTCCGGATCGCGCGTGCCGTTCTCGACGTCGGCCACCGCCACCACGATGCGGGATCCGGTCCGCGCCACCTCGCCCGGCGGGTGGGTGACGTAGAGGGCCACCGCGGCGGCCACGGCTCCCACCGCGATCCCCGCCGCGGCGAGCAGGAGCGTGCGGCGCCGATCCCTGGGCCGCTCCAGCCGGGCCCGCAGCGCGAGGAGCTCCTCGACCACCTCCTGCCCGCAGGAGGGACGCCTCGCCGGATCGGGATCGAGGAACCGGGCGATCGACCTCGCCACCGCCCGGGGCACCGCCGGCGGGAAGACCGGTGCGCCGCCGTCCAGCACCGCGCTGCGCCCGTCCCGAACCGGGAAGGGCGGGCGGGCCGCCAGCGCCTCGAAGAGCGTGGCACCCAGGGCGAAGACGTCGGCGCGGCAGTCCGGCGGCTCGCCCCGGGCCCGCTCGGGCGCCGTGTAGGCGGGCGTCCCGCCCCGGGGCCCCGCGGGCCTGCCGAGCAGGTGGGCGAGCCCGAGGTCGAGGAGCTTCACCCGGCCGTCGTCGGTGAGGAAGACGTTGGCGGGCTTGAGGTCGCAGTGCAGCACGCCCCGGGAGTGGGCGTGGCCCAGCGCCCGCGCGACCTCGAGGGCGACGCCCACCGCCTCGCCGACCGGGAGGGGGCCGCGGGAGAGGCGCGCCGCCAGGGTCTCCCCGCGCAGCAGCTCGGTCGCGAGCCACGGGCCCTTCTCCGCGACGCCGGCCTCGAGGAGCGTGACCAGGCCCGGGTGGTCGAGGCGCGCGGCCGCCTCCGCCTCGCGCCGCAGCGCCTCGGCCGAGCCCTCGCCGCGCTCGTCGAGCGGGTGCAGCGACTTCACCGCGACGAGGCGCCCCAGCTCCTGGTCCATCGCCTCGTACACCACGCCGAACCCGCCGCGGCCGATCTCCCGCAGCACCTGGAAGCGACCGACGCGGTCGCCGGGCTCGAGCGGGGCCCCGGCCGCGTCCGGCGCGCGCGCGATCTCCGCGAGCAACGCCGACAGCGCTCCGGAAAGGGCGGACTCCTCCGCGCCCGCCGCCGGCTGTGGGCCCCCGGACCCCGCCACGGTGAACCTCCGTCGAGACGTCGATCTCCGCTGCTGCGTTGATGATACGACCGGCGCGCGCTCCGTGACCTCGGGGCAGCCGTCCCGCACGGGGTGACGCCCAGGGGTCAGCCGCGCCTTTCGGCAGCGGCGAGGGGCCGGCGGACGGCTCGATTCTCCCGCTCCCCGTGCCGCGCTCCCCGGCGCGGCGCTCCCTCGCGGCGCGGCCTTCGCGCCTCCGGCCGCGTCGCGCTATGCTCGCCGGATGGACGGGGTCGCCCGGACGCTGCGCCACGAATCGCTGGCCGCGACCCGGTCGCTCTCCACGCCGGAGCGGATCCTGCTCGCGCTCCGGCTGGGCGACTCCGACGCCTCCCTCCTCGCCGGCGCCCGCGGCATCGACGTCGAGGCCGCCCGGCGGATCCTCCGGGCGCAGCGGCAGGCGGGGCGCACCCGCTCCCGTTGCGCGGCGGGCGGGTGATGCTCCGCCTCCTCGGCGAGGTGTGCGCCGAGCTGGGCGCGCGCGGCGTCTCCTGCGCCCTGATCGGCGCCGGGGCCATGGCGGCGCACGGCGTCAGCCGCTCGACCTCCGACCTGGACCTGCTCGCGACCGACCGGGCCGTGCTGGAGCCCCCGTTCTGGGCGGCGCTGGAGGCGCGCGGCGTCGCCGTGGACGTCCGCCGCGGCGACGAGGACGATCCGCTGGCGGGCGTGGTCCGCTTCGCGTCGACGGGGGAGCGGCCCGTCGATCTGGTCGTCGGCCGCCCGGCCTGGCTCCGCCAGGCGCTGGCCCGCGCAGTCCCCGCGACCCTGGGCGCGGCGTCGGTCCCGGTGGTCACCCTGCCCGACCTCGTGCTCCTCAAGCTCTACGCCGGCGGCCCGCAGGACGCCTGGGACGTGGAGCAGCTCCTCGACGCCGGCGAGCGGCGGGCCACCGAGGCCGCCGTCTCCGCGCGGATCGGCGAGCTGCCGCCGGAGGCCTCCCGCCTGTGGGAGCGGATCCGGCAGGGACGCGGGTAGGTCGCGTCCCCTGGCCGTTCGCGCTCCTCCGGCCACGTGTGGCAGTGGAGAGGCGGCCGACAGTCGAAGGCCCCCCGGCCGCTGCGCGGGCCGGAGGGCCTTCTCCCCCGCGCGCTCACGAGGGGGTGAACCAGGGAACTCGGGCTACCGCTCGGCGAAGAGGGCGGCCGGCGTCACCGCGGCCGGGTTCAGCTTCGGCGAGGGGCTCCAGGCGTGGGCCAGGAAGCCGGCGGTCAGGGCCGCGACCAGCGTCACCAGGAGGACGTCCTTCAGGGCGTGCCGGTGGGTGGGGTGGGCGAAGAGCTCGTTCTTCTCGGTCCGGGTCGTCATGGCGTCTTCCTTTCCGGTGGAGGTTCCGGGGCGGCCTTCCTCGTCACCGCCTCCTACCCCTGTCGACCGGGCACCCCGCGTTTCGTGACGTGGAGGAGTACGGGGCCTGGGGCCGCCTATTTCAGGGGCCCGGGAGGGGCGCGCCGGCTTCTTGACGCCGCTTGCTCATCCGTTCAGTATCCGCTTGTTCAGGTGCGCTGTCAGGGGCCCCTGCTAGAAGCCACGCCACACGACACGAACGGGCGCGCCAGGCGCCCGCACACAGGAGAGAGCGATGCCCGTGGGACCGGAGAAGGAGAAGGCGATCG
>JAKAEO010000249.1 GCA_021818285.1 Myxococcales bacterium
CCGGGCGGGCCGGGACCTGCGGCGCGCCCGGGCGCGGCGGCAGCGGCGGCGGGAAGGGCGGCCGGGACGGCGGCGGGAGACCGGGGCGCTGCGGCTCGGGGCGGCGCTGCGGCTGCGCCCGCGAGAGCTTCGCCAGGCGGGCCTCCTCCTCCTCGGGGGTGACCAGGAGCGGCGGCTGCCCGGCGCGCTGCCGGGCCTCGTCCTCGGCGCTGTAGTAGAGCTGGGCAGCGATCATGCCGCGGGTCACCAGCTCGCCGCGCTGGTTCTCGGCCCACACCTCGATGTCCACGCCGTAGCCGCCCTGCCCCTCGAAGCGCCGCTCGGCGACCCGGCCGCGGGCGGTGAGCACGTCCCCGGGCCAGACGATCTTCACGAAGCGGGCCTGGAAGCGGCGCAGCCGGGCCCCGCGCAGCCAGTCCACCGCCAGCTCCGAGAGGAAGCCCATGGCGAGCATCCCCGGCGCCAGCGCCGAGGGGAAGCCGGCGTTCCGGGCGAACGGCTCGTCCACGTAGAGCGGGTTGAAGTCGCCGCTCGCCCCGGCGTAGCGGGCGATCTGGACGCGGTCCACCGGCGGCTTCACCAGCGGGGGGAGCTCGTCCCCCACCTTGACCGCCTCGAAGTAGAGCTGCCGCGCGAGTAGCGCCATGGATCTCCCCCTAGCCGCGGCGCAGGACCAGCGTGGCGCGCGTGCGAAACACCAGGTTGCCCTGCGGGTCGCGGGCCTCGTCCTCGAGGACCAGCACGTCCATGGGACCGCTGGCCCCGCTCCGCTCCAGCACGTCGGCCACCTTGGTGCGGATGGTGAGCCGGTCGCCGGCCACCACCGGGCGGCCGTACTCGATCTGCTGCTCCCCGTGGAGCAGGAGGCGCGTCCCCAGGTCGAGCGAGTGGCGGAAGCGCTCGTTCACCGCCAGGGCGGCGGGGAAGGTCGGCGGCGCCACCAGGCCGGCGTGGCCGGCGGCCCGGGCCGCCGCCTCGTCCACGTAGACGGGGTTGGCGTCGCCCAGCGCCTCGGCGAAGCGCCGGATCATCCCGGCCTCCACCACCACCACCACCGGCTCGCTCTCCCGTCCCACCAGCGATCGATCGAGCATCCGCGCCCCTTTCACCTGCCCGCGGGCAGGTCGAGCACCGTCACCAGGCCGCGCAGCAGCGTCGCCGGCGCGGCGGCGTTCACCACCGCCCAGGCGGTCGCCTCCTCGCCCGGGATCCCCCCGGGGACGACCAGCCGCAGCGGCGGGCTGGCGTCCAGCTCCACCTCGTCGCGCGGGTCGGCCGCCCCCACCGCGATGGTCACCTCCAGCCGCACCCGCTCCTCGCCCTCGACGAAGCCCCGCACCACCTGCCTGGCCCCCGCCACCCGTCCCCGGGCCACCGGGACCGGGCCGGCGAGGTCGCGGGCGGCCGTCACCGGGTCGATGGTCTCCTCCACCTCGTCCAGCTCGAAGCCGCAGCCCAGCGCCGCCAGCGCCGCCGACTGCGAGAGCCCGACGTGGCCCACCTCGCCCCGCTCGGCGGCGGCGTCGAACGCGTCCACGGTGAGCCCGGCCCCCACCTTGCGGGCCAGCTGCTCCCGCCGCGTGGCCGCGTCCACCACCCGCGCGGCGCGCACGTGGCGGACCGGGCCGGCCACCTGGGAGAGGAAGGCGGGGAGCCGGTCGAGCGCGAAGCCCGGGTTCACCCCGGCGGCCAGCACCGCCACGTCGCGCTGCTCGGCGAGCCGGTCCAGCTCCTCCGCCAGCGCCTCGTGGGAGAGCCACGGGTAGGCGAGCTCCTCGCAGGTGGAGACCACCGACAGCCCGGCGCGCACCGCCTGGCGCAGGTGCGGCTCCGCCTCCTCGAGGTCGCTGGTCACGGCGTGGAGCAGGACGCCGCCGCGCGCCGCCGCCAGCGCGCGCGCCGGCTCGGCCTCGATCGCCAGCGCGGGCCCCGGGCCGCCGAGCAGCGCGCCGAGGGTTCGCCCCGCGTGCCGGGGATCGACCGCGCCGACCAGCCGGAGGTCGGGCGTGGCCAGCGCGGCGCGGGCGATGGCCTGGCCCACCGGGCCGAGCCCCATCACCACCACCGGTATGCCGCGCAGACCCTCCGCCAAGCTCGCTCTCCCGCCGGTCCGATGGGTGAAAACGCCTCCCATCTCAAGCGTTTATACGCCACGGCCCAAAAACCGCACAAGGAAAAGGGGCGTGCGACCGTCGCCGGGCGGTGAAGGCGCGGCGCGGCAAGATGGCGATACGACTGGAGAAAATGGCGCCTCAGCCGCCGATCAGCTTCTCCAGGAACGTCCGGGCGGCGGGGTCGGACCAGTCGCGGGGCCCGACCATGTAGGCCACCAGCCGGCCCGTCCGGTCCACGACGTAGGTCTCCGGGAACTTGAAGCTGTCGGGGCAGCCGCCGCGCGCGGCGCAGTACCAGGCGCGCGTCACCTCCTGGTCGACGTCGAGCGCCACCGTCGTCGCCGGCGGCATCACGCCGCCGAAGAACTCCTTCACCGCGTCCCAGCTCTCGTCCACCGAGACCGCCACCATCTTGAACCGCCCGGGGTGGCGCTCGGCCAGCTCGCGCCCCAGCCGCAGCATCGACGGCATCTCGTCGCGGCAGGGCGGGCACCAGGTGGCCCAGAAGTTCACCACCAGCACCTCGCCGGTGGCGTCGGCCAGGGTGACGCGGCCGCCGTCGGCGAGCGGCAGGGAGAGCGGCGGAGGCGCCACGTTCGCGCGGGTGATCTCGAAGGGCGGGCGCGCGGCGGTGTCGGCGGAGCCGCCCAGCCCGCCCCACCCCCAGATGGCCGCGGCGGCGGTCACCAGGACGGCGGCGGCGGCGAGCAGGAGCGCGCGGCGGGAGCCCGGCCGCGCCGGGGCGGCCGGTTCGGATCTCTCGGTCATGGGCCGCTTCTTACCGCGCCGCCCGCCTTGCCGCCAGCGCGCCTTCCCTGCCACACTCCGCGCCGATGCGCTCGCTGATGGGCAGCTTCCACCTCCTGCCCCTGCCCGACCTGGTGGCGCTGCTCGCGAGCCGGAAGGTGAGCGGGGAGCTCACCTGCGAGCGCGGCTCGGTGCGCAAGAGCATCACCCTGGCCGGCGGGCTGGCGGTCGGGGCCTCGTCCAACGACCCGCGCGAGTACCTGGGCCAGCTGCTCATCAACTTCGGCCACGTCGACGAGGAGCAGCTCGCCAAGGCCTTCGCCACCCAGCAGGAGACCAAGGTCCGGCTGGGCCGGGTGCTCACCATGGTCGGACTGGTGACGCCGGAGGTGGTGCGCGAGACCCTGGCCATCAAGATCCGCGAGACGCTGCTCGACGTCTTCGTCTGGAGCTCGGGCTACTTCACCTGCGACGAGGCCCCGCCCCTCCACCCCGCCAGGCTCGACGAGCTGGACGCCTCGGTGCCGCTCGACGAGATCGCCCGGGAGGCCGAGTTCCGCGCCACCGCCTGGCAGGCCTTCCGCGCCACCTTCCCGTCCGGGTCCGCGCCGCTCCAGGTGGACGAGGCGGCGGGGGCGGAGGTGGCGCCGGACAGCGTGGACGGGCGGCTCCTGCGGCTGGCGCGGGAGGGGAAGACCATCGACGAGATCGGGCTGGCGCTCCACGCCACCGACTTCCACCTCCACCAGCGGCTCTACGCGCTCCACCGGAAGGGCGTGATCCGCGCGCTGGCCGGGTCCGCCGGCGCGCCGCAGGGGGAGGCGGGGATCGCCGCCCCCGAGCTGCTGCGCCGCGCCCGCGAGGCGCTCGGCGCCCGGCGCCACCTGGAGGCCGAGGAGCTCGCGGCGCGGGCCGTCGAGCTGGCCCCGGGGACCGGCGGCGCCGAGGATCTCCTCCAGGTCACCCGGCAGGCGCTGCTCGCCGAGCTGCGCGCCCAGCTGCTGCGCCCGCCGCGCATCCCGGTGCCGCGGCTCCCCGCCCAGGAGGTGGCCCGGCTCCGGCTCGGCTCGGCCGAGAAGTACCTGCTGGCCCGCTGCGACGGCGCCCGCGACGTGTCGCAGCTGGTGCAGATCGCGCCGCTGGCGGAGCTGGAGGTGCTGCGGGCGGTGCGCCGCTTCGTGGACTCGGGGATCGTCGAGCTGCGGGTGCTGCGCGGATGAGGGCGCGCGCCCGGGCCGCGGCCTTCCTGGCGGCCGCCGCGGCCGCCTGCTGCCGCGCGCCGCCGCCGCCGCCGCCGCTGCTCCCGCCG
>JAKAEO010000250.1 GCA_021818285.1 Myxococcales bacterium
TGGCCGACCGGATCCTGGACCTGGAGGACGCCCTGGCCCGGCTGCTCCCGCCCGAGGAGGCCCGCCGGCTCGCCGGGGCGCTGGAGACGCGCGCGGGGTGGCGGCTGGCCGCGGTCGATCCGCCCCGCGGCAAGCCGGCCCGCCCGGACTGGCCGGCGCAGCTCCGCGAGGGGATGACGGCCCTGGACCGGGAGCACGCCGCCCTGGAGGGGCTGCGCCGCCGGGGCTGGAGGGACCCCTGGATCGAGGCGGTGCTGGCCGCCGACGCGGCCCACCTCGCCGCCACGGTGCGCGACGAGGCCGGCGTCGTGGAGCGCGAGGGGAAGGGGAGGGAGAAGGAGAAGCTGGTCCGCGAGGCGCGGCGGCTCCTGGAGCGGGTGCGCCCCGGCCTGCCCGACCTCCCCGAAGCGAAGTAGCCGGCGAGCTACTTCTCCTCCTCCGGCTCCACCTTCTTCAAGCTGTAGTCCTTGGTGGTCTCGGCCTGGTGCAGCATGGGCAGCGCCACCAGCGGCGCCTGGACCAGCGGGAAGGGCGGGGTGTTGGTGGGGCCGCCGGCCGAGCTCTTGTTGAGCCCCATGATGTCGGCCAGCCGGGGGACGTTCTTCCCCTCCACCTGGACGTCGAAGCTGTAGAGCATGAACTCGGCCTTCCCCTTGGTCTGGCTGGTCACCACGCCGCCGGCGCTGCCCGCCTCGTCGCCGGAGCTCTGGGAGAAGACCGAGCCCTTCAGCATGATGGGGTTGCCGTCCATCTTCACGGTGGTGCTGCCCTGGCTCGTGTCCTGGGACTGGGCGATGTTCGGGTAGGGGATGGGGATGGGCCCGGCCGGCGGCGCGGGGGTCTTGCACACGTCCGGGAAGCCCATGCAGATCCCGCCGCTGTCCTTGTGGACCACGGTGCGGAAGTTCACGTTGATGGTGGCGGGCATGGTCCCTCCGGCTCTCCCGATCCTGGTCTCCCGGCGGCCCCGGCGCTAGGCCCCCGGACGGAGCACGGCGGCGGCGCGCTCCCCGTCGTCCGAGCCCACCCAGAGCAGGGCGGCCGGGGCCGGGGCGTGGCCCCGGGCGAAGGCATGGCAGGCGCAGGCGGCGAGCAGGAGGGGCATGGCCGTGCCCACCTCGCCGATGCAGTCGGCGGGGTGGGTCAGCGTCTCCACCACCGGGAGGTCGGGGGAGAGCCGCACCTGCGCCAGCGTCCACTCCCGGGCCGGGTAGGCCTCGCCGTTCATGTTGCAGAGCGTCCAGCGGCCCACCGGGCCGTCCGGCCCCTGGAGCAGGGGGCGGATGGCGTCGGCCAGGCCGCGGCCGCTGCTCCACCGCTCGCCGGTCACCGGGTCGCGCTCCCGGCCGAAGCTCGGGCCGCCCACGAGCCCCAGGGGTCGCTGCCGCCGCCGGGCCGCGGCCTGGGCGGGCTCCAGCACCAGCGCCGCGCCGGCCTCGCCGGGCAGGAAGCCGTCGGGGTTGCGCCGGCTGCGGATGCGCCAGGCCAGGTCCAGCGCGGCGAGCCGGCCGGTGTCGAGGTAGCTGTCGGCCGCCAGCACCAGGCACCGGTCCACCCGCCCGGCGGCGAGCAGCGCCCGGGCCGCCTCGACGGCGCGCAGGGCGCCCGCCGGTCCGGCCTCCACGACGTGCTGCACGCCCCAGTCCGGGACGCCGGCGCGGCGGCAGAGGCGGGGGAGGAGCGCCCTGCCCGGCCCCCACCCCGCCGTGGCCGGCTCGGGGGCCGGGAGGGCCACGAGCAGCGCCGTCCGCGCCAGGTCGGCGCGCGCCAGCGCGGCCGCCGAGACGGCGCGCTGCAGGGCCGCGGCGGCCAGGAGCTCCAGCCGCTCCGGGCCTCCCACCTCCGCGGGGAGCGTCGGCACCCGGCCGGCGATGACCGGCTCGGGGTCGCCTCCCTCGTCGCCGGCCGGTCCCTCCGGCGGCAGGCAGCAGCAGGACTCCAGCTCCTGGAGGCGGCTCACGCCGGCGTGGAGGGCCGCGCAGGCCGCCGCCGCGTCGAGCCCCACCGGCGAGATCACCGCCAGGGCGGTGACGGCGAGATCCACCGCGGGGGGACGCGGCGCGGCGGTCACGGCCGGGCCTCCCGCTCGACGAGCACCGCCTCGATCTGCATGAACCGGCGCGGGCAGGGGAAGGAGGCGCGCCAGGTGAGCGACACCCGCTTCCGGTCCGGCTCCACCACCACCAGCTCCAGCCGCGGCCGGTGCACCGAGCGCAGGCCCCGCACCCAGGCGGTGACCGAGAGCGCCATCCGCGGCAGGTCGAAGGCGAGGTCGCCGTCCGGCGAGGCCCCCACCACCGCCACGCGCTCCCCGCCCTGGAGGTGCGGCCGGGCCACCAGCTCCGGCGTGGCGGCGCTGTGGTGGGCCTCGTCGAAGTCCGGGGGCAGGAGCGGGAAGCGCTCCTTCATCCAGGCCTCGTCGTAGGTGCCGGCGAGGCGGCGGCGCGGCTCCCAGCCCGGCCCGACGAAGCCGGGGCAGGCGGGCGGGGGGCGGGTGTTCCAGGCGGTGATGAGCTGCCGGACGTCCTCCAGGTTGGGGAGCGCCAGCCCCTCCAGCCGCTCCCGGTTCCCGTGGGCCGAGAAGCCGGTGCCCACCGGGTTCCGGAGGTCCACCGCCGGCTTGTCGGGGTTGGACTCGTCCAGGCCGCCGTAGGCCCGCTCCCAGACCAGGGGGATCTTCTCGAACTCCACCGGCGGCGAGGCCACCCAGCCCAGCGCCGCCCGGGTCCACTTCCGGTCGCCGAAGACGCGGAGCACCTTGCGCACCGGGCCCACCTGGATGCCGACGTCCACCTGCCGACCCCGGCCGCCCTTCGGGTAGGCGTGGCCCAGGAGCGCCACGTCGGTGCCGGTCTTGGCCGGTCCCAGGTCGGAGGCGTAGCGGATGCCGGTGACGGCCGGATCGCCGCCGTGCTGGTCCCCCTCCCAGAGCGGCACCTGCTCGGCGGCCACCCCGAGCTGGCCTCCGGGGGCGATGGTGAAGGTGCCCTTCACCGAGACGTGGGCGTGGTCCACGCCCTCCCGGTCCGCGGAGGGTGCGATGCCGGCGGGGAAGGGCGTGCGGTTGACGATCTCGAGCACGGCCTCACACCTCCTTCGCCAGGGCCTGGAAGGGCCGGCCGAGATCGACGGCGCCGAGGCCGCCGGCCGGGAGCGCCTGCTGCCGCGCCCAGCGCCGGGTGGGGATCCGCAGGGCGCCCCGGCTCCGGATCTCCAGCTCCAGGGCCAGGGCGTGGCGGCGCCGCATGGGGCCGCCGGCGAGCGCCGCCGCCACCGCGTCGGCGGTGCGGGGCCGCCCGCCGAGCAGCCGGGCGGCCGGGTCGAGCCCGGGCCGCGTGCGCTCCCACCAGGAGCGGACCGCGATCGGGTCGGGCCGCGGGAGGTCGTCCTCGGCGGAGCCGGCCAGGTCGGCGGCGAGGTCCTCGGCCTCGAAGGGCACCGGCTCCTCCGGCTCCGGCCCCTCCAGCGCCAGGTAGGGCGGCTCGACGGCCAGGCCGGCCACCGCGGTGAAGACCTCGCCCGCCAGCCTCGCCACCCCCGGATCGTCCGCCTCCAGTGCGCCGAGGCAGGCGTCGGCGGCGGCCACACGGCCGGTGAAGCCGAGCGCGAAGAGGGCCGGGCGCGAGGGGCGGTCGCGCCGGGCCGCGGCGAGGAGCGGCTCCTGCTCGGCGGCCTCGCCGCCGAGCGCGACGAGGAGCTGGGCGAGCGGCGAGGGGGCCCCGGCGGCCGCCAGGCGCCGGCAGGCGCTCCAGGCGTCGCGCAGCCCCAGGACCAGGCCGGTGGCCAGCGCCGCGTCGCGGACCGCGCCCTCGGGGGAGGCCAGCTCGGCGAGCACCAGGCCCGGGACCCAGGGGGCCCGGGCGAGGCGGGCGGCGCGCAGCGCCGCGGCGCGGAGGGCCGGGTCGGGCACGGCGAAGGCGGCACGGAGCACCGGGCCCGCATCGACGCCGCGCGCCGCCAGCACCTCCAGCGCGGCGGCCGGGGCCGGCGGCGGAAGGGCGTCGCGGCGATGCTGTAGTCCGGGCGGAGCCGCGTCGGCCACATGGAGAAGCCGTCGTGGTGCTTCGCGGTGAAGACGACGTACTTCATCCCGGCGTCCTTCGCCATCCGCACCCAGGCGTCCGCGTCGAACTGGA
>JAKAEO010000251.1 GCA_021818285.1 Myxococcales bacterium
CCCGGTCGTGGCGGCGCACCGCCCCGGCCATGGCGGTGGTCTTCTCGATCCGGACCTCGACGCCGTGCTCGCGCGAGAGCCAGGCGACGAGGTCCTCGTAGAGGTTGCCGGCGTGCAGGCGGCCGTCGCGCCAGAGCCGCTCCGCCCCCTCCTCCAGCTCCGGGAACCAGTTCATGTGGCGCTGGATGAGGTCGGAGACCTCCTCGGTCGGCAGCCGCGAGTCGAGCCCGGCGGCGCCGCCCTCGGTGATGCGGCTGGCGAGGGTGTTGGCCGCCTCCCGGGCGCCGCGGAAGGCGTGGTAGAGCGTCACCACCGCCCGCGCCACCGAGGGGCTGGCCTGCGCCATCTCCCGGACCTCGGCGGCGACCAGGTCGTGGCCGTCGAAGATGGGGTCGCCGAACAGCTCCAGCAGGTCGGCCACCGAGCGGGCCTCCTGGCCGGAGGCGAGCTCCTTCAGCTCCAGCTCCAGCACCTCCGCCAGCTTGAGCAGCAGCGGCGAGGGGAGCGGCCGCCGGTTGTGCTCGATGAGGTTCAGGTAGCTGGCGCTGATCCCCAGCCGCTCGGCGAGCTGCGCCTGGGTGAGACCCTTGCGCCGGCGCAGCGTCCGGACCTTGGCGCCCAGCGCGGAGGCTTCGGCCATGGAAGATCTCCCGTGCGATCGGGGTGGTTCGCCGATCACGGTGGACTTTACTGAATTGACATCTTTACAGCAACGACATGACGAGCCGCAGACAGCTTATCTAGTGAAAATCACTTGGCCTCTTGCGCTTGATGTACGTCAAGACAATCTTGTCTTCAGACAACCGGAGGTCGCCATGTCCTTCCTGCCCGCCCATTCCGATCCGAACCGCTGGAAAGGCGTCGTGCGCAGCTACGACGCCGGCGCCGTCGAGCGGCTGCGCGGCTCGGTGCAGATCGAGCACACGCTGGCGCGGCTGGGCGCCGAGCGGCTCTGGCAGCTCCTCCACGAGCGCCCCTACGTCCACGCCCTGGGCGCGCTCACCGGCGGCCAGGCGGTGCAGATGGTGAAGGCGGGCCTCGAGGCCATCTACCTCTCCGGCTGGCAGGTGGCCGCCGACGCCAACACCGCGGGCCAGACCTACCCGGACCAGAGCCTCTACCCGGCCGACGCCGTCCCGGCGGTGGTGCGCCGCCTGAACCGCGCCCTGCAGCGCGCCGACCAGATCGAGACGGCGGAGGGGCGCGTCGGCCGCCACTGGTTCGCCCCCATCGTCGCCGACGCCGAGGCCGGCTTCGGCGGCCCGCTCAACGCCTTCGAGCTGATGAAGGCGATGATCGAGGCCGGCGCCGCGGCGGTCCACTTCGAGGACCAGGTGGCGA
Organism: Myxococcales bacterium; assembly: GCA_021818285.1. Taxonomy (GTDB): domain Bacteria; phylum Myxococcota; class Myxococcia; order Myxococcales; family Anaeromyxobacteraceae; genus JACRMN01. The sequence goes on from JAKAEO010000251.1 coordinate 1,342, forward strand.
GCGAGAAGAAGTGCGGCCACCTCGGCGGCAAGGTGCTGGTGCCCACCAGCCAGTTCCTCCGCACCCTGACCGCCGCCCGGCTGGCGGCCGACGTGATGGGCGTGCCGACGATCCTCGTCGCCCGCACCGACGCCCACTCGGCGAAGCTGCTCATGAACGACGTCGACCCCTACGACGCGCCGTTCATCGACCGCTCCCGCCCCCGCACCAGCGAGGGCTTCTACCCGATCCGCGAGGGGCTCGAGACCGCCATCGCCCGCGGGCTGGCCTACGCGCCCCACGCCGACCTCGTCTGGTGCGAGACCTCGACCCCGGACCTCGCCGAGGCGCGGGAGTTCGCCGAGGGGATCCACGCCCGGTACCCGGGCAAGCTGCTGGCCTACAACTGCTCGCCCAGCTTCAACTGGAAGAAGAACCTGGACGACGCCACCATCGCCCGGTTCCAGCGCGAGCTCGGCGCCATGGGCTACAAGTTCCAGTTCGTCACCCTGGCCGGCTTCCACGCCCTGAACCACGGGATGTTCCAGCTCGCCGCCGGCTACCGCGACCGCGGCATGAGCGCCTACACCGAGCTGCAGACCGCCGAGTTCGCCGCCGAGAAGCAGGGCTACACCGCCACCCGCCACCAGCGCGAGGTGGGCACCGGCTACTTCGACCTGGTCACCGAGGTGGTCTCGGGCGGCGCCTCCTCGACCCAGGCGCTGGCCGGCTCCACCGAGGCGGCCCAGTTCCAGGAGGCCGACCGGCCGGCGACGGCCGGGGGGGCCGTCGCCCAGGAGCGCGCCCCGCTGCGGGCCCACGAGGAGCGCGAGGGCGGCCTGACCCGCGATGCCCTGGGGCGGACGGCGGCGTAGGCCCGGGCGGGGCGGGGGCGCGTGTGGGTCCGTGTCGGCGGATCCTGTACCGCGCGCCAACCACTTGCCTCGCGCGACCTGCGGTCTAGGATGACTGCCCGGCAGGGAACACTTCACAGGGAGTCTAGAATGACCAGGTCGTCGATGGCGTTGGCCCTCGCGCTGACCACCCTTTCGGTCGCGTGCAGCAGCAGCAGCAGCAGCGGGGGCGGCTCTCAGCCGCCTCCGGCCACCTACGGGATCTCGGGCACCGTCTCCGGCCTCGTGTCGGCCGGCGTCACCGTGAGCCTCACCGGCGCCGCGACCGCCTCCACCACCACCGACGCCTCGGGCAACTACTCCTTCACCGGCCTCGCGAACGGCGCCTACACCGTCACGCCCTCCCTCGCCGGCTACACCTTCACCCCCGCGAACGCCGCCGTCACCGTGAGCGGCGCCAGCGTCACCGGCAAGAACTTCACCAGCACCGGCGCCTACGCCATCTCCGGCACCGTCTCCGGCGCGGTCGCCGCCGGCGTCACCGTGAGCCTCTCCGGCGCCGCCACGGGCTCCACCACCACCGACGCCGCCGGCGCGTACTCCTTCACCGGCCTCGCGAACGGCGCCTACACCGTCACGCCCTCCCTCGGCGGCTACACCTTCGCGCCGGTCAACGCGGCCGTCACCGTGGCCGGCGCCAGCGTCACCGGCAAGAACTTCACCGCGACGGCGGGGACGGGTCACGCGATCTCCGGCACCGTCTCCGGCCTGGTCTCCGCCGGCGTCGCCGTGAGCCTCTCCGGCGCCGCCACCGCCTCCACCACCACCGACGCCGCCGGCAACTACTCCTTCGCCGGCGTCGCGAACGGCTCCTACACCGTCACGCCCACGCTCGCCGGCTACACCTTCTCCCCGGCCAGCACCGCCGTCACCGTGAGCGGCGCCGACGTCACCGGCACGAACTTCACCAGCACCGGCGCCTACGCCATCTCCGGCACCGTCTCCGGCCTGGTCTCCGCCGGGGTCACCGTGACCCTCTCCGGCGCCGGCGGCGCCACCCGCGTCACAGACGCGTCCGGCAACTACTCCTTCACCGGTCTCGTGAACGGCACGTACTACGTGACGCCCTCCCTCGCCGGCTACGCCTTCTCCCCGGCCAGCGCCACCGTCACCGTGAGCGGCGCCAGCGTCACCGGCAAGAACTTCACCAGCACCGGCGCCTACGCCATCTCCGGCACCGTCTCCGGCGTCGTCGCCGCCGGCGTCACCATGAGCCTCTCCGGCGCCGCCACCGCCTCCATCACCACCGACGCCTCGGGCAACTACTCCTTCACCGGCCTCGCGAACGGCGCCTACACCGTCACGCCCTCCCTCACCGGCTACACCTTCACTCCCGCGAGCGCCGCCGTCACCGTGAGCGGCGCCAGCGTCACCGGCACGAACTTCACCAGCACCGGCGCCTACGCCATCTCCGGCGCCGTCTCCGGCCTGGTCTCCGCCGGGGTCACCGTGACCCTCTCCGGCGCCGGCGGCGCCACCCGCGTCACCGACGCCTCCGGCAACTACTCCTTCACCGGTCTCGTGAACGGCACGTACTACGTGACGCCCTCCCTCGCCGGCTACGCCTTCTCCCCGGCGAGCGCCACCGTCGTCGTCGCCGGCGCCAGCGTCACCGGCAAGAACTTCACCAGCACCGGCGCCTACGCCATCTCCGGCGCCGTCTCCGGCCTGGTCTCCGCCGGCGTCACCGTGAGCCTCTCCGGCGCCGCCACCGCCTCCACCACCACCGACGCCGCGGGCAACTACTCCTTCACCGGCCTCGCGAACGGCGTCTACACGGTTACCCCCACGCTCGCCGGCTACACCTTCACCCCGGCGAGCGCCGCCGTCACCGTGGCCGGCGCCAGCGTCACCGGCAAGAACTTCACCAGCACCGGCGCCTACGCCATAGATCGGA
>JAKAEO010000252.1 GCA_021818285.1 Myxococcales bacterium
GGGTGTTCACGCGGATGATGAGGCTGGCGGTGGCCCCGTCTCGCAGGTACTCGGCCTCCAGCGCCCGCAGCTCGGCGCGGAAGCCCTCGTGCTCGGCGCGGTGGTCGGCGAGGCCGGCGTAGCCGCGCGCCTCCATCTGCGTTTCCTCGGCGGCGAAGTGGTGCGAGGCGTACTCCTCGAGGAAGGTGAGGGTGCGCCCCACCTCGTCGCGGCTGCGCCCGGCGCGGATGGCCTCGAGCAGCGCGTCCAGCCGGGCGAACAGCTCCTGGTGCTGCGCGTCGATGTCCTCGATCCCGGTGGCCAGCGTGGGATCCCAGGTGATGGCCACGTCGCCCCCCTCGGTGCACCGCCCCCGCGGAGTCTACCGGCCCCCACCGGCGCGGGGAAGCGCGCCGGCGGTCAGGGGAGGCCGGCGCGCTCCACCGCGCGCTCCACGGCGCGCCGCGCCCGCGTGCCGCCCGGCCCCACCAGCACCGCCAGCAGGTTCCGGCGGGTGAAGGCGGCGCGGGCCACCCGCTGCACGTCGGCGGCGCCGACGCGCTCGACGCGGCGGCAGCGCTCCTCGAAGCTCTCCGGCGCCTCGAGCAGCTCTCCGGAGCCGTGCCAGCCGGCCAGCTCCGCCGGGCTGTCGAGCGAGAAGGCCAGGGTGGTGCGGTGGCGCCGCTGCACCCGGACCAGCTCCTCCTCCCCCACCGGCCGCACCGCCAGGTCGGCGAGCACCCGCAGCACCTCCTCCACCACCCGCGGGAGCTTGCGCGGGGCGCAGGCCCCGTCCACCACGAACAGCCCTGCGTCCGAGAAGGTGTCGATGCCGGCGTGGAGCGAGTAGGCGAGCCCGCGCCGCTCGACGATCTCGAAGGGCAGGCGCGAGGAGAGGCCGTCGTCGAGGATGCGGCGCAGCACCAGGAAGGCCGGGTAGTCGGGGTGGGGCTCGGGCGGGCAGGGGAAGTTCAGGGAGAGCTCGGCCTGGGCGTCGTCGTGGCCGGTGAGCTCCACCACCGGACCCCGCGGCCAGGGGGGCGGGGGCCGGTCCACCGAGCGCCGGCCGCGCGGCAGGCGGCCCAGGTGGCGGGCCGCCAGCTCCAGCACCTCCGGCTCCCGCACCGGGCCGGCCACGCAGAGCACCAGGTTCTCCCCGACGTAGAAGCGGCGCAGGTGGGCGCGGACGTCGGCGAGGGCGATGCGCCGGATGGTCCGCGGCGTCCCGGCGATCTTCATCGCCAGCCCGTGGCCGCGGAAGGCCAGCCGCTTGGCGAGGTTGTCCGGGTCCACGTCCCTGCCGTCGGCGTCCACCTCGTCGAGGATCTCCTCGAGGATCACCTCGCGCTCGACGTCGATGTCGGAGAGCACCGGCCGGGAGACGAGGTCGCCGAGCACGCCGAGGCCGGTCCCCAGCTCGCCGGCGTGGATCGCCGTGTAGTAGCAGCCGTGGTCGCGGGCGGTGACGCCGTTCAGGCTGCCGCCGGCCGACTCCACCAGCGCGTTCATGGCCACGGTGTCGGGGTAGCCCCTCGACCCGCGGAAGAAGAGGTGCTCGAGGAAGTGGGAGACGCCGTTCACGGCCGGCTCCTCGTGGCGCGAGCCCGCCCGGACGTAGAGGGCGATCATCGCCGAGTGGAGCCCGGGCGCGGGCACCGTCACCACCCGGAGCCCGTTGTCGAGGAGGGCGCGGCGCGCCTCGCCCCAGCGGGCGCCGCGGAGCGGGCCCGGTCCGCGGGGGCGCGGGGCGGCGGCGCGGGGACGGCGCCTCACGCCCGCACCGCCTCGGGCGCGGCCGGGGTCCGCTCCGGGGCCGCGGCCGGCAGCCGCACCGTGAAGCGCGATCCCCGGCCGGGCCTGCTGTCGCAGCGGATGGCGCCGCCGTGCTCCTGGATCACCTGCTGGGCGAAGGCCAGCCCGAGCCCGGTCCCCCGCTCCTTGGTGGACCAGAAGGGCTCGAAGATCCGGGGCAGCTGCTCGGGGGCGATGCCGGTGCCGGTGTCCTCCACCTCGGCCTCGACGCCGTCGCCGGCGGCGCGGGTGCGCACCGTCACCGCGCCGCCGCCGGGCATGGCCTCGCGGCTGTTGCGCAGCAGGTTCAGGAAGACGGCGCGCAGCTGCCCCTCGTCGGCGCGCACCGGCGGGAGCCCGGCGGCCAGCTCCAGGGCGATCGCCACCCCGGCGCGCGACAGCTCGCCCCCCAGGAAGTCGGCGAGCCCGGAGAGGATCTCGTTCAGGTCCTGGCGCCCGAAGACCGGCTTGGGGAGGCGCGCGAAGCGCAGGTACTCCTCGGTGACGGCGTGGAGGCGGTCCACCTCCGCCCCGATGGCGGCGACCAGCCGGACCGCCTCGCCGGAGCCGGGCATGCCGGCCAGCTCGTCGCCCAGCAGCTCGGCGTTGAGGCCGATGGCGTTCAGCGGGTTGCGGATCTCGTGGGTGATGTGGGCCGAGATGCGCCCCACCGCCGCCAGCCGCTCGGCCCGGAGCAGCTCCTGCCGCTGCCGCTCCAGCGATCCGGCCATGGCGTTGAACTCGCGGGCCAGCTGGCCGACCTCGTCCTTCCCCCGCACCTCCACGGTCCGGCTGAGGTCCCCCGCCGCCACCGCCTTCACGCCCTCGGTGAGGGTGCGGATGGGGCGCAGCAGCCGCTGGGCCACGATGGCGGCCCCGACGCCCACCGCGCCGGCGAGCAGCGCGTAGATGACGATCAGCGCCACGGTGCGGGTCTCGGCCCGGCGGGCGGCGTGGACCCGGTCGGTCACCTGGGTGTCGAGCGCCACCTGGAGGAGCTTCACCTCGAGCGAGAGGGCCTTCTCCTCCTGGCGCACCGCCTGGGCCCGCTGCTCGAAGGCGGCGCTCCCCGGGCCGTCCCGCTCCGACTCCAGGGCGTCGAAGAGGGCCCGGGTCGAGGCGTCGTACTGGGCCCAGCGCCGGTCCAGCACGGCCAGGCGCCCGTCCACGTCGTGGAGGAACTTCCGGTCGGCCTCGGGCGCGACCGCCGCGGCGCGCGCCGCCACCTTCCGGCCCTCCGCCACCTTCTCGCGGACCACCGCCGGGAAGTGGGCCCGCGCCAGCGGCAGCCAGGCCCGGCGGGTGGCCGGGTCCATGGCGCCCGCCTCGAGGATCCGGGCGGTGACCCAGTCCTTCACGTCGAGCTGCGCGGCGATGCGGGTGAGCGGCAGGTAGCCCTCCGACAGCACCTGGAGGTCCTGCCCCAGGGCGTGCAGGCGGGTGGCGCCGAAGCCGGCGGCGCCGGCGAAGGCGGCCAGGGCGATGGCGAAGGTGAGGAAGATCTTGGAGGCGACGCTGCGCACGGGACCCCAGCCGGGAGGGCTGATCCTAGCAGGGGACGGGCTCCGGGGCCCGCCGCCGCGGCCCCGCTCCCGCGACTTGCCACCGCCCCGGGGCCGGGCATAGGGTCAGCGGCCAGGAGCCGAGCTCGTCCCCGTCCTCGCCACCTCCACCCTCACCTCCGCCGCCGCCCTCTTCCCACCCGCCGTCCCCCCGCCCCGGAGCCCCCCCATGATCGGCCTCGCCGTCGTCGTCGCCCTCGCCGCGCTGCTCGCCGCGGCCGCCTTCTGGAACGGAGCCCGGACCGCGCGGGCCGCCGCCGCGGCGGCGCGCGCCGAGAGCGCCCGGCTGGAGCAGGCCTCCGAGGAGGCCACCCGGCAGGCCAACGAGTCGCGGACCGAGGCCAAGGCCCGGCGCGAGGAGGCCCTGGCGCTGAAGGCCGAGCTGGCCGCGGCGAAGAAGAAGGCCTTCGAGCAGGTCGAGGCGCAGAAGCGGGCCGGCGGCGCCCAGGCGCTGCGGGAGGAGCTGGACAAGGTGACCGGCCGGCTCGCCGAGGCCCGCGCCGAGGCCCAGGCCGCGGCCGAGCGCGGCAAGGCGCTGGAGGGGCAGCTCCAGCGGCAGGCGGCCGAGGCGGCGCAGGCGCGCGCCGCCGCCGAGCGCAAGGCGGCCGAGCCCGCCCCCGCCCCGGCGGCGCCCCCGCCCCCGGCCGCGGGCGAGGAGGCGGCGAGGCTCGCCGCCGAGAAGGAGCGGGCCGATCGGGCCGAGGCCAAGCTGGCCGAGGCGCGCAAGAAGCTCGCCGAGGTGGAGCGGGACCTCAAGGCCTCGCGCGG
>JAKAEO010000253.1 GCA_021818285.1 Myxococcales bacterium
GGGTTGCGGCTTTCTGACGCTTGACGCGATCCCGCTCGGATTCGACTCCACGTGCACGGACTCTGCGTGAGCACTCTCCCGGGCGCGCCCGGCGGCCCGCTGCGCACGCGAACGGCCGCGCGGCGAGGTTCGAGGTCCGGCGGAACCTGCGCACGCCAGGAGCCATCCTCGCGCGTTCCACGAGCCCGCCGGATCGCATGAGACGATCCGTGCATGACCAGCGCACGCGCCCTCTCCGACCGCCTCGCCCAGCTCCTCCACCTGGAGCACGCCGCCCTCGGGGACTTCCTCGTCGCTCTCGCCGACTTCGACCGGGAGCAGCGCTGGGCCGAGCTCGGCCACGGGAGCCTCTTCGCGTTCCTCCACCGGGAGCTGGGGCTGTCGGCGGGAGCGGCCTTCCAGCGCAAGGTGGCGGCGGCGCTCCTGCAGCGATTCCCCGGCGTGGAGGCCCCCCTTCGCGACGGACGCCTCTGCATGTCGAGCGTGGTCGAGCTGGCGCGCGTCCTCGCGGCGGAGAACGAGGCCGCGGTGCTGCCGCGGTTCTTCCACCTCTCGGCCCGCGAGGCGAGAGAGGTGGTGGCGGAGCTTGCGCCCCGCGAGGAGGCGCCGGCCCGGACCGTCGTGACCCCGGTCGGCAGGCGATGGCCGACGCCGGCCGCCGACGCGTTTCATACGTCAGAAGGCACTCCTGCTCCCGGCACGCCGGACGAGGGCCTGATACCGGTCCCGACCGCAAGCCCGACCTCGACCTCGACCTCGACCTCGACCTCGACCCCGACCCCGACTTCGACCCCGACCCCGACCGCGACCGCAGCCCCAACCGCGATGCCGACCGCGACCCCGGCCTCGAACCGACCCGTGACGGACACGATCGACCCCCTCACCGCCGATCTGCGCCGGCTCCACGTCACGGTCTCGAAGCGCCTCCTCGCGAAGCTGGAGGCGGCGCGGGACGGGCTCTCCCACGCGATCCCCGGCGCCAGCACGGAGCAGGTGCTGGAGGCCGCCCTCGACGCGCTCCTCGCGAAGCAGGCTTCGCGAAAGGGGCTCGTGAATCGGCCGCGGGCACCTGCTGTCGAGGCGGACGAGGCGTCGGACCTGGGCGCCGGCACGAACCGCAGCCGGGACCACGTCCCCGCCCGGGTGAAGCGCGAGGTCTGGACGCGCGACGGCGGCCGGTGCCAGTGGCCGCTCGCCTCCGGGGGCGTCTGCGGCGCGACGCGGAGCCTGGAGCTGGATCACGTCGTGCCGCTGGCGCGAGGCGGCCCGACGAGCACGGCCAATCTCCGAGTGCCGTGCCGCTTCCACAACCAGCTCGCGGCGCGCCGGGTGCCTGGCGACGCCTTCATCGACCGGTTCGCGGCGGCGGCGCGGCCAGCAGCTCCCTCGCCCGCGCCGAGCCGTCGCGGATGGCCCACAGGCTGACGCCCACCACCGGCCAGGCGCGGCCCCGGGTGGTCCGGGCGGCGAAGCGCAGGAGCGGCTCGTCGCGCACCCGCATCACACCGGGGAGGTCGCTGGCGTGGCGCAGGAGGCGGGTCCCGTCGCGCCCCACCACCACCAGCCCCAGGTGCGTCACGCGGTAGGGCCGCCAGGGGCGCTCCTCCCGCACCACCAGGAGGACGGTCCCCGCGGGGATGCGCGGGGCGATCGCGGCCAGGTGGTCGACGGGCAGGAGCGGCACGGGGAAGCGCCCGAGCGGCCGGCTCGCCGCCGGGAGCCCGGGGATGACGTTCCCGGCGCGCTCGGCGGCCCGCCAGGTGGCGGGCGTGAGCCGGAGCTCCCCGCGCATCGCCAGGTCGCCGCCGATCCGCTCGGTCACGTCCTCGATCCAGCCCTTGCGCGCGTTGGCGGGGAGCCACTGCGCCTCGAGGTAGTGGTTGCGGTGGGCGAAGTCGGCCGGGCCGTCGTAGCGGACGTCGTCGAGCAGCGTCCGCGCCTCGCCGACGCTCCGGGCGTTGCCGAGGGCGATGGCGGTCTCCACCAGCGTCACGCAGTCGAAGGCGTCGAGGCGGAAGCGCGGGTCGCGGTCCGGCCCCGTCCCCTCGCCGAGCGGGGAGGGGAGGTAGGCGGCGCCCCGGAGGAGCCCGCTGGCCCAGACCGCCCGCGCCGCGCCGGGAGGTCGCGAGACGAGGCCGGCGTCGAGCGCGGCGGCGAGGGCAGCGCCGGACGCCCGCGAGGCGAGGGCCGCGCCGGACGCCGCGTGGAGCGCCGCGCCCCCGCCCGGGGGCGCCGGCGGCGGCGCGACCGCCGGGAGGGCGACGAGAAAGGCCAGGGCCGCCGGGAGGATGGGCATGGAAGCGCCGCGACTCTACCACCCGGCCTTTCTTGACTCCCAACGTACCCAAAGGTAGCGTCCACGGAGGTTTTCAACGCCCAGTCCCAGGAGAACGCCTCCGTGCGCTCCATCCCCGTGCTCCTCGCCGTGGCGCTGCTCGCGGCCTGCGCGACCATCGACGCGAGCCGCTCGCTCGTTTCCGCCGAGGTGGCGCTCGAGGGCGCGCGGGCGGCCGGGGCCGAAAAGCAGGCGCCCTACGAGTACACCTCGGCCGACCTCTACCTCCGGCAGGCCCGCGAGGAGAACGGCCACGGCCGGTACGGCGCCGCGGTGGAGCACGCCCAGCAGGCGACGCGGCTCGCCGACGAGGCGAAGGCCAAGGCCACCGGCACCGCGCCGCGCCCGGAGGTCAAGTGATGCGCCGCCCCGTCCTGGCGCTGGCCGGGCTGGTCGCGCTGGCGGGGGCGGGCTGCGCCACCGGCGGCCGCCTCCGCGCCCAGGCCGACTCGCTCTCCGCCGAGACCGACAAGGCCCGCAAGGCGGGCGCGCTGCGCTGCGCCCCGCGCGAGCTGGCGGCGGCCGACGCCAACATCGACTTCGCCCTCCGGGAGCTGGACGCCGGCGACGCCTCCCGGGCGCAGGAGCACCTGGCCCTGGCCGAGAGCGCCGCCCACAAGGCGGTGGAGCTGTCGCAGGACTGCGTGCAGCGGGTGGTGGTGCGCCAGCCCACCCCGGTGCCGCTGCCCCCGCCCCCGGTGCCGAAGCCCAGGCCGGTGATCATCAAGAGCACGCCGGTGGACACCGACGGCGACGGCATCCCCGACGACATCGACCGCTGCCCGCTCGACCCGGAGGACAAGGACGGCTTCCAGGACGAGGACGGCTGCCCCGACCCCGACAACGACGGCGACGGGATCGTCGACGCCATGGACGCCTGCCCGAACAACCCCGGCCCGCTCGAGAACAGGGGCTGCCCGGTGCTGGATCGCGACCACGACGGCGTCCCCGACTGGCTGGACAAGTGCCCCGACGTGCCCGGCCCGCGCGAGAACGACGGCTGCCCGGTGCCGAAGAAGTACTCGCTGGTCGAGGTGACGAAGAAGAAGATCGAGATCCGGCAGCAGGTGCGCTTCGCCACCGGCAAGTTCACGGTGCTGAAGGCCAGCTACGGCCTGCTCGACCAGGTGGCCCAGGCGCTGAAGGACAACCCCAAGATGCGGATCCGCATCGAGGGCAACACCGACAACGTCGGCAGCGAGAAGATGAACCTGATCCTCTCGCGGAAGCGCGCCGACGCGGTGAAGGGCTACCTCATCAAGAAGGGGATCGACCTGAAGCGCCTGGAGACGGCCGGCTACGGACCGACGCAGCCCATCGCCTCCAACAAGACGGAGCTGGGTCGCTCCCGGAACCGCCGGACCGACTTCGTCATCCTCTCGAACGAGTAGGCGCGACGGGATGCCGCGGTTCGAGGTCTACATCCCGGCCGTCTCGGCCGACTTCCCGGTCGACCTGACCCTGCGGGTCACCTCCGAGAACTGGCTCGCCGCCCTGAAGGTGGGGCTGGAGAAGATCTGCGGCGCGCAGATGGCGGCCAACGTCCTCTGCGACGTGATGGACGACGGCTCGGTGGAGGTCACCGACCCGGCCTCGGGCAAGGTCTTCCGCATCATCGAGATCCCGGCGGTCACGCCGGTGGGGCTCGGGGCCCCCGTGCCGCCCCCGGCCCCGGCCGCGCCGCCGCCCGACCGCACCCAGCCGTTGCCCCAGGCCGCCGCCTTCGCCCCCCGGCCCGCCGCCGCGCCGCCT
>JAKAEO010000254.1 GCA_021818285.1 Myxococcales bacterium
GCGATCCCTTCGGCCTCGACGTCGAGCCGCCGGCCGCTCCCGCCGCCGCGGCGGCGCCCGACGCCTGGATGAACGTGGACATCGCCGCCGAGGCCCGGGCCGCCGCCGACGCCGCCATGGCCGTGGCCGTCCCGGCGCCGTCCGCGCCCGGGGCGGTCCCGGGGGCACCGCCCGCTCCCGCCGTACCGGCCGTGTCCCTCGACGAGATCGACTTCAGCGACGTCGCGACGGAGCCCTCGGCGGTGCTGCCGCCCCCGCCGCCGGCCCCGGCGCCCATCGAGCTGCCGGAGGTGGAGCTGGAGGAGGAGGCCGCCCCGCTGGAGCTGGCCCCGATGCACGCCATGGTGCCGCCCGCCGACCAGGTGGGCCACCGGCCCGAGCCGCCGGCCCGGCCGGCCGCGCTGCCGCAGGGCGGGGCCGGCTTCACCCCGGGCGGCGTCCAGCCCGCCCCCGACGGCGGCGAGGCGCTGCTGCGCGAGGCGCTCTCGCGGGCGTCGCGCGAGGTGGTCGAGAAGATCGCCTGGGAGGTCGTCCCGGTCCTCGCCGAGACCATCATCCGCGAGCACGTCGAGCGGCTGGTGCGCGAGCGGCAGGGATCGTAGGGCCGGGCCGGCGCGCCGGACCCCCGCAGCGCATCCCTTCGCGCCCGCGCCGCCCCGTGCCGCGCGGGCGCGCCACCCTGGTACGGAGAGGCACGTGAGCACCGAAGACAAGAACACCCTCGCCAAGGGCTACGAGCACGCCGAGGTCGAGGCCCGCTGGTACCGGGTGTGGCGGGAGCGCGGCCTGTTCCACGGCGACGAGAAGGACCGGACCCGCCCCGCCTTCTCCATCGTGCTGCCGCCGCCCAACGTCACCGGCTCCCTGCACCTGGGCCACGCCCTCACCGCCACCATCCAGGACATCCTGGTCCGCTGGAAGCGGATGAGCGGCTTCAACACCCTGTGGCTGCCGGGCACCGACCACGCCGGCATCGCCACCCAGATGATCGTCGAGAAGGAGCTCCAGCGGACCGAGAAGACCAGCCGCCACGAGCTGGGGCGCGCCGAGTTCCTGAAGCGGGTCTGGGCCTGGAAGGAGAAGTACGGCTCCCGCATCGGCCAGCAGCACCAGGCGCTGGGCGCCGCCCTCGACTGGGAGCGCGAGCGCTTCACGCTGGACGATGGGCTGTCGCGGGCGGTGCGGGAGGTCTTCGTCCGGCTCCACGAGGAGGGGCTCGTCTACCGGGAGAAGAAGCTCATCAACTGGTGCCCCGACTGCCGCACCGCGCTCAGCGACCTGGAGGTGGAGCACGAGGAGAACCACCCCGGCGAGCTCTGGAGCTTCGCCTACCCGCTGGCCGCGCCGGTGGACGGCGTCACCGAGATCGTCGTCGCCACGACGCGCCCCGAGACCATGCTGGGCGACACCGCGGTGGCGGTCCACCCGGAGGACGGGCGCTACCGGGCGCTCGTCGGCCGCAAGGTCCGCCACCCCATCCTCGGACGGGAGATCCCCATCGTCGCCGACGCGGTGCTGGTGGACCCGGCCTTCGGGACCGGTGCCGTCAAGGTGACGCCGGCCCACGACTTCAACGACTTCGAGGTGGGCAAGCGCCACGGGCTCGCGTTCGTCACCGTCATCGGGTTCGACGGGAAGATGACCGCCGCCGCCGGCCCGCTCGCCGGGCTGGACCGCTTCGCCGCCCGCAAGGAGGTGAAGCGGCTCCTCGCCGAGGCCGGCCTGGAGCGCGGCGCGAAGCCCCACCCCATGGCGCTGGGGCGCTGCCAGCGCTCGCAGACCGTCCTGGAGCCGCTGCTCTCCGACCAGTGGTTCGTGCGCATCGCGCCGCTGGCGGGGCCGGCCATCGAGGCGGTGGAGCAGGGGCGGACCGTCTTCCTCCCCGAGCAGTGGACCAACACCTACATGGCCTGGATGCGCAACATCCACGACTGGTGCATCAGCCGCCAGCTCTGGTGGGGCCACCAGATCCCGGCCTGGTACTGCCCCGACGGCCACGTCACCGTGGCCCGCGAGGCGCCGGCCGCCTGCGCCGCCTGCGGCCGGCGGGAGCTGCGCCAGGACGAGGACGTGCTCGACACCTGGTTCTCGTCGGCGCTCTGGCCCTTCTCCACCATGGGCTGGCCGGCGGAGACCGAGACGCTGCGGACCTTCTACCCGACCTCGGTGATGGAGACCGGGCACGACATCATCTTCTTCTGGGTGGCCCGGATGATGATGATGGGCATCCACTTCATGGGCGAGGTCCCCTTCCGCACCGTCTACCTGCACCCCATGGTGCGGGACGAGAAGGGGCAGAAGATGTCCAAGACCAAGGGGAACGTCATCGACCCCCTGGACATCACCGAGAAGTACGGCGCCGACGCGCTGCGCTTCACGCTGGCCGCCCTCACCGCCCAGGGGCGGGACATCAAGCTGGCCCGGGAGCGCATCGAGGGGTACCGGGCCTTCGCCAACAAGCTCTGGAACGCCACCCGCTTCGCCCTGATGAACCTGTCCGGCTACGCCGCCGCGGAGGGGGAGGCGGCGCGGCTGGCGCGGACGCCGGCCGACCGCTGGATCCTGGCCCGGCTGCAGCGGGCCGTGAACGGCACGGTGGCCGCGCTGGAGGGCTTCCACTTCAACGAGGCGGCCGGCACCGTCTACCAGTTCGTCTGGGGCGACCTGTGCGACTGGTACATCGAGCTGTCGAAGGAGGCCTTCAACGGCGACGACCCCGCGGCCCGGCGCGCCGCCCAGGCGGTGCTGACCCACTGCCTGGAGAGCGCGCTGCGGCTCCTCCACCCCATGATGCCCTTCATCACCGAGGAGCTGTGGCAGACGCTCCGGGCGCAGGTGGGGCTCCCCGGGCCCGGCTCGATCCTCGAGGCCCGCTACCCGTCGCCGGGGCCGGTGGACGAGGCGGCGGAGCGCAGCTTCGGCCCGGTCCTCGGCATCGTCGAGGCCATCCGCAACGTCCGCGGCGAGATGAACGTCGCCTTCAAGACGGCGCTGCCCGGCGTCGAGATCGGCGCGCTGGCGCCGGAGTCCTGGGAGACCGTCCGGTCGGAGCTCCCCCGCATCGTCCGCCTCACCAACGCCCCCGGCCTCGCCGCCCGCTTCGACGGCCAGCCGACGGCGCGGCGCCCCGGCACCGCGGTGGGGGTGGGGCCGGGCTACGAGGTGCGGGTCCCGCTCGCCGGCGTGGTGGACATGGCGGCGGAGACGGCGCGCATCGACAAGGAGATGGCCAAGGTGGAGCAGGAGCTGGCCGGCGTGACGCGGCGGCTCGGGAACGAGGGCTTCGTCGCCAAGGCGCCGCCCGAGGTGGTGGAGAAGGACCGGGCGCGCGTCCAGGAGCTCCAGGTGCGCCTCGAGAAGCTCCGGGCCCACCGCGCCATGCTGTCGGAGGGGAGCTGACCGTGGCCACGCTCCCGGCACCGGTGGAGCGGCTCCTGGACCTCGCCCTGGAGGAGGACCTGGGGCTGGGCGACGCCACCAGCGAGGCCACCATCGACCCCGCCGCGCCCGGCTCCGGCCGCTTCCTCGCCAAGGAGCCGCTGGTGCTGGCCGGCGCCGCGGTGGCGGCCCGGGTCTTCGAGCGGCTGGGGGCCGAGTGCCGCTTCGACCGGGCCGACGGCGCCGCGGTGGCGAAGGGGGAGTGGTTCGGCACCGCCCGGGGCCCGCTGCGGGCCCTGCTCGGCGCCGAGCGCACCGCGCTGAACTTCCTGCAGCGCCTCTCCGGCGTGGCCACCGGCACGCGGCGCGCCGTGGAGGCGCTGGCCGCGGGCGGCGGGAAGACGCGCCTCCTCGACACCCGGAAGACCACCCCCGGGTGGCGGCGCCTGGAGAAGGAGGCGGTGCGGGCCGGCGGCGGCGTGAACCACCGCTTCGCCCTGGGGGACGGCATCCTCGTCAAGGACAACCACGTGGCCGCCTGCGGCGGCGTGGCCGAGGCGGTCCGGCGGGCCCGGGCCCGGGCCTCGGCGATGCTGAAGATCGAGGTCGAGGTGGTGGACCTCCCCGGCCTGGAGGAGGCCATCGCCGCCGGCGCCGACATCGTGCTCCTCGACAACATGGACGACGCCGCCGTCGCCGAGGCGGTCC
>JAKAEO010000040.1 GCA_021818285.1 Myxococcales bacterium
CACGGCGGTCGATCGCGGTCGGGCGGTTCGCATAATGTTTATATAACTCCTATGCGATGAATCTAGCGCGAACCGCGGGGCCGCGCAATCGAGTCGGGTTCGCGGCCGGGGTCGCGGCCGGGGTCGGGTTCCCGGTCGCGGCCGGGGTCGCCGTCGGGGTCGGGTTCGCGGTCAGGGTCGCGGTCGCCGTCGCGGTCG
Source organism: Myxococcales bacterium (assembly GCA_021818285.1). GTDB lineage: Bacteria > Myxococcota > Myxococcia > Myxococcales > Anaeromyxobacteraceae > JACRMN01. Next base: position 199 of record JAKAEO010000040.1, read on the forward strand.
GGTATCTCTCCTCCGTGCGCCTCGCCGTCACCACCGCCCTGGCCGCGCGGCCCGCCGACGTCGCAGCCGCGCGGGCGGCGGCGGCGCGCCACGCCCTCCCCTTCCACCCCCGCGAGCACCGCTCCCTCGCCGCGGCGGCGGCCGGGGCCGGGGCCGAGGCGCTGCTGGTGCTCACGCCCCGCCGCGCCACCCTGTTCCTGGACGGCGCCGAGCGGCGCTGGGACCCGGGGATGGGGATGCTGCGGGCGCGCCGGCTCCTGCGCGGGGAGCGGGACACCCGCGACCCCTTCCTCGAGGCGGCCGGGCTGCTGCCGGGCGAGGCGGTGCTCGACTGCACCCTCGGGCTCGCCGCCGACGCCCTGGTGGCCGCCGTCGCGGTGGGCGAGGCCGGCCGGGTGGTGGGGCTCGAGTCCTCCCCCGCCCTCGCCCTGCTCGCCGCCGAGGGGCTGGCGCGCCTGGCGCTGCCCGCGGCGCGCCGCATCGAGGTGCGGCGGGCCGACGCCGGGGAGGCGCTGGCCGCCCTCCCCGACCGCTCCTTCGACCTGGTCTGCTTCGACCCGATGTTCCGCCACGCCCGCGCGCAGCCGCCCGGTTTCGACCTGGTCCGCCGGCTGGCCGACGCGCGGCCGCTCTCCCCGGAGGCGCTGGCGCAGGCCCGGCGGGTGGCGCGGCGGGCGGTGCTGGTGAAGGACGCGACGCCGGGGTGGGACCTGGCCCGGCTCGGGCTGGCGCCGCTGCCCAGCGCGCGCGGGGCGCACCGGCTCTACGCGCGGATCGACCGGTAGCTACATCGCCGGGGCGGGCGAGGGGGGCAGGCCCGGGGCGGCCGGCGGCGCCGCCGGCGGCGGGAGCTGCGGCAGCTTGCGGAAGAAGGCGTCGGGATCGGGGATGGCCAGCGCCTCGCGCAGCACCTCGTCCATGTGCTCGACCAGCACCAGCCGCAGCCGCTGGCGCACCCGGGAGGGGATCTCGCGGATGTCCTTCTCGTTCTCCTTCGGCACCAGCACCTTGCGGATGCCGCCGCGGTGCGCCGCCAGCACCTTCTCCTTGAGGCCGCCGATGGGCAGCACCCGGCCGCGCAGCGTGATCTCGCCGGTCATGGCCACGTCGGCGCGCACCGGCACCCTGGTGAGCCCCGAGACCAGCGCGGTGGCGATGGCGATGCCCGCCGACGGGCCGTCCTTGGGGATGGCCCCCTCGGGCACGTGGACGTGGATGTCGGTGGACTCGAGGAAGCGCTTCTCCAGGCCCAGCGCCTCGGCCCGGGAGCGCACGTAGCTCATCGCCGCCTGGGCGCTCTCCTGCATCACCTCGCCCAGCTTGCCGGTGATCATCAGCTTGCCCTTGCCGGGGAGCACGGTGGCCTCGACGGTGAGCAGCTCGCCGCCCAGCTCGGTCCAGGCCAGGCCGGTGACCAGGCCCACCTGGTCCAAGGTCTCGGCGGTGCCGTAGCGGAACTTGGGCGGGCCCAGCAGCCGGGCCACGCTCTTGGGTCCCACCACGAAGGCGCGGTCCTTGCCCTTCCGCAGCACCTCCTTGGCGATCTTGCGGCACACCGAGGCGATCTCCCGTTCCAGCGAGCGCACCCCCGCCTCCTTGGTGTAGCGCTGGACGAGGAGCCGCAGCGCGGCGCGCTGGAAGGCGACCTTCACGTCGGCGAGGCCGTTGGCCTCCTTCTGCTTCGGCACCAGGTAGCGGGTGGCGATGGAGAGCTTCTCCAGGTCGGTGTACCCGGCGATGCGGATGATCTCCATCCGGTCCTGGAGCGGCAGGGGGATGCCGCCCATGGTGTTGGCGGTGCAGATGAACAGCACCTTGGAGAGGTCGTAGTCCAGGTCCAGGTAGTGGTCCCCGAAGGCGTGGTTCTGCTCCGGGTCCAGCACCTCCAGCAGCGCCGACGAGGGGTCGCCGCGGAAGTCGGTGGACATCTTGTCCACCTCGTCGAGCAGGAAGACCGGATTGCCGCTCCCCGCCTTCTTCAGCGACTGGACGATCTTGCCGGGCAGCGCCCCGATGTAGGTTCGCCGGTGGCCGCGGATCTCCGCCTCGTCCCGCACCCCGCCCAGGCTGATGCGCACGAAGCGCCGGCCGGTGCAGCGGGCGATGCTGCGCGCCAGCGAGGTCTTGCCCACCCCGGGCGGCCCCACCAGGCAGAGGATGGGTCCCTTGATCCGGTCCACCAGCTTCTGGACCGCCAGGTACTCGAGGATCCGCTCCTTGGCCTTCTTCAGCCCGTAGTGGTCCTCGTCGAGGATCTTCTCGGCCTCGGCGATGTCCAGCTTGTCCTGCGTGTAGTCGTACCAGGGGAGCGAGAGGATCCAGTCGATGTAGTTGCGGACCACCGTGGCCTCGGCGCTCATGGGGCTCATCATCTTCAGCTTCTTGAGCTCCTTGCGGGCCTTGAGGGTGGCCTCCTTCGACATCTTCTTCTGCTTGATCTTCTCCTCGAGCTCCTGCAGCTCGCTCTTGAACTCGTCCCGCTCGCCGAGCTCCTTCTGGATCGCCTGCATCTGCTCGTTGAGGTAGTACTCCTTCTGCGTCTTCTCCATCTGCTTCTTCACGCGGGTGCGGATCTTCTTCTCGACCTGGAGGATCTCGATCTCGCCCTGCATCAGCTCGTAGAGCCGCTCCAGCCGCCGCGCCGCCGACTCGATCTCCAGGATCTCCTGCTTGTCGAGGAGCTTCAGCGAGAGGTGGGCGACGATGGTGTCGCCGAGCCGTGCCGGGTCCTCGATGGTGGCGACGCTGGCCAGCATCTCCGGCGGGATCCGCTTGTTCAGCTTGACGTAGGCCTCGAAGGTGGACTGCACCGAGCGCATCAGCGCCTCGAGCTCCACCGTCCGGTCGTCCGGCTCCGCCACCGGCGAGGCCTCGACCTCGAAGAACTTCTCGTTGGGCAGCCAGCCGTCGACGCGCCAGCGCTGCTTCCCCTCCACCAGCACCTTCACCGTGCCGTCGGGGAGCCGCAGCAGCTGGATCACCGCCGCCAGCGTGCCCACGCCGAAGATGTCCTCGGGCTGCGGGTCGTTGGTCTTGGCCTTCTTCTGCGCCGCCAGCAGGATGGCCCGGTCGCCGGCCTGGGCCGCCTCCAGCGCGGCGATGGAGCGCTCCCGCCCCACGAAGAGGGGCACCACCATGTGCGGGAAGACGACGATGTCCCGCAGCGGGAGCAGCGGGATGCGGCGCCCGCCGGGCGCGGCTCCGGGCTTGTCGTCGGTACGGGACGGGGACATCGGGCTTCGGCTCCTTCCCCCGGCCCGGCGGGGCGCCGGGCCGCCGGGATCAGGCGCTGCCGGCTTCCTTCTGCATCACCACCAGCGGCGGCTCCTGCCGCTCGATGACGTCCTCGGAGATGACGATCTCCCGCACGTTCCGCTTGCTCGGCACCTCGTACATGATGTCGAGCATCGCGTTCTCGAGGATGGCGCGGAGGCCGCGGGCGCCGGCCTTGTTCTTCAGCGCCGCACGGGCGATGGCGGTGAGCGCCGGGTCGGTGAAGCGCAGCGAGACGCCGTCCATCTCCAGCAGCTTGCGGTACTGCTTCACCAGGGCGTTGCGCGGGCGGGTGAGGATCTCGACCAGCGCCGCCTCGTCCAGCTCGCCCAGCGTGGTGACCACCGGCAGCCGCCCCACGAACTCCGGGATCATCCCGAACTTCAGCAGGTCGTCCGGCTCCACCAGCGCCAGCAGCTCGCCGATGTCGCGCTCGGTCCGGGCCTTCACGTCGCTCCCGAAGCCCAGGCTCTTGCCGCCGACGCGCCGCTCGATCACCTGCTCCAGCCCGCAGAAGGCGCCGCCGCAGATGAAGAGGATGTTGGTGGTGTCGACCTGCAGGAACTCCTGCTGCGGGTGCTTGCGCCCGCCCTTGGGCGGCACGTTGGCCACCGTCCCCTCGATGATCTTCAGCAGGGCCTGCTGCACCCCCTCGCCGGAGACGTCGCGGGTGATGGAGGGGTTCTCGCTCTTGCGGGCGATCTTGTCGATCTCGTCGATGTAGACGATGCCCCGCTGGGCCCGCTCGATGTCGTGGTCGGCGGCCTGCAGCAGGTTGACGATGATGTTCTCGACGTCCTCGCCCACGTAGCCGGCCTCGGTGAGGCAGGTGGCGTCGGCGATGGTGAAGGGGACGTTGAGGATCTTCGCCAGGGTCTGGGCCAGCAGGGTCTTGCCGGAGCCGGTGGGGCCGAGCAGCAGGATGTTGGACTTCTGCAGCTCGACGTCGTCCACGTTGATGCGGGTCTCGATGCGCTTGTAGTGGTTGTGGACCGCCACCGCCAGGGTCTTCTTGGCGCGCTCCTGCCCCACCACGTACTCGTCGAGGGTGGCCTTGATCTCGCTGGGGCGCGGGATGCGCAGCTTCTGGTCCCGCTTCTCCTCGCCGGCGATCTCCTCGGCGATGATGTCGTTGCAGAGCCCGATGCACTCGTCGCAGATGTAGACCGTCGGCCCGGCGATGAGCTTCTTCACTTCCTTCTGCGACTTGCCGCAGAAGCTGCAGCACAGGGTCTCGTGCTTCTCCAAGACGGTCTCCTCGGCGTGGTGCGTCCCGGCGCCGCGGCGCCGGGTCCGTACCCCATCTTAAGGTTTCTTCTCCCCCGCCGCACCCCGGTGGCGGTGGACGATGACCTCGTCGATGAGCCCGTACTCCTTGGCCTCGGCCGGGCCCATGAAGAAGTCGCGGTCGGTGTCCTTCTCGATCCGCTCCAGCGGCTGCCGGGTGTGCCCGGCCATGATCTCGTTCAGCCGCGCCTTGAGCCGGAGGATCTCGCGGGCCTGGATGTCGATGTCGGTGGCCTGCCCGGAGAAGCCGCCCATGGGCTGGTGGATCATGATGCGGGCGTTGGGCACCGCGAAGCGCTTGCCCGGCGCCCCGCCCGCCAGCAGGAAGGCGCCCATGCTGGCCGCCTGGCCCAGGCAGATGGTGGAGACCTGCGGCTTCACGTACTGCATGGTGTCGTAGATGGCCAGGCCGGAGGTCACCGAGCCGCCCGGGCTGTTGACGTACAGCATGATGTCCTTGTCCGGGTCCTCCGACTCGAGGAAGAGGAGCTGGGCGATGACCACGTTGGCGACGTCGTCGTCCACCGGGGTCCCCAGGAAGACGATCCGGTCCTTCAGGAGGCGCGAGTAGATGTCGTAGCTGCGCTCGCCCCGGTGGGTCTGCTCGACCACGAAGGGCATGGGGATGTAGGGCATCGCTCCTCCTGGACCGCCCCGGCTCAGGCCGGGGCGTCCGCGATCTTCGCGTGGGCGGCCAGGAACGCAAGGACCTGGTCCTCCCGGACCCGGTTCTCTAGCGCGGCGCGGGACTCGGCGCCGCGGAGCTGCGGCCGGATCTTCTCGGCCGGGACCCCGTTCTCCTCGGCGATCCGGGTGATCTCCGCCTCCAGGTCGGCCTCCCCGGGGACGATCTTCTCGGCCTCGGCCACCGCCTCGAGCAGCAGCGCGCCGCGGACCTGGAGGAGGGCCTGCTCGCGCAGGTCGCCCCGCAACCGGGCCAGGTCCAGGTCCATCTCCCGCATGTCCATCCCCTGCCGGCGGAAGCGCTGGGCGGCCCCCTCCAGCATCGAGTCGATGGCCCGCTCCACCAGCGCCGGCGGGACCTCGAAGTCGTTGCGGGCCAGCGCCGCCTTCACCAGGCCGTCGTTCACCTCGGACCGCTCGCGCTGCTTCTCCCGGGCCTCGATCTTGCCGCGCAGGTCGGCCTGGAGCTGCTCCAGGCTCTCCACCCCGGGCACCCCCAGCCCCCTGGCGAAGGCGTCGTCCAGGGCCGGGACCTCCCGGGTCTGGAGCGCCTTCAGGGTCACCGAGAAGCGGACGGTCTTGCCGCGCAGCGCCTCGGCCCGGAAGTCGGCCGGGACCGCCTGCTCGACGGTGGTGCTGGCCCCGACCCGGAGGCCGGCCAGCTGCGGGAAGAAGCCGGCGAAGAAGTCGCCGGCCGCCACCCGGACGGTCACGCCCTCGGCCTTGGCGCCCTCGAAGGGCTGGCCGTCGGCGGTGCCCTCGTGGTCGACGACGGCGTAGTCCCCCTCCTGCGCCACGTCGCGCCCCTCCACCGGCTGGAGCCGGGAGAGGGCGTCGCGCAGCGCGGTCAGCTCCTTCTCCACCATCTCGTCGGTGACCGCGGCCGGCCGCCGGCTCACCTCCAGCCCCTTGTAGTCCTTGGGGGAGAGCTTGGGCTTCACCTGGACCCGGACGCTGAACTTGAAGGGCGCCAGCGGCTGCAGGCCGGGCTCGGCGATGTCGGCCTGCGGCGGGGCCACCGCCTCGACGCCGTGGGCGGCCACCGCCTCGCCGAAGCCGGCCTCGACCAGCCGCTCGGCGACGTCCCGCTCCACCTCGTCGCGGAAGTGCTTCTCCAGCACCTGGCGCGGGGCCTTGCCGGGCCGGAAGCCGCGCAGCTTGGCGCGGCGCCCGAGGGCGGCGTAGGCCCGGTCGAGCTCCTTGCCGACCCGCTCGGCGTCGACCTCGACGAGGACCTTCTTCTCGACCGGGGAGATGGTTTCGACCTGGATCTTCATGGGCTCGTCGGGGGTGTGGGAAAAGGGCCGGTTCAGTACGCGCCGAGGCGCGTGAGGTCAAGGGAAATTGGGCGGGGAGGGGGTCGAACCCTCACGCCTTGCGGCACGGGATCCTAAGTCCCGCGCGTCTGCCGGTTCCGCCACCCGCCCGGCTCCCGAGGTTCCTACCACGGGCCGGCCGATTCTTGCTAAAGAGGCGCCATGCAGGAGGGGCACGACCACGGTCCCGCCGAGCCCTGCCCGCCCGCCTGCCCGGGCTGGGGCGAGGGGGCCCTGCAGCTCTTCTCCCTGCAGAAGCGGTACGGGGAGATGCTGGCCGCCTGCCGCGCCGCCGCCCGCATCGAGTCGGTGATCGTCGCCCCGGCGGCGCCGGGGGTCCGGCTCCCCGAGTACCTCATGGAGGAGGAGCTGGTCCGGCTGAACCTGGTGGCCGGGCGCGACGCCCCGGAGGTGCTGCTGGACGAGTGGGGCATCCGCGCCACGCTCACCTTCCGCGGGCGCCGCTTCGACTGCGCCTTCCCCTGGCCGGGCGTCCTCGCCGGCCAGCTCACCGCCCCGCCACGGGCGCGGCCGCGCTTCGCGGTCATCGAGGGCGGGAAGAAGGACTGAAAAGAAGAACGGGGACCCGTTGCCGGATCCCCGTTCGATGGTGAGCGCAGAAGGAATCGAACCTTCAACCTATGGATTAAGAGTCCATTGCTCTGCCAGTTGAGCTATGCGCCCGTGATTCCAGGGGGCCGCGATCTACATCGCTGGCCCCCGGGTGTCAACGGTGGTGCGCGCCCGGAGGGAATCGAACCCCCGACCTGCGGCTTCGAAGGCCGACGCTCTATCCAACTGAGCTACGGGCGCAGAAGATTCTCGACGCCGCGCCGCGATCGGCCGGCATCTTCGTACCGGGGGCCGGTGGCGGCCCCCGGACCCCCGGCCAACTGAGCTACGGGCGCAGAAGAAGATGGGGTGAGTAAAGGGGCTCGAACCCTTAACCCCCGGATCCACAGTCCAGTGCTCTACCAATTGAGCTATACTCACCGTAAACATTGCCCGCCACGCGCGGGCCCTCGAACCTGGCGCGCCCGGAGGGAGTCGAACCCCCGACCCGCGGCTTAGAAGGCCGCTGCTCTATCCAGCTGAGCTACGGGCGCTGAAGATACCCTCCGCGTCAGCCCGCGGCGCCGAAACGCCTCATGCCCGCCCCGCACCTCCAGGCTGCACACCACCATCATGTCAAAGAGTCGGGGCGGCCGGATTCGGACCGGCGACCTCCTGCGCCCAAGGCAGGCGCGCTACCAGGCTGCGCTACGCCCCGGTTCCCGGTTCCCAAGACCAGAGCGGCCCCGTGGAACGCGAATAACTAGCCTCGCCGCCGGCTTTCGTCAACGGCCAGGGCCTCGAGGACGGGGCGGAGCCGCCGGAACGCCTCGCCGCGGTGGCTCACCGCGTCCTTCTCGGCCGGCGCCAGCTCCGCCATGGTCCGCCCCGGCCAGGCCTCGGGGAGGAAGAGCGGGTCGTAGCCGAACCCGTCGGTCCCGCGCCGGGCCGTGGCGATCCGCCCGCGGCAGCTCCCGTCGACGGTGGCCAGCACCGTCCCGTCGGGCGCCGCCAGCACCAGCACCGCCCGGTACTCGGCGCCGCGCAGCTCGTCGGGGACCCCGTCGAGCGACCGCAGCAGCCGGTCGTTGTTCGCCTCGTCGCGGGCGGCGCGGGCAGCCGCCGGCCCCAGCTCGCCGAGCCCCGCCTCGCCCAGCGCGCAGGACGGGCTCGCCGCCGCCGGCTCCCCCTCCGACCAGCGCGCCGACCGCACCCCGGGCATGCCGAAGAGCGCGTCCACGCACAGGCCGGAGTCGTCGGCCAGCGCGTGGAGGCCGCTCGCCAGGGCATGGGCCCGCGCCTTCTTCCCGGCGTTGGCGGCGAAGGTGGCGCCGTCCTCCTCCACCTCGGGGAGCGGCGCGGGGAGGTCGGCCGGGGAGACCACGGTGACCGGCAGCCCCTCCACCAGCCGCCGCAGCTCGCGCAGCTTGCCGGGGTTGCCGGTGCCGAAGAGCAGCCTCACGGCCCCCTCACCGCGCGGCGGCGAGCGCCCGCCCCTGCGCCTCCTGCAGCCGGGCGATCCCGGCCAGGGCGGCGTCGATCATCCGGTCCAGGTCGGAGCGCCCGAAGGGCTTGCCCTCGGCGGTCCCCTGGACCTCGATGAGCCGCCCCTCGCCGGTGGCCACCACGTTCAGGTCCACCTCGGCGGTGGAGTCCTCGTCGTAGTCCAGGTCCAGGTGCACCTCGCCGCCGAGGACGCCGACGCTGACCGCCGCCACCGGCGTGGTCCGGGGCAGCTCCTTGAGCTTCCCGTCCCGCTTCAGCCGCCGCAGCGCCAGGTTGAGCGCCACCCAGCCGCCGGTGATGGCGGCGGTGCGGGTCCCGCCGTCGGCCTGGATGACGTCGCAGTCCAGGGTGACGGTGCGCACGCCGATGGCGCGCAGGTCCACCGCGGCGCGCAGGGCGCGGCCGATGAGCCGCTGGATCTCCAGGGTGCGCCCGCCCTGCTTGCCGCGGGCCGCCTCCCGCGCCATGCGCTCGTGGGTGGAGCGCGGGAGCATCCCGTACTCGGCGGTGACCCAGCCGGCGCCGGTGCCCAGCACGTGCGGCGGCACGCGGTCCTCCACCGAGGCGGTGCAGAGGACGTGGGTGTCGCCGAAGCGGGCGAGGCAGGAGCCCTCGGCGTGCTTGGAGGCGCCCGGTTCCAGGGAGACGGGACGGAGGTCGAGGAGGCCGCGGCCGTTGCTTCGCATGGCCGCGGAGGATAGCGGGGGATCTCCCGCGGCGCCACGGCCCCCTTGCGCCAGGGGGCGCGGCGGTCAGCGGTGCGCGCTCCGGCCGTCCCGGCGCCACGCCGCCACCCCGTCGGCGATGGCCGCCGCCACCTGGTCCTGGTAGGCCGCCTGGGCCAGCCGCCGCCCCTCGCGGGGATTGGAGATGAAGCCCACCTCCACCAGCACCGCCGCCATCCGCGCGCCGGCCAGGACGTAGAAGGGGGCCTGCTTCACCCCGCGGTCCTCGGCCTTCACCTTCGCCACCAGCCGCTCCTGGACGGCGTAGGCCAGCCGCGAGCTCTCGTCCAGCGCCTCGGCGTCGCCCAGGCTCTCCAGGATGCCGGCCACCGGGTCGTCCGGATCCCGCTCCTCGCCCGCCAGCCGGTCGGCGTTCTCGCGCGCCGCCACCGCGCTGGCCGAGGCGTCGGTGGCGTCGGCGGAGAGGAAGTAGGTCTCGACGCCGTGGGTGGCGGCGCCGAGCCTCCCGGGCATCGAGTTCAGGTGGATGGAGAGGAAGAGGTCGGCCTGGCGCGCGTTGGCGAGCGCCGCCCGCTGGGCCAGCGGCACCGTCTCGTCCTTCGTCCGGGTGAGGATCACCTGGGCGCCCAGTCGCTCCAGCCGCCGCGCCACCCGGCGGGCGATCTGCAGGGTGAGCGCCTTCTCCCGCAGCCCGGCCGGGCCGCTCGCCCCCTCCTGCTCGCCGCCGTGGCCCGGGTCCACGACCACCACGAAGGAAGGGGCGGCGGCCGAGAGCAGCAGCGCGGCGAGGGCCGGGAGCGGGATCACGGTCAGGTCACCTCGATGACCGGGCCGGGGGCGCCGGGCAGCACCTCGCCCACCGCCACCGCCGCCACCCCGGCGCCGCGCAGCCCCGCGAGCAGCTCCGCGGCCCGGCCCGGATCCACCGCCGCCAGCAGCCCGCCGTTGGTCTGGGCGTCGGCGAGCAGCTGCCGGTCGGCGGGGGCCAGCGACTCCGGGAAGCGCACCCGCGGCGTGACCCAGGCCAGGTTGGCCTTGCTGCCGCCGGGCACGACGTCCTGCTCCGCCAGGGCGCGGGCGCCGGGGAGCAGCGGCACCGCGGCGGCCTCGAAGCGCATCCGCACCCGCGAGCCCTCGGCCATCTCCAGGGCGTGGCCCAGCAGGCCGAAGCCGGTGACGTCGGTGAGCGCCCGCACCGCCCCGCTGGCGGCGAGGAGCTCGCCCGCCACCTTGTTCAGCGTGGCCATGCTGCGCACCGCCGCCTCCACCACCTCGGCGGGCGCGGTGCCGCGCTTCACGCCGGTGGTGACCACGCCGGTGCCGAGCGGCTTGGTGAGCAGCAGCGCGTCGCCGGGCCGGGCCCCGACGTTGCGCAGGATGCGCTCCGGGTGGACGATGCCGGTGACGGCCAGCCCGTACTTGGGCTCGGGGTCGTCGATGGAGTGGCCGCCGAGGATGGGCGCGCCGGCCTCGCGGGCGGCGTCCGCCCCGCCCCGCAGGATCTCGCCGAGGATCTCGAGCGGCAGCTTGCCCACCGGGAAGGCCACCAGGTTCAGCGCGAAGAGGGGCCTCGCGCCCATCGCCCAGACGTCGGAGAGGGCGTTGGCGGCGGCGATGCGGCCGAACCAGAAGGGGTCGTCCACCACCGGCGTGAAGAAGTCCACCGTCTCGACGACGGCCTGCTCCGCGGACAGCTGGTACACGGCGGCGTCGTCGTGCGTCTCGTGGCCGACGAGCGCACGCGGATCGCTGGTCCTCTCCACGCCGCGCAGCACCTGCGCGAGATCCGCCGGGCGGATCTTGCAGGCTCAACCGGCGCCGTGGCTCAGGGTGGTGAGCCGCGGGAGCTTCGGGTCCATGGGATCTTCCTACCGCCCGCGGCGCGCCCGCGCAATCCGGCGGCGCCGGTCCTCAGCGCCGCCGCGCCTCGTCGAGGAGCCGCAGCGCGTCCATCAGCAGCTCCTCCACCGTCAGGTCGGTGGCCGGCCCCGGGGGCGGCGCGGGCGGCGGCGGCACCAGGTCGAAGGAGCCCTCGGCCCAGCCGACGATCTCCCGGAACACCTCCGGCGGCGAGAGCCCCTCGCGCCCCTCCAGCGCCGCCCGGGTGACCCGGCCCCCGGCCAGGTGGACGGCGGCCCGCTCGTCGCCGTGCCGGATCTCCAGCACGCCGCTCTTGCGGGTGGTGGCGCAGAGCTGGAGCACGTCGGGGAGCCCGACCTCCTCGAGCAGGCCGGACATGGCGCTGTGGCGGCGCGGGACCGGCGTCTCGCTGACGCGCTCCAGCCCGGGGATGGTGTCGGCGTCGCCCGGGGCCGGCCGCACCTCGGTGACCAGCTTGAGGATGTTGCCGCCGACCAGCAGCCGGTCGCCGGCCTGGAGGCGGCGCTGCTTCACCCGCTCCCCGTTCACGAAGGTGCCGTTGGTGGAGCCCAGGTCCTCGACCGCCGGGACCTCGGCCTCCCAGACGATGCGGGCGTGGCGGCGCGAGGTCAGCTCCTCCGGCAGCACCAGCCCGCACTCCCGCAGCCGCCCGATCAGCAGCTCGCGCCCGGCCTCCAGCGGCACCGTGCCGCCGCGGTACCGGCCGGCCAGGAAGCGGAGCGCCCAGCCGGTGCGGCCCGGGACCGGGGCGATCGGCGGGCGGCCGCCGGGCACCGGCTACCGCCCTTCGCCCGCCGCCAGCTGGAGGTACAGCTCGGCGTTGCGGTGGCCCGGGGCCAGCCGCAGCACCTCCTCCCACTGGGCCACGGCGTCGGCCTTGCGGCCCGACGCCAGCAGCGCCAGCCCCAGGGAGAGGCGCGCCGGGAGGAAGCCGGGGTTCAGGCGGACGATCTCCTCGTACTGGGCGATGGCCTCGTCGCGCCGCCCGGCGTCGCGGCAGGCGTTGGCCTGGCGCAGCCGGATGTCCACGAAGGTGGGGCCCAGCTCCAGGGCGCGGCCGTACTCGGCGATGGCCTCGTCGTGGAGCCCGGCGGAGAGGTAGACGTCGCCGATCTCGGCGTACATGTTGGCGAGCTTGCCCTTCACGTACCGGTCGAGCTGGCCGGGCGCGGCGCCGGAGCGGGTCAGCGCCTGCCGGTAGACCTCCTGGGCCTGGGGGTACTTGCCGGTGTCGTTGTAGATGACCGCCAGGTTCAGCGCGGCGTCGGTGTAGCCGGGGTTCAGCCGCAGCGCCGCCTCGAAGGCGCGCTGGGCTTTCTGGTACTGCCCCTGGTCGTGGTAGATGACGCCGAGCATGTTGTAGACGTCGGCGAAGGACTGGTTCCGCTCGACCACCTGCGACAGCCACTGCTCGGCGCGGGCGTACTCCTTCTTCTGGTAGTAGCCGCGTCCCAGCGTCAGCGCCTGCTTGAGGTCGTCGTCCATGGGGGCGTCCGCCATTTGGGCGGAGTGTAGACGACCCATGGTGATTCCGGAACAGGAGAGGCGGCGGCCGCCCCGCCGAGGGGCCCCGCCGCTACGGCGCGGGCACCCAGCGCCCCCCTTCGAGGCGCAGCGTGAAGCGGGCGCGCTCGCGGACCGGCGCGCCCGCCGGGGGGACGGTCTCGAAGTCCTCCCCGACCTCGGCCACCTCCCGCTCGACGCGGATCTGCCAGGCCAGCACCCGCCGGCGCGACGGGGCGGCGGCCGCGGCCAGGGCGTCGTCGCGCCGGAACAGCGCCAGGAGCACGCCGCGCAGCCGCCGGAACTGCTCCCCCTCGCCGCACCAGCCGGCGATGCCGCAGGGGCGCATCCGGAAGCGCTCGCGGCCGATGTAGCTCACCGCCGCCGCCTGGTCGCGCCAGGTCGCCCGCCCCTCCGCCTCCAGCATCGCCACCACCGTGGCCTCGCCGCCCTCCACCGCGGCCGAGACGTCGCCGTAGCGCACCGGGGAGAGCTCCACCGTGCCGCCGGCGTGGAAGCCGTAGACGTCCTCGAGGTGGGCGCGCACCTGGTTGGCGAGGGCCTGGCGGACCTGCCGCTCGCCCCCGGCCGGGAAGCGGCCCCAGGCGAGCAGCCGGTCGCGGGCCAGCCAGACGGCGAGCGCGGCCGAGGCCGCCAGCAGCAGGGGCACCAGGTAGGGCGCGCCGACCCGGGCGCCCAGCCCGCGGCGCCCCCCGCTAGCGGAGCGCGGCAAGGAGCCGCTCCGCGCGCGCCTCTCGCGGGTCGCCGGCGTGCTTGACGATGATCTCCTGCAGCGCCTGGCGGGCCTTGAACTTGTCGTCGAGCTTCACGTAGGCGTCGGAGAGGGCGAAGAGGGCGTCCACCTCGTGGGGCGTGCCCGGGTAGTTGCGCACCAGGGTCTCGTAGCGCCCGGCGGCGCCGGCCCAGCGCTGGCGCTTGGCGTAGAAGCCGGCGACGTACCACTCGTGGTCGGCGAGCCGGGCGCGCGCCCGGGCGAGCACCGCCTCGGCCTCGGCCCGGTGCTTCGACGCCGGCCACTTCGCCAGGAAGGCCTCGAGCTTCGCCGCGCCGTCGCGGACGCTCTTCAGCTCCCGCTCCTCGGCGGGCGGGAGCAGGAAGAAGTCGGAGGGCCCGTCCAGGACCAGGGCCAGCCCCTCCTCGTAGGCGGCGGTGTCGGCCAGCTCGTGGGTGGGGTGCATGCGGGCGAAGGTGCCGTAGGCGTCGGCGGCCTCGACGTACAGCTCCTGCGCCATCTTCACGTCGGCCAGCTTCATCTCGGCGAGCGGGGCGTACTTGGAGAAGGGGTACTTGGTCCGGCAGTGCTCCAGGAACTTCTGGGCCTCGGTCCAGTTCTCCGCCTTCGCCTCCTCCACGCCGGCGACGTAGTCGTCCTCCGCCGTCTTCCCGTACTTCACCTCGCCGGTGAAGGTGACGCGGGAGGTGCCGCAGGCCAGGGTCGAGGCCAGGAGGATGGGGAGGAGGACGCGCATGAGGGCCGGGAAGATAACGCAAAGGGGCCGGTGAATCATCCGCCCTCGGGCGTGGGGTCGGGGACGGCGTCGCGGTCGTCGCGCAGCCCGACCACGCGCTGCACCGCCTCGGCGGAGAAGCCGCGCCCCAGGAGGAAGCGGGCCAGCCGCGCCCGCTCGCGGTCCGTCAGCCCGGCCACGGGCCCCGGGGCGCGCTTCCCGGCCAGCGCCCGGCACAGCGCCACCTCGGCCGGCTCCTCCCCCGGGGCGGCCGCCTGCGCCAGGGCCTCGGCCACGGCGGCCCGCGCCTCCTCCGGCGGGATCCCGGCGGCGGCCAGGCGGCGCTCGGCGGCGCGGGGGCCGAGCCGCCCCGGCCGCGTCAGCGACCGGGCCGTGGCCCGGGCCCAGCCGGAGTCGTCGAGGTAGCCGAGGCGCTGGAGCCAGGCCAGGACCTCCTCCGCCTCGGCGGCGTGACCGGCCTGGCCGAGGCGCCGGCGCAGCTGGGCGGCGGTGCGGGCGTGGAAGGCGAGGACCCGGAGCGCCAGGGCCTTTGCCTGCTCGAGCGGCGAGTCGGGACCGATCACGGCGGGAGTCTACCGCGCCGGCGCCGGCGGACGGGCGGCGGGCTAGAACCGCTCGATCTGGAAGTCGTCGTCGGCCGGCGGGGCCGCCGCGCCCGGCTTGGCGGCCACCTGGGCGGGCTGGATGCGCGCCACCGCCTGGCCCGGCACCGGCGGCGGGCGGGGCGGGCCGCCGGCGGCGGGGACCGGCGCCGGCCGCGCCGCGCCGGGCGTCGCCCCCTGCCCGTCGGCCTTCTCGAAGCCGTCCCACCGGGAGTCGCTGGTGCCGGAGATGCCCGAGACCCGCAGCGCGAAGTCGTCCGGGTTGGTGGCCTGGCGCAGCGCCTCCTCGTAGGTGATGAGCCCCTGCTTCAGCAGCCCCATCAGGCTCTGGTCGAAGGTCTGCATCCCGTAGGCGACGTGGCCCTGGGCGATGGCGTCGGGGATCTCCTTGGTGCGGTCCTTGTCCTCGATGAGCTCGCGCACCCGGCCGGTGGCCAGCAGCACCTCGATGGCCGGCACCCGCCCCTTGCCGTCGGCGCGCGGCACCAGCCGCTGGCTGATGACCGCCTTGAGCACCGAGCCGAGCTGCAGCCGCACCTGCTTCTGCTGGTAGGGCGGGAAGGCCGAGATGATGCGGTTGATGGTCTCGGTGGCGTCCAGGGTGTGGAGGGTGGACATCACCAGGTGGCCGGTCTCGGCGGCGGTCAGCGCCGTCTCGATGGTCTCGAGGTCGCGCATCTCGCCCACCAGGATCACGTCCGGATCCTGGCGCAGGGCGCTCTTCAGCGCCTGCCCGAAGCTCATGGTGTCGACGCCCACCTCGCGCTGGTTCACGATCGAGCGCTTGTCGCGGATGAGGAACTCGATCGGATCCTCGATGGTCATGATGTGGCAGGTCTCGGTGGCGTTGACGTGGTCGATCATCGCCGCCAGCGTCGTCGACTTGCCCGAGCCGGTGGTCCCGGTGACCAGCACCAGCCCGCGCTGCTCGCCGGCGATCTTCTCCAGGATCTTGGGGAGCAGCAGCTGCTCGATGCTCTGGATCTTGAAGGGGATGACCCGGAAGACGCCGCCCAGGGTGCCGCGCTGCTGGAAGATGTTGACGCGGAAGCGGCCCAGGCCGGGCACGCCGTAGGCCAGGTCCACCTCGTTGGTCTGCTTGAACTTCTCCTTCTGGAAGTCGTTCATGATGCCGAACGCCATCCGGCCGACCTCTTCCGGGGGCAGCCGCCGCGCGTCCTTGAGCGGCACCAGCGCGCCGTCCACCCGGAACATGGGCGGGAGCCCGGCCTTGAGGTGGATGTCGCTGGCGCCCGCCCGCAGCGCGACCTGCAGGATCTCGTTCAACTCCATGGGTGCAAAGGCTACCACCCGCCGCCGGGCCTGCGCCATTCGCCTGGACGGGCAAGGCGCCGCGGGCGTGTGGGCCTGTCCCACAACGTAGGGAAAGCGAAGGCCGACCGCGGTCGCCCGCGATCGGCCCCGGCTGGCGGCGGTGCCGCCGCGGCTAGCGCTTGCTGAACTGGAAGCGCTTGCGGGCGCCCGGCTGGCCGTACTTCTTGCGCTCCACCTTGCGGGCGTCGCGGGTGACGAAGCCGGCCTTCTTGAGGATGGAGCGGTACTCCGGGTTCAGCTCCATCAGCGCCCGGGTGATGCCGTGGCGGATGGCGCCGGCCTGGCCGGAGAGCCCGCCGCCGCGGGCGGTGACGAAGACGTCGAGCTTGCCCATCTGGTCCACCAGCTTCAGCGGCTCGACCAGGATCATCTTCGAGGTCTCGCGGCCGAAGTAGGCGTCGAGGGCGCGGCCGTTGATGGTGATGTTGCCGGTGCCCGGCGCGAGCCGGACGCGGGCCACCGCGTCCTTGCGGCGGCCGACGGAGATCTGGAGCTGGGGCATCTGGTCGATCCTTTACGCGCGGGCGGCGAGCTTGAGCGGCGCCGGCTTCTGGGCGGCGTGCGGGTGCTTGTCGCCCGGGTAGACCTTGAGCTTGCGCATCATGTCCCGCCCCAGCGCGTTGCGGGGCAGCATCCGCTTCACCGCGGCGACGAAGATGTCCTCGGGGTGGCGGGCCCGCACCTTGTGGGCCGGCGTCTGCCTGGCGCCGCCGGGGTGCATGGTGTGGGAGAAGTAGAGCTTCGCCTCCTCCTTCTTGCCGGTGAAGCGGGCCTTCCCGGCGTTCACCACCACCACGAAGTCGCCGACGTCGAGGGAGGGCGTGTAGCTGGGCTTGTGCTTGCCCTTGAGGATGCTCGCGACCTGGCTGGCGGCGCGGCCGACGACGAGGCCGTCGGCGTCCAGCAGCCACCACTTCCGGCCCTGGAGGGCCTCGGACCGGGTCGCGCTGTGGGTGCTCTTGTTCATGGAAAATCCTGCGCTTGGCGCCTGTTTGGGAAGGCGCCTTCTAAGTGATGGGCGGGTCTTTGTCAAGCGACCGCCCGGGCGCCCGCTCCGCCCTGCGGCCGGCCCCGCGGCGATCAGCCGCGCCCGGCGCCGATCCTCGCCCGCAGGGCCGCCAGCACCTCGGCCGATCGGGCGTCCACGTCCTCCGGGCGCTCGGCCTGGCGAGGGTCGTGGACGGCGTGGGCCCCGGCCGGGAGGTCGGAGAGGAAGCGGCTGGGGGTGCGCGGGAGGATCTTGCCCCGCTTCACCCGCGCCTCCGCGCGGGTGAGGAACAGCTCCTCCCGCGCCCGGGTGATGCCCACGTAGCAGAGCCGCCGCTCCTCCTCGAGGTCGCGGGCCTCGCCCTGGATGCCGGACGAGGGCAGCAGGTCCTCCTCGGCGCCCGCCAGGAAGACCACCGGGAACTCCAGCCCCTTGGCGGCGTGGAGGCTGAGCAGCGACACCCCCTCGCCGGGCGCCTCCTCCTCGCGCGAGTCGAGGGCCAGCTTGGCGAGCCACTGGGCCAGCGTCGGCCGCCGGCCGGCGCGCTGCTCGAAGCGCTCCAGCGAGCGCAGCAGCCCGTCCACCGCCTCCACCTTGCGCGTCCCGGCCTCGATCGACTTCACCGACTGCCGGACGTGGCTGTAGAGGTCGATCTCCTCCACCAGCCGGCGCGCCGTCGCGGCGAGCGCCCCCTTCGCGAAGGCGGCGCGGGTGCGCTCGATCAGCGCCGTGAAGTCGGCCATCCGCTCCGGCGCCCCGCGGGGCATGCCCGGCACCTCGGCGGCGCGCGGCAGGGCCTCGGCGAGGGGCAGGCCCCGGGCCACCGCCCACTCCTGGAGGCGGGCGAGCGAGGCGTCGCCGATGCCGCGGGCCGGGACGTTGACGATGCGCGAGAGCGAGACCTCGTCCCGGGGCTCGGCGCAGGCCTTGAGCCAGGCGAGCAGGTCCCGGACCTCGGAGCGCTCGAAGAAGGCCGGCGCGCCGTGGACGTGGTGGGGGATGCCGGCCTCCCGGAAGGCCTCCTCGAAGGGGCGCGACTGGGCGTTCAGGCGGTAGAGCACCGCGAAGTCGGAGGCCGGCCGCCCCTCGCCGCGCCGGCGGGAGATCTCGCCGGCCACGAAGCGGGCCTCCTCCTCCTCGTCCGGCAGCGCCACCACCTTCACCGGCTCGCCGTCCCCGGCGGCGGTCCAGAGCCGCTTGGGCTTGCGCCCCGGGTTCTTGCCGATGACGGCGTTGGCGCAGGCCAGGATGTGCCCGGTGGACCGGTAGTTCTGCTCCAGCCGCACCTCGCGGGCGCCGCGGAAGTGGCGGTCGAAGCGCAGGATGTTCTTCACCTCGGCCCCGCGCCAGCCGTAGATGGCCTGGTCGTCGTCGCCGACCGCGCAGACGTTCCGGCGGTCGCCGGCGAGCAGCGTGAGCAGCTCGAGCTGGGCGAGGTTGGTGTCCTGGTACTCGTCCACCAGCAGGTGGCGGAAGCGCGCCTGGAGCCGCCGGCGCAGCGCCGCGTCCTCCCGCAGCAGCTCCACCGGCCGGGCGATGAGGTCGTCGAAGTCCACCGACCGCTGGGCGGCGAGCGCCTTCTGGTAGCGGGGGAGCAGCTCGGCGGCCAGCAGGTCGTAGTCGTCCCCCTGCCCCGCCGGGCGCACCGCGACGCGCTTCTGCCGGGCGCTCTTGGCGCGGGAGATGATGGCGAGGAGCTTGCGGGCGTCGAAGGCGCGGTCGTCCACGCTCACCTCGCGCATGCAGCGCTTGAGGAGGGCGAGCTGGTCGCCGTCGTCGCAGATGGCGAAGCGCCGGGGCAGGCCGGCCGCCGCGTGCTCCTCGCGCAGCAGCCAGAGGCCGAAGCTGTGGAAGGTGGAGACGAAGACGTCGGCGCCGGCCGCGCCGGCCAGCGCCCCCACCCGCTCCCGCATCTCGGCCGCCGCCTTGTTGGTGAAGGTGACGGCCAGGATGGCGTCGGGCTCGATCCCCTGGAGCAGCAGCCAGGCGACGCGGTGGGCGATGACCCGGGTCTTCCCCGAGCCGGCGCCGGCCAGCACCAGCAGGGGCCCCTCGGTGGTGGTCACGGCCTCCCGCTGCGGCGGGTTCAGGGTGGAGAGGTCGAGCAAGGCGGGGCCTTCTCCCACGGCGCCCCCGGGAGGACAAGACTTGACAGGCGCGACCCCGACCCCGACCACGACCCCGACCACGACCCCGACCCCGACCCTCGACCCCGACCCCGACCACGACCCCGACCACGACCCCGACCACGACCCCGACCCCGACCCTCGACCCCGACCCCGACCCTCGACCGGAACCGCGGCTGGCCATCGAGGCCTCCCGCGATCCCGGCTCGGCCCCCTTCCCTGACG
>JAKAEO010000255.1 GCA_021818285.1 Myxococcales bacterium
CTCACGAAGCTGGAGGCGGCGCGGGACGGGCTCTCCCACGCGCTGCCCGGCGCCAGCACCGAGCAGGTCCTGGAGGCCGCTCTCGACGCGCTCCTCGCGAAGCAGGCCGCGCGGAAGGGGCTCGTGAGGCGGCCGCGGGCGCCTGCGGCAGCGGCAAGCCCAGCTCCCGGGCTTGCCGTCTGTCCCGAGGAGATCGCCGGCGCCCGCCGCGGCCGGGACCACATCCCCGCCCGGGTGAAGCGCGAGGTCTGGACGCGCGACGGTGGCCGGTGCCAGTGGCCGCTCGCCTCCGGGGGTGTCTGCGGCGCGACGCGAAACCTGGAACTGGACCACGTCGTGCCCCTGGCGCGAGGCGGACCGACGATCGCGGCCAACCTCCGGGTGCTCTGCCGCGCCCACAACCAGCTCGCGGCGCGGCGGGTCTACGGCGACGACTGGATGGACCGGTTCGCGGCGGGACGGTGAGCCGTCGGCCGGCTGCCGAGCGTCTCAGGCCACCACCGCCGCGCGCGTCAGGCCGGCCCCGCCGCAGGCCGGCCCCGGGTCAGGCCGGCCCCGGGTCAGGCCGGCCCCGCGTCAGGCCGGCGCCGCCGGGCGCGCGCCCTGGCAGGCCCGCTGGTACTCGACGATGCGGCGGCGCAGCTCGTCGGGGAAGGGCATGGCCTTCGGCGGCCCGGCCTCCTCGGTGATGTAGCAGGCGGCCATGTCGGCCTCGAAGGCGAGCCGACCCGCGCTCCGCCCCTCCACCCGGTAGCCGATGCTGGCGTTGCCGAGCCGCGGGACCGTGACGGCCATGGCCACCTCGTCCCCGGCGGCGAGCGGCCGGTGGAAGGCGCAGCGGATCCGCACGAACGGGGTGCCCCGGCCCCGCTGGCACTGCTGCAGCCAGGTGACGCCGAGGCAGGACTCGTACCACTCGCCGGCGGCCTCCACCGCCCGGTCGACGATCCGCGGCGCGTAGGCGGTGCCCGCCGGGCCGCACTCGCCCCAGCGGATCCGGAAGCTCCGCGTGAAGGGGACGGCTGCCGCCCCGGCATCCGCGAAGCCTGCCGTTCCCGCCGCGACCACCGCGGGGCCTGCCGCTCCCGCCGCGACCCCCACCGGACCCGGCGCCGCCTCCTCCTCGCGCGGCGCGAAGCGCAGCTCCACCCGGGCGCGGAAGGCCTCGTCGCCCGGCCCGGCCTCCGACGCCTGGCCGGTGGCGCGCAGCGCGACGCCGCTCCCGGAGGACACCTCCGCCTCGACCCGGATCCGCACCACCTGGCTCGCGAAGAGCGAGCGCTGGTACTCGCAGTCCACCACCTCGACGAGCGGCGAGAGCCCGCGCCGCGCCAGCAACTCCTGCCAGGAGGCCTTTCCCACCGCCTCGGACCAGGCCTCCGCCGCCTCCACCGCGTACTCGATGGCCCGCGGGGCGTAGAAGATCCGCGCCGGGTCGCAGTCGCCGAAGGCGACGCGGCGCGGGTGGACGAACGGGGAATCGGGCACGGGGACCTCGCCGGGAGGGGAGGCCTACTCGTATACCGCGATCTGCGCGAAGCCCGCGATGGGCGTCGCCCCGTACTCGCTGCGCAGCGCGGCGCCGGCCGGCGCCCTGCCCCAGGGGAGCTCCCCGCTCACCACGATCGAGAGCCGGTCGGAGAGGGAGAGGCGGAGCTGCGGCGCCGCCACGCCCGACCCGTCGGCCAGCGAGGCCAGGACCGCCAGCGAGGCGGCGAGGAGCGGCGACACCTCGTAGCCGGCGGTGACCGCCACGGCCCAGCGCCCGGGGATCTGGGTGTCGCCGCGCAGCAGCCGGCCCTGGAAGGCCGGGTCGGCGAGCAGCGGCCCCAGGTCGGCGGCGCGGCGAACGCCGAAGCCGGAGTGGTGGACCTCGGCGAGCAGGAGCAACCCGTTGCCCAGCGGGACGTCGTAGGAGGCCCCGGCCACCGCCTTCAGGGCCAGCCGGGCGTCGCCGAGCGACCCGCCGGCCGGCAGCGGATCGCGGGCCCGGTAGGCGCACAGCTCGCCGTGCAGCTCGGCGCCCCGCAGCGCCCCCGAGGCGCCGGCCCCGAGGAGCCAGTCCCCGGCGCGCCAGCCGGCCACCAGCTCGGCGTCGGCGTCCCCGGCAGCCCCGCGCAGGCGCCCGGCCACCGCCATGTCGGCGGCCCGATCCGCGCCCGCCACCACCAGCTCGGCCGCGCCCCGCTCCCCGAGCCGGCGCTCGATCCGCGCCGCGTCCACGCCGCGCCGCCACTCCCGGTCCACCTCCAGCGGCGCGAAGGGGGCGAAGAGGTCGTAGGCGCCGAAGAGCGCGCCGCGCCCCCAGCCGATGGACTGCCGGCCCAAGGTGGCCCGGAGCGGGCCGTCGCGCAGCTCCACCGCGGCCCGATCCAGCTCGTGCCGCCAGGAGAGGCCCGAACCGGCGGCCAGGGACCAGTCGAGCGGCCAGACCCGGTACGGCCCGGCGGCCTCCCTCGGCAGCGGGCCGGCGGCGGCCCCCTCCCCGGCCGCACCCGCGCCCGAGTCCACCCGCAGGCGGGTCTCCCAGGCGGCGGCGAGCAGCGCCCAGCCGGCCGGCCGGGCCGCCCCGTCGAGGCGCAGCCGCCACAGGCCGGCGGCGGCGTTGCGCTCGGGGAAGATCACCGGGTCGTCCGGCTGCCGCTCGACGAGCGCGGTGGCCTTGAGCGAGAGGCGCAGGTCGAGCGGCGGGCCGTCGTCGCCGGCCTCCGCCGCCGGCGCCGGGCGGGCGGCGAGCAGGGCGGCCACCAGGACCGCCGCGCGCCCCCGCGCCCGGACCCGCTCCTCCGCCGGTGCGGGGGAGCGGGGACGAGGGCTCGCACCGGCGGCGCGCATGCGCTAGACGCGGGCGGCCTCGGCCTTGCCGATGCCCGGCAGGATCTCGTGGGGCGCCTCGCCGGGGCGCGGCTCGTCGCGCGCCACCCGCCCGTCCACCAGCGTCACCACCCGGACGGCGTGGGCCACCACCCGCGGGTCGTGGGTCGAGAAGAGGAAGGTCATCCCGTGCCGGTCGCGGAGGTCGCGCATGAGGTGCATGAGCACCTCGGCGTTCTCGCCGTCCAGGTTGGCGGTGGGCTCGTCGGCCAGCACCAGCCGCGGCCGGGCGGCCACCGCCCGGGCCACCGCCACCCGCTGCTGCTGCCCCCCCGACAGCTCGGCCGGCCGGCGCCCCGCCAGCTCCCCGAGCCCCAGCTCCTCCAGCACCTCGCCGGCCCGCGCCCGCCGCTCGGCTCCCACCCCCTGCAGCTCCAGCACGAACTCGACGTTCTCCCGGGCGGTGAGGACCGGCACCAGGTTGTAGGCCTGGAAGACGAAGCCGATGGCGCGGAGCCGCAGCTCGGCCCGCTCGGCGCGGGACAGGCCGGCCACGCGCTTCCCCAGCACCTCCAGCTCCCCGGCGCTGGGCGCGTCCAGCGCGCCCGCCAGGTTCAGGAAGGTGGTCTTGCCGCTCCCCGACGGGCCCACCAGGGCCACGAACTCGCCCCCGCGCAGCTCGAGGTCCACGCCGCGCAGCGCCGGCACCAGCACCTTCCCCTGCTGGAAGCTCTTCTCGACGCCGCGCGCGGCCAGGACGAGCTCGCTCATTGCGCGACCCTCAGGGCGGCGGCCGGGTCGGTCCGCGCCGCGAACCAGGCCGGGTAGAGCGACGCCAGCACGGTGGCGCCCACGGCGACGGAGAGGACCCAGGGGACGACCCACGGCCCGAGGTCGCCGTAGATGACCGGCTCGACGAGGATCCCTCCGATCCCCGCGCCGGTGCCCATGAGCCGGGAGAGGTCGAGGCCCCGGGTCGAGAGGCGCCAGAGGACGGGCAGGCCGAGGGCCAGCCCCACCACCGCCCCGCCGGCGGCGAGCGCCAGGGCCTCCAGCAGGACCAGCCGCACCATCCGCCAGCCGCGCATGCCCAGGGCCGAGAGGACGGCGAACTCGCGGCGGCGCTCCAGGACGGCGGCGAGTTGGGCGCTCGCCACCCCCAGGAAGACGATGAGGAGGATGACCCAGCCGACGAACCGGGAGGTGGCGTTGTCCTGCTCGACGTGCCCCTTGAACTCCGGCGACAGCTCCTCGAAGGTGAGCACCTCG
>JAKAEO010000256.1 GCA_021818285.1 Myxococcales bacterium
GAGGGCGGCGCCGGCGCCCGCGACCAGCAGCCCGGCCGCGCGGGCCGGGCCCCGCGCCGCGAGGCCGAGCCCGAGCGCGCAGAGCAGTCCGCCCACCGCCAGGCCGAAGGAGCGCAGGCGCCGCCGCGACAGGTCGAGCGCGGCCACCGCGTCGGAGACGTCCCTAGTCCAGCTCATGGGGCACGCCGGAGTCTACCGCGTCCGCGGGGACGGGCTGCTCCGCCTTGCGCAGCAGGAAGCCGCCCAGCACCAGGGCGTCCATCCCGGTCCGGGCGAAGCAGCGCCAGGCGTCGAGCGGCGTCTCGACGATGGGCTCGCCGCGGACGTTGAAGGAGGTGTTCACCAGCACCGGGCAGCCGGTCCGCGCGCCGAAGCGGCGCAGCAGCGCGTGGAAGCGCGGGTTGTCGTCGGGGTGGACGGTCTGGACCCGGGCGGAGTGGTCCACGTGGGTCACCGCCGGGATCTCGGAGCGCGTCACCGCGAGCCGGTCGAGCCCCTCGAGCCGCTCCTGCCCGGGGGCGGGCGGCCGGCGCCGCTCCTCCCGGACCGGCGCCACGATCAGCATGTAGGGGCTCTCCCGGTCGAGCTCGAACCAGGCGGCCGCGTCCTCCACCGGCACCGCCGGGGCGAAGGGGCGGAAGCCCTCCCGGAACTTGATCTTGAGGTTCATCCGCCGCTGCATGTCCGGCGCGCGCGGGTCCCCGAGGATCGACCGGTTGCCGAGCGCCCGCGGCCCGAACTCCGACCGGCCCTGGAACCAGCCCACCACCTGCCCGGCGGCGAGCAGCTCCACCACCTCGTCGAGGAGCCGGTCCTCAAGCAGGGCGGCGTGCGGCAGCCGCCGCTCGCGCAGGAAGGCGCCGATCTCCCCGTCGCCGTAGGCCCGCCCGAGGAGCGACCCGCGCTGCAGGTCGCGGCCGGCCTTGGGGGGGAGCGGCCGCCCGAAGTGGTGGTGGGTGGCGACGCAGGCCGCGCCCAGCGCCCCGCCGGCGTCCCCGGCCGCCGGCTGGATCCAGAGGTCGTCGAAGATCCCGGAGCGCAGCAGCTTCCCGTTGGCGACGCAGTTCAGGGCCACGCCGCCGGCGAGGCAGAGCCGGCGCTGGCCGGTCTCGCGCCGCACGTGGCGGGCCATCCGCAGCACGATCTCCTCGGTGACCGCCTGGATCGAGGCGGCCAGGTCCAGCTCCCGGCGGGTGAGCGGCGCCTCCGGCCGGCGCGGCGGGCCGCCGAAGAGCCGCTCGAACCGGGCGCTGGTCATGCGCAGCCCGCCCAGGTAGCCGAAGTACTCCATGTTCATCCGGAAGGAGCCGTCCTCCTTGAGGTCGAGGAGCCGGTCGCGGATGACGCCGGCGTAGCGGGGCTCGCCGTAGGGGGCGAGCCCCATGAGCTTGTACTCGCCCGCGTTGGCCTTGAAGCCGGCGAAGGTGGTGAAGGCGGTGTAGAGCAACCCCAGGGAGTGCGGGAAGCGCAGCTCGGCGTCGATGCGGACCCGCTCCTCCCGGCCGACCCCGAAGGAGGCGGTGGCCCACTCGCCGACGCCGTCGACGGTGAGGAAGGCGGCCTCGCGGAACGGGGAGGGGAAGAAGGCCGAGGCGGCGTGCGACTCGTGGTGCTCGGCGAAGAGGATCTTCCCCGCGTACCCCAGCGCCCGGGAGATGAGGTCGGGCACCCAGAGCTTCTCCCCCAGCCAGAGGGGCACGGCCTGGAGGAAGCCGGGCAGGCCGCGCGGCGCCACCGCCAGGTGGGTGTCCAGGATGCGCTCGAACTTGGGGAAGGGCTTGTCGTAGAAGGCCACCGCGTCGAGGGCGGCGGCCTCGATCCCGCCCTCCGCCAGGCAGGCCCGGGCCGCCCGGAGCGGGAAGCGGGGGTCGTGCTTGCGGCGGCTGAAGCGCTCCTCCTGCGCGGCGGCGACGATCCGCCCGTCCCGCAGCAGGCAGGCCGCGGAGTCGTGGTACCAGGCGGAGATCCCGAGGACGTCCATGCCGGGGCGCGGGCGCTCAGCCCTTCACGCTCCCGGCGGTGAGCCCGGAGACCAGGTACTTCTGCAGGTACAGGAAGAGCACGACCACCGGGATGGAGACGATGATCGAGCCGGCGGCGAAGTAGCCCCAGCTCTGCGAGAAGCCGCCCACGAAGAAGCGCAGCCCCACCGGCGCGGTGTACATCTCCTCCTTGTCCATGAAGGTGGCCGCGAGGATGAACTCGTTCCAGGCGGTCATGAAGGAGAAGAGGGCGGTGATGGCCACCGCCGGCTTGGCCAGCGGCAGGACGATGCGCCAGAAGATCTTCCCCGCCGAGGCCCCCTCGATCACCGCCGCCTCCTCCAGCTCCTTGGGGATGGTGTCGAAGTAGCCCTTCAGCATCCAGACGCTGAAGGGGATGGAGGTGGCGGCGTAGACGATGACCAGGCCCAGCCGCGAGTTCCCGAGGCCGAGCACCTGCACCATGATGATGTAGATGGGGATGAGGGTGAGGACGCCGGGGAACATCTGCGACACCAGGAAGGACATCATCCCCAGCCGGCGCCCCGGGAAGTTGAAGCGGGAGAAGGCGTAGGCGGCGGTGCAGGAGAGGAAGATGCCGGCCACCGTGGTGAAGACGGCGACCAGCAGGCTGTTCAGGACCCACTGGCCGAACGGCTGGTCGGTCATCACCGAGACGAAGTTGGACACCGACCAGTGCTGGGGCCAGGGCAGCACCGCCCGGAGCCGGTCGAGGAAGGTCGCGTCGGGCGGGACGTCGGCGATGGCCAGGTTCTGGCCGCCGGAGAAGGCGACGCTCACCACCCAGAGCACCGGGTAGACGGTGGTCAGCACCAGCACCGCCAGGAGCAGGTGCAGCGGCAGGTGGGGGATCTCCTGTTCGCGGCGGGAGCGGGCCACGGTCAGGCCTCCGTCGCCTTCGAGTAGCGGTTCTGGAGGACCCCGTACACCAGCAGGATGCCGAAGATCACCGTCGAGTAGGCGGCCGCGTAGCCGTAGCGGTAGCGCTCGAAGGCGAACTTGTAGGCCTGGGTGATGAGGATCTCGGTGGCGCCGCCCGGATCGCCGGCGGTGACCAGGTAGATGACGTTGAACTGGTTGAAGGTCCAGACCACCGAGAGGATCACCGCCGGGACCAGCGCCGGCCGGAGCGAGGGCAGGGTGATGGCGCGGAACTGCTGCCAGCGCGAGGCGCCGTCCACCCGGGCCGCCTCGTAGAGGTCGGCGGGGATCGACTGCAGCGCACCCAGCGACACCACCATCATGAAGGGGAAGCTGAGCCAGGCGTTGGTGGTGAGCGCCGCCAGGTAGGAGGTGAAGGGGTGGTCGAACCAGCTCACCGGCGCGGCCCCGAACATCTGCAGCACCTGGTTGATGACCCCGAACTGCTGGTGGAACATCCCCTTCCAGATGAGCGCGCAGATGTAGGTGGGCATCGCCCAGGGCAGGATGAAGAGCACCCGGTAGACCGGCCGCAGCGCCAGCCCGCGGGTGTTCAGCACCAGGGCCAGGAAGAGGCCGGTGCTGACGCCGATGGCGACGTTGGTCACCGTCCAGGCGACGGTGAAGAGCAGCGTCCAGTAGAAGTTGAGGTAGTTGAAGACGAAGCCGGCGTCGGTCCGGCGCGCGAAGGAGAGGTCGCGGAGGATCTCGGCGTAGTTGCGCAGCCCGATCCAGATCTCCGAGAGCGGCTTGCTGGTGTTGTAGATGTTGGAGTCGGTGAAGGAGAGGGTGATGCCGTAGGTGAAGGGGTAGAAGACCAGCACCAGCATCCCCAGGATGGCGGGGGCGATGTACAGGTAGGCCTGCCGGTTCCTCCGCAGGGTCCGGCCGGCGCGGTGGAAGGCGCCGAGGCCGGCGAGGAGCAGCAGGGCGAGCGCCAGGGCCCCGCTCGCCAGCAGCGAGCGCCACAGCGTCCCGCGCAGCGCCGCGACCGCCCCGTCGACCCGCGCGGCGACGGGCGAGCCGTCCGCGGCCAGCTCGCCGCGCGGCTTGCGGTAGGCGTCGGCGTCCCAGTCGCCCGGGGCGGCGGGCGGGGCCCAGCCCCGGGCGGCGCCCAGCTCGGCGGCCAGCGCCGCCTGCCGGCGCACCCGCT
>JAKAEO010000041.1 GCA_021818285.1 Myxococcales bacterium
AGAAACGGCTCGTTTTCGTGGACAGCCGCGCCCGGGCCGAGCAGCTGGCCTTGGCGCTGCGCGAGAGGGAGGTAAACACGTTCGTCTCGCACGGCTCCCTTGGTGCCGGGGAGCGCCGGCGGGCCGGCCGCGAGGTCCGCCGCGCTCCGCAGCAGCGCGCCGAGCTGGAGCTGGAGGAAGGTGAGCGGCAACGAGCCGGCCAGCGAGGCGACGACGAAGTCGCGCACCGGCAGCCGCGTCGCCGAGAGGGCGTAGTTCAGCAGGTTGTAGGGGAGGAAGGGGGAGAGGCGCGCCAGGAGCACGATGCGCAGCCCCTCGCGCTCCACCGCCTCGTCCACGGCCCGGAGCCGCGGCCGCCCGGCGAGGCGCCGGGCCACGGCGCCGCGCAGCAGCCGCCGCCCGGCCAGGAAGGCCAGGGTGGCGCCGAGCGTGCCGGAGGGAGAGGCGAGGAGCAGGCCGGCCCACGGGCCGTACACCAGCCCGACGGCCAGCGTCAGGGGCCAGACCGGCAGGACCAGCAGCGCCGCCGCGGCGTAGGCGGCGGCGAACACGACGGGGCCGGCCGGCCCCGCCGTGCGGACCCACTCGACGAGCGGCGGGAGCAGGGCGCGCAGGGCGTCGGCCACCGGGCCATCCTAGCAGCCGGCGGCGCGCCACCGCCGCGGCGCCGGACCCCGGGCCGACGCGCGCCGCCGTTCCCTTCGGGGTATTATGGACATACGTGTCCATAATCCTTAGAATCGCCGGACCATGATCCTCTCGGCCTCCTCGGTCCACGCCCTGCGCGCCGTCGCCTGGCTGGCGGCCCACGAGAACGGCGAGGCCATGCTGGGGCGCGATCTGGCGCGGCAGGTGAACGTCCCGGCCGACTACCTCTCCAAGGTCCTGGCCACGCTGGCGCGGGGCGGGGTGCTCACCGCCAGCCGCGGCGTGAAGGGCGGCTACCGCCTGGCGCGGCCGGCCTCGCGCATCCGGCTCATCGAGGTGGTGCTGCCCTTCGAGGGCAAGCGCGCCATCCCCGGGTGCCTGCTGCGGCCGGGCCACCCCTGCCGCGAGTCGGGCGCCTGCTCGGCCCACCCGGCCTGGGGCCGGGTGAAGGACACCTACACCGCCTTCCTGGAGAAGACGACGATCGCGCAGATCAAGGGCGGCTCGTAGCGGACGCGGCGCGCGCTTCCCCGCGTCCCCGGCCGGTGGCAGCATGCGCCGCATGGAAAAGCCCGCCGCCCGCTACGCCGTCTCGGTGGAGATCCCGGTCGCCTGGGGCGACATGGACGCCTACCAGCACGTGAACAACACCGTCTACCTGCGCTGGTGCGAGACCGGCCGCATCGAGTACTTCGCCCGCACCGGCCTCCTCGACCGGCGGGGCGAGGACGGCATCGGCCCCATCCTGGCCCGCCACACCATCGACTACCGCAAGCCGGTCACCTTCCCGGACACGGTGCGCGTCGAGACCGGCGTCACCCGCGTCGGCAACAGCTCCTTCACCATGGGCTACCGGATCTGGAGCGAGGCCCAGCAGGCGGAGGTCGCCTCGGGCGAGTCGGTGATCGTGGTGGTGGACTACCGGGCCGGCCGCTCCGCGCCGGTGGACGACCGGCTGCGGGCGGCCATCGCCGCCGTCGAGAAGTAGGCCGGGCCGACGGCCCGCGCCCGGGCGGGGCGCGCCCCGCCGCTACTTCTTGGCCGGGACGGCGCAGGTGCTCACGCCGAGGATCCGGTAGAGCGGGCAGAAGCCGACGAGGCCGGTGAGCAGGGGGACGATCCCGACGAGGCCCCACATGCTCCGGGGGCCGACGAAGGTGAGGGAGAGGACGACGACGCCGACGACGACGCGGAGAACCCGGTCGAGGGTGCCTTCATTGGTCATGGGTGCTGCCTCCTTGCCACGGTGGAGTCACGGATGCGGAAAAAGGATTCACGCCCCACCCGGTCGAATCCTCCACGCCCTCCCCGGACTCCCACCGGCGTGGGCGCCGAGCCGAGCGACGAGGAGCTGATCCGGCGCAGCGCCTCCGGGGACCGGGAGGCCTTCGAGCGGCTCGTGGACCGCCACGGCGAGGCCCTCTTCCGCTTCGCGGCCCGCACCTGCCGGGGGGCGCGCGACGCCGAGGACGCGGTCCAGGAGGCGCTCCTCGCCGCCTGGCGCGGCGCGGGGACCTTCCGCGCGGAGGCGAGCGGCCGCACCTGGCTGTTCCAGGTGCTGATCCACGCCTGCCGGCGCGCCGGCCGCCGCCACGCGGGGGAGCCGGAGCGCCACGAGGAGGCCTCGGCGGCCGAGGCGCTGGCGGCCGACCAGAGCGGCCCGGACGAGCGCACCGCGGCGCGCCAGGCGGCGGCGGCGCTGGAGCGGGCCCTGGCGGAGCTGCCGGCGGAAGCGCGCGAGGTGCTCCTGCTGCGCGACGTCGAGGGGCTCTCGGGCGAGGAGGCGGCGGCCGCCCTGGGGGTGGGGATCGCCGCCATGAAGAGCCGGCTGCACCGCGCCCGGCTGGAGCTCAAGGAACGGGTGGAGGCCGCGCTGGGCCACCCGGTCGGGGAGATCGTGCCGTGAAGGTCCAGGACGAGAAGGTCATCGCGGGGATCTCCTGCAGCCAGGTGCTGGAGCGGCTCTCCGACTACCTCGACGGCGACCTGCCGCCGGAGGGGCGCGAGCAGGTGGAGGCCCACCTGCGGGGCTGCGACGGCTGCAGCCGCTTCGGCGGCGAGTTCAAGGCCACGGTGTCGGCGCTGCGCGGGCTGCTGGGCCGCCCGGGCGGCCTCCCCGAGGGCTTCCGGGCGCGCCTGCGCCGGTCGCTCTCGAGCGGGAGCGGGCGGGAGTAGCCCTCGCCCGCCAGGACGTCTCCCGGGCGGCGCCGCGGCCGGGTGACGGCCGCGCGGCCTGCCGGCGGGCGCCCGCCCTGGTGCGGAACGCCGCACCGCGATTCCCTCCTCGGCCCGCGACCCGGGGCCTATCATCGGCCGGGAGGGGCGATGGCCGAGCCGGTCCCGCGCCGGGCCTGGGGCGTACCCGTCGCCACGCTCCTCGCCGGCCTGGAGAGCGCGGAGGCCGGCCTCTCCTCCGGCGAGGCCGCGGCGCGCCTGGCGCGCCTGGGGCCGAACGAGCTCCCGGCGCCGCGCCGCGCCTCGGCGCTCCGGGAACTGGCCGGCCAGCTCACCCACTTCATGGCGCTGCTGCTCTGGGCGGCGGGCGCGCTGGCCTTCGTCTCCGGCATGCCCCAGCTCGGCTGGGCCATCTGGGCGGTGGTGCTCGTCAACGGCGCCTTCTCCTTCTGGCAGGAGCGGCGCGCCGAGCGCGCCCTGGCGGCGCTGGGCCGCCAGCTGCCGCAGGACGCGCGCGCCTGGCGCGACGGGCGGATCCAGGTGGTGGCGGCGCGCCGGCTCGTGCCCGGCGACGTCGTCGAGCTGGCGCTGGGCGACCGCGTCCCGGCCGACGCCCGCCTGCTCTCGGCGGAGGGGCTCCGGCTCGACCTCTCGCTGCTCACCGGGGAGTCGGCGCCGGTGGACCGGCTGCCGATCGGCGCGGAGCCGCTCTGCGCGCTGGCCGAGGAGGCCGGGTCGGTGGTGCTGGCGGGCGCCACGGTGGTGCACGGGCGCGGGCGGGCCGCGGTCTTCGCCACCGGCCGCGACACCGCCCTCGGCGGCGTGGCCCGCCTCACCGCCGGCGTGGCGCGCGAGCCCTCGACGCTGGCGGTCCAGGTGGCCCGGCTGGTGCGCGTCGTCACCGCCCTGGCGGTGGGCATGGGGGCGGTGGTCTTCGGGCTGGCGGTGTGGCTGGTGGGCCTCTCGGTGCCCGAGGCGCTGCTCTTCGCCATCGGCATCGTGGTGGCGAACGTGCCCGAGGGGCTGCTGCCCACGGTGACGCTCTCGCTGGCGCTGGGGGTGCAGCGCATGGCCCGGCGCCGGGTGCTGGTGCGGCGCATGCCGGCCATCGAGACGCTCTCCGCGGTGTCGGTGATCTGTACCGACAAGACCGGCACGCTCACCGAGAACCGCATGGCGGTCCGGGCCGCCTGGCTCCCCGGGGACGCGGCGCCGGTGGGGCCCGGCGCCGCCGGCGGCCGGCTGCTGCTCGCCGCCGGCGCGCTCTGCACCGAGGCGGCGGCGGTGGCCGGCCCGGGCGAGGCGCGGGCGGTGGCCCGGGACCCGCTGGAGGCGGCGCTGCTCGACGCGGCGCGGGCCGCCGGCCTCGACCCGGTGGCTCTGGCCCGCCGCAGCCCGCGGCTCGGCGAGATCCCGTTCGATCCGGCGCGGCGGCGGATGACGGTGCGGGTCCGCTGGAACGAGGAGGAGCCCGGACCGGAGCGCGGCGCCCCGCTCGCCGTCACCAAGGGGGCGCCGAGCGAGGTCGTCCCGCGCTGCGCGCGCGCCGTCCGGGACGGCGTGGCGCGGCCGCTCTCCGCCGACGGGCGGCTGGCGGCGCTCGCCGAGGCCGACCGGCTGGCCGCCTCCGGCTATCGGGTGATCGCCGTCGCCTGCCGCGCCGCCGGGGAGGAGCCCTCCGCCGCGGCCCCTCCCGACGAGGGGCTGGACCTCCTCGGCCTGCTGGGCGTCGAGGATCCCCCGCGGGCCGGCGTCGCCGAGGCGCTGCGGCGCTGCCGCGAGGCGGGCATCCGGGTGGTGATGGTGACCGGCGACGGGCCGGCCACGGCGCTGGCGGTGGCCCGGGAGGTGGGGCTCGGCGGCGGCGACCTCGCCGCCGTCACCGGCGCCGAGCTGGCGGCGCTGGACGCCGAGGGGCTGCGGGCCCTGCTGCGCGACCCGCGCCCGCGCCTCTTCGCCCGCGTCCTCCCCGACCAGAAGCTCGCCCTGGTCCGGGCCTTCCAGGCGCTGGGCGAGGTGGTGGCCGTCACCGGCGACGGCGTGAACGACGCCCCGGCGCTCCGCGCCGCGCACGTCGGCATCGCCATGGGGGCCTCCGGCACCGACGTGGCGCGGGCCGCCGCCGACCTGGTGCTCCTCGACGACGACTTCGCCAGCCTGGTGGCCGCCGTCGAGGAGGGGCGCAGCCTGTTCCGCAACATCCGCAAGTTCCTGGCCTACGTCCTCACCTCCAACGTGCCGGAGCTGGTGCCCTTCGTGGCCATGGTGGGGCTGCGCATCCCGCCGGCGCTCACCATCCTGCAGATCCTGGCCGTGGACCTGGGCACCGACATGGTCCCGGCGCTGGCGCTGGGCGGGGAGCCCCCCGAGCCCGGCATCATGCGCCGGCCGCCGCGCCCCAAGGCGGCGCCGCTGCTCGACCGGCGCCTGCTGCTGCGCGCCTACCTGCGGCTGGGGAGCGTGCAGGCGCTGGCCTGCATGGCGGCCTTCGCCGCGGTCTGGGCCGCCCACGGCGTCGGGCTCGACGGGCTCCGGGCGCTCGCGCCCGCGCTCATCGCCCACGCCGCCGGTCCGGCCGAGGCGGCGGTGCAGCGGACCGCCACCAGCGCGGCGCTGGCCTCGATCGTCGCCTGCCAGATGGCGAACCTCTTCGCCTGCCGGTCGGAGCGGCTCTCGGCCTTCGCGCTTCCGGTGCGCAACCGGCTGCTCCTCGCCGGGCTGGGCGCGGAGCTGGCGCTCCTGCTGGCGGTGCTGCTGCTGCCGCCGCTGCAGCGGGTCTTCGACACCGCGCCGCTCCCCGCCGCCGCCTGGCCGCTGCTGCTGCTCGGGCCGGCCGCCCTGCTGGCGGTGGACGAGGCGGCGAAGGCCCTGGGCCGGGCGGCGGCACGGGCTCGGCACGCCCGCGCGGCCCGATGAGGGAGGCCGCCGCTACGCCGCGCTCTTCAGGCCCAGCTTCTTCAGGATGATCCCGGCGGGGCAGAAGCCGGTGAAGGCGCTCTGGAACATCATCACGCCCACGAAGGTGGCGACCCAGAGCATCCTGTCGGAGACGTAGAGCGTGCACCTCGGGTCGCTGGTGGCCACCGAGAGCAGCACCACCGAGCTCGCGACCACGCGCACGCCGTTCTCGACCGTCATCTCGATCTCCCTTGGGATGGGCCGGGAGGAACCCGGACGGGGCCCAGCATACCTCGTCCCCGAACGGGTAGGGACGGCGAGTGCTGCCTTGGCGGCCGCCCCGGGAGTCCTCACGCCGCCCGGAAGGCCGGCGCGAACACCTCCTCGGCGAAGCGCTCGATCGTCGTCGGCGTGGTGGTGGCCGGCGACCGCGGCTGGGTCGGCCGGACGATCCCCTCGTTGAAGCCCCGGGACATCTCCACGTAGAGGTCGGCCATGTCGGGCCGAAGCCCGGCGCCGATCATGCCCTGGCGCGCCTGGTCGTAGGGGAACTGCACGTACGGGAGGTCGGGCTTGCCGATGGCCCGGCCCAGGGCCCGCGCCACCTCGGCCATGGTCACGTCCCGCGGCCCCATCAGCTCGAGCGCGCCCTGCCCCTGGAAGTCGAGGGCCGCGAGCCGCCGCGCCCCCACCTCGGCGATGTCGCGGGTGGCGATGGTCTGCATGGGCAGGTCGGCGCGGATGGCGGAGCCGAGGATGCCCATCTGCTTCACCATGCCGACGGAGCCGAGGTGGTTCTCCATGAAGAACCCGGGCCGGAGGTGGAGCACGCTCACGCCCTTCACGGCGGCGAGGCGCTGCTCCATCTCGTGGAGGGCGGCGATGGGGCCATTGCCGGCCGCGAGCTGCGCACCGATGCTGGAGAGGGTGACGACGTGGCCGGGCCGGGCAGCCTCGACGGCCCGGGCCAGGGCGTCCACCACGCCGGCCTGGTAGGCGCGGAACGAGGGCGCCGTCACCTGGGGCGGGATCAGCAGGAAGGCCGCGCCCGCCCCGGCCAGCGCCCGCGCCGCGAAGGCCGGGTCCTCGAGCGAGCCGGTCGCCACCTCGGCGCCGCGGGCGGCGAGGGACGCGAGCCGCTCGGCGCTGCGGCCGACCACCCGGACCCGCCGCTTCTGGTCGAGGAGGCGGGCGGCGATGCCGCCACCGACGTGGCCGGTGGCGCCGAGGAGGACGTACAGGGGGTCTGCCATGGGAGCTCTCCGGCGATTCGTGTACCGCCACGTGTAACGGTGGCCCGGGCGCCTGCCATCCCCATCGCGGGGCGGGGCGCCCCATCCCGGTGCCGGCCGGGATCGAGCTCGACGAGGTGCCGTCCCGGCTGGAGGCGGGCGTCCCGGTGATCCGCGCGCCCGAGGCCGAGCCGGGGCGGCAGACGGGCCGGAGGATCGAGGTGGCCTGACGGCGCGAGGCGGCGGGCTAGCGCTTCAGCGCGTCGCGGATCTCCCGCAGGAGGACGATGTCCTCCGGAGGGCCGGCAGGGGCCGCCGGCGCCGGCGGCTTCTTCAGCTTGTTCGCGGCGCGGATGATCACGAACAGCACCACGGCGATGATGACGAAGTCGATCACCGCCTGGATGAAGGAGCCGTACTTGATCACCGCGTCGTTGACCTTCACTCCAAGTCCGGCGAAGTTCACCCCCCCGAGGAACAGGCCGACCACCGGCATGATGATGTCGGTCACCAGCGATCCGACGATCTTGCCGAAGGCGCCGCCGATGATGACGCCGACGGCGAGGTCGAGGGCGTTGCCCTTCACCGCGAAGTCCTTGAACTCCTGGACCAGTCCCATGGCGGACCTCCCCCTGGTTGAACGTCCGGGCCCTCCACTATCAGGTGAGGACCGCCCGCCGCGCCGTCCCTGGCGGGGCGGGACAATCGGGCGAGGCGAGGCCGGCGGGCTCGCGGGCGCGGCGCGGCCGGCGAGGCCCCGAGATGCAGGTTGCATCTTCCGCCGGCATTTGCCGTAGTCGGGGGCACACCTCGGGGGAGGTCCGCCATGGGGCTGTTCGACGAGCTGAAGAACGTGGCCGGATCGGTGCTGGGCGGCTCGGCGGGGCAGTCGCCGATCGCCCGATCGGTGCTGGACATGCTCGGCCAGGGCGGCGGGCTCGGCGGCCTCGTCCAGGCCTTCCAGCAGAAGGGGCTCGGCGACATCGTCGGCTCCTGGGTGGGCACCGGGCAGAACCTCCCGGTCTCCCCGCAGCAGATCCAGCAGGCGCTCGGGCCGCAGGTGGCCCAGCTGGCCGCGCAGCACGGCATCACCGCCGACGCGGCCACCGGCATGCTGTCGAAGATCCTCCCCGGCCTCGTCGATCAGCTCACGCCCAACGGGCAGCTGCCGGCGGGCAACGCCCTCGAGCAGGGGCTGTCCGCCCTCCGCTCGAAGCTCGGCCTCTAGTCCCACGCCTCAGGAGCCCACATGACCACTTCGATGCGCAGCCTCGTCGTCGCGGTCGCGGCAGCAGCCGCGTTCGCCTTCGTCCCCCGCGCCGCCTTCGCCGCCGCCAAGACCGCCGTCTGCAAGGACGGGACGACCGCGGCGGCGGGCCGCGGCGCCTGCAGCGGCCACGGCGGCGTCGACAAGGCCGCCACCTCCAAGGCGCAGGCCCAGGACGCGGCCGCGAAGAAGGAGGCCAAGGCGAAGAAGGCCCAGGAGAAGGCCGAGGCCAAGGCCAAGGCGAAGAAGGAGGCGGGCGAGGCCAAGGCGAAGAAGGGGCGCGCCAAGGCGGTGCCGAAGGCCGCCGCGCCTCCGGCCCACCAGGAGATGCCCGCCCCGGCCGCGCAGCGCCCCGCGGCGCACGAGAAGCCCGACGCGGCCAAGGGGCCGCCGACGGCGCGCTGCAAGGACGGCACGCTCTCCCACGCGCAGCACCACACCGGCGCCTGCTCGAACCACGGCGGCGTGGCGGAGTGGCTCGACAAGAAGTAGGCGCGACCCCGGAGGGTGCGGGCCGGATTGGGCCGGGTGCCAATCGCGGCTAGAATCGGCTCCCCGGAGCTGCCGCCCTGTCCGACTGGTCCCCCACGATCTTCCTCGAGCCCGGTTCCCGGAAGCCGGTCTTCGCGCAGATCGCAGAGGCCCTGGCCCGCGAGATCGCACGCGGCCGCTTCCGGCCGGGGGACCGCCTGCCCGGGTACCGCACGCTCGCCGAGCAGCTGGGGGTGAGCCGGAACACGGTGATGGCCGCCTACCGGGAGCTGCAGGCGGCGGGCGTCATCCTCTCGGTTCCCGGCGAAGGGAGCGCCGTGGCGGCCGACCGGCGGGGCCCGGACCCGGCGCCCATGGGCTTCGACCTGGAGCCCGGCGCCCCGCCCCCGGCGGGCCCGGCGCCGGCGACGCCGCTCAAGGTGGCGACCGGCGTCCCCGACCCGCGGCTCGTCCCCGGCGCGCTGCTGGCCCGCGCCTACCGGAGGGCGCTGCTGGTGAACGGCAGGAGCGCCCTGGAGGC
This sequence comes from Myxococcales bacterium, assembly GCA_021818285.1. Classification (GTDB taxonomy): domain Bacteria; phylum Myxococcota; class Myxococcia; order Myxococcales; family Anaeromyxobacteraceae; genus JACRMN01. The sequence continues at coordinate 9,233 of JAKAEO010000041.1, forward strand.
CGACGACCCGCAGGGTCACCCGCGGCTCCGCGAGGCGCTGGCCCGCATGCTCTCGGGGACCCGCGGCATCCCGGCGACGGCGGAGCGGATCCTGGTGAGCCGCGGCAGCCAGATGGCCCTCTTCCTCGCGGCCCAGGCCCTGTTCTCCCCGGGCGACGCCGTCGCCGTCGAGGAGCTGGGGGATCGCGGCGCCTGGGAGGCCTTCGCCCGCGCCGGCGCCCGCTGCCTCCCGGTGCCGGTGGACCGCGACGGGATCGACGTCGAGGCGCTCGAGGCGCTGGCCGGAGAGACGCGCCTGCGGGCCGTCCTCGTCTCCCCCCTGCGCCACTACCCGACGCTGGCGGCGCTCGTGCCGGAGCGGCGGCGGCGGCTCCTGGCCCTCGCCGCCCGGCGGCGCCTGGCGCTCGTCGAGTCGGACCTGGACTCCGAGTTCCAGTTCGACGGGCGGCCGCTCCCCCCGCTGGCCGCCGAGGACGCGGAGGGCGTGGTGGTGCACGTCGGCACCCTCTCCAAGATCCTCACGCCCGGCCTGCGGCTCGGGTTCGTGCACGCCCCGGCGCCGCTGGTGGCGAGGATGCGCGCGGTGCGGGCGGCCTTCGACCGGCAGGGGGACCTGGTGCTGGAGCGGGCCATGGCGGAGCTCATGGAGGACGGCGAGATCCAGCGCCACGTCCGGCGGATGCGGGAGGCCTACCGGCGCCGCCGGGACGCGCTGGTGCGCGCGCTGCGGCGGGAGCTGGGCGACGCGGTCGCGGTCGAGCCGCCCGACGGGGGGCTGGCGGCCTGGGCGACGGTGCGGGGCGACGTCGACGTCGACCTGTGGGCCGCGCGGGCGCTGGAGCGGGGCGTGGCGATCCGTCCCGGGCGCCACTTCCACTTCGCCGGGAGCGCGGTGCAAGGGGTCCGGATCGGCTACGCGAACTACGGCGAGGCGGAGCTGGAGGAGGTGGCCCGCCGGCTGCGGGCCGCGCTCCCGGTGGCGCCGTGAAGCAGGACCTCACGGCGCTCGACGGCCGGCTGGAGCTCCGCGGACCGCTCGGCGCCGGCGGCGCCGGGGAGGTCCACCGCGCCTGGGACCGGACCCTGGAGCGGGCCGTGGCGGTGAAGTTCGTCCGGAGCCGGGAGCCGGCCGACGCCGAGCGGCTCACCCTCGAGGCCCGGCTGCAGGCGCGTGTCCACCACCCGCACGTGGTGCAGGTGTTCGAGGTCGGCAGCCTCGGGGGGCGGCCCTGCATCGTCCTGCAGCTGGTGGAGGGGCTCCCGCTCGACGAGCTGGCCGGCTCGCTGCCGGTGGCGGAGCGGGTGGAGCTGGTGCGCCAGGCGGCGCTGGGGCTGCACGCCGCCCACCTCCAGGGGCTGGTCCACCGGGACGTGAAGCCGGGCAACGTGATGGTGGAGCAGGGCGAGGCGGACCGCCGCGCCCTGGTGAGCGACTTCGGCCTGGCGCGGGACGAGGCGGCGGCGATCACCCGCACCGGCCTCCCGGCCGGCACCGTGGACTTCATGAGCCCCGAGCAGCTCCTCGGCAACGAGCCGATCGACTTCCGGGCGGACGTCTACGGCCTGGGCGCGACGCTCTACGCCGTGCTCGCAGGCGCGCCGCCCTTCCGGACCGGTTCGCGGGGAGGGTCGCGGGGCCCGACCCCTCCGGAGGAGGTGGCGCAGGTCCTGCGGCGCGTCCTCGACGAGGAGCCGCCGCCGCTGCGGGCGGTGGCGCCCGGGGTGGCCCGGGAGCTCGCCGTGATCGCGGCCCGGGCCATGGAGAAGGAGGCCGGGGCGCGCTACCCGTCCGCCGAGGCCTTCGCCCTGGACCTGGCCCGCTTCCAGCGGGGCGAGCCGGTCCTGGCGAGGCGGGTGACCCTCCCGGAGCGCGCCTGGAAGTGGTCCCGCCGCAACCGGGCGGCGGCGCGCGCGATCGCCGCCGGGACGCTCGCGGCGCTGCTCGGCCTGGGCTGGGCCTCGCTCACCGCGCGGCGGTCGGCGCTGGCCGCGCTGGAGGCGGCGCGGCTCGGCGCCCTGGCGGAGCGGTTCGAGAGCCGCTTCCGCGCCGAGCGGCTGGCGCCGCGCCACGACCTGCGCCCGCTGCGCGCCGCGGTGCGGGGCGAGGTCGAGGCGCTTCGCGCCGCGGGCGCCGGGGGTTCGGGTCCCGCCAGCTTCGCCCTGGCGAAGGGGCTGGAGCTCACTGGCGACCTCGACGGCGCGCGGGCCGCCTACCAGCGCGCCTGGGCGCTCGGCGACCGGGGCCCCGCGGTGGCCGAGGGGCTGGGCTCGGTGCTGGCGCGGCTGTACCACCGCGCCGCCCGCAACGTCTCCGAGACCCTGACGTCCGAGGCGCGGGAACGCCAGCTCGGGCCCCTGCAGCGGGAGTTCCGGGACCCGGCGCTGCGCTTCCTGGCGATGGGCGAGCGGGGCGGCTGGCGCGGCCCGTACCTGCGCGGCGAGATGGCGCTCCTGGAGCAGCGCTGGGGCGACGCGCGCGCCGCCGCCGTCGAGGCGCAGGCCGCCGACCCGGGACGTTACGAGGCGCGGGTGCTGGAGGCCGAGGCCTGGCTGCGCGAGGGGCGGATCAGCCTCAACCGGTTCCAGCCCGAGCCGGCGCTCGCGGCCCTGCGCCGGGCGATCGACGGGCTCACGGCGGCCGAGGCCTTCGGCCGGAGCGACCCCCGGGTGCTGGAGCTGCTGTCGCTGGGCCACTCGCTCGCCGGGCTGGCCCTGCAGCGCGCCGGGAAGGACCCGGCCGGCGAGGCGGCCGAGGCGGAGCGCTGGGCCGAGGAGGGCAGCAAGGTGGAGCCCGACGAGCCGGCCTTCCTGGTGGCGCGGGCGAAGTCGCTCGAGTCGCGGGCCCTGCGGGCGGTCGACAGCGCGCCGGCCTCCGCCCTCCCGCTGCTCGCCGAGTCGGACGGGCTCTACCGGCGCGCCTCCGGCGCGGACCCCACCTGGGCCGAGCCCCCCGGCCAGCTCGCCTACGTCCGCTACGTCCGCGCGGCGCTGCTGCGCCAGGCGGGACGGCCGTCGCGCGAGGTGCTCGCGGCGGGGCTCCGGGCCGCCGCCGAGGCGGCCCGGCGCGCGCCCGCCGACGACTACCCGGCCTTCCTCACCGCGGTGCTGCGGATCGAGGAGGCGGAGTCGCTCCAGGCGGACGGCCTCGACGCCACCGAGGCGCTGCGCCGCGGGATCGAGGCCGCGGAGAAGCTCCTCGCCTCCTCCGAGGCGGGCAGCGCGCAAGGGCACGACCTGCTCGCCAAGGCGCTGCTGGCGCTGGCCCGCGAGGACTGGCTGGCGGGACGCGATCCGCGCCCGACCCTGGCCCGGGCCTGGGCCCAGCTGGAGGCGCTGATCGCCGGGAAGGGCGACGGGGACGTGGACGGCGCGACGACCTTCGTCGAGGGGGCGGCGCGGATCGCCTGGGCGCGGCGCGCCCTGGGCGACGGTGCCGCCGAGGTGGTGGCCCGCGGCCACGCCGTGGCCCGGGCGCTGCTGGCGCGGAGTCCCGGCCTCGGGCTCGCCGAGCTCCTGGAGGGCCAGCTCCTCGCCTACGAGGCCCGGGTCGCGGCCGACGCCGGGTCGGACCCGCGCCCGGCCGCGGCCCGCGCGGCCCGGCGGATCTCCGCGGCGCGCGACTTCTCGGCCCAGCCGGCGGCGCGCGCCGAGCTCGCGGCCCTGCCGCTCGCCGAGGCGAGCTGGCGGGTGGGCCGGGGGCTCGACCCCGCGGCGGCCCTGGCCCTCGCGGAGCGGCGCGCCCGGGCGAACCGGGACCGCGCCCGGCCGGAGTCGCTCACGGCGCTGGCCGAGGCGGCCCTGCTGCGGGCCCGCTGGCTGCGCGGGCGCGGCGCGGCCGCAGCCGCGGAGGCGCGCCGGGGCCTCTCGATCTTGCGGCCGCTCCTGGAGCGGGACCGGGCGGCGCCGGAGCTCTGGGTGCTGGCGGGGCGCCTCGCGGCGCTGGCCGGGGACCGGGAGCGGGCCCGGCGCGACCTGGACCGCGCGGCGGCCCTGAACCCCCTGGTCCGCGGCGGGGCCGCCTGGCGGGCCGCCGAGGCGGACCTGGGGGTCTGAACCGCCGGAGGCGAGGCCCGCCGGTCGCCCGGCGGGCCCGCCCGCGGTCACCAGAGCAGCATCGGGAGCGAGGCCGACTTCGCCGACTCGGTGCCGTCGGGATAGACCTCGGACACCCACCAGCGCCCCCAGACCTTGAGGAGGAAGAGCGACGTCCGGGTGGCGTCGCGCTGCGCCGTCGTGCAGGAGAGGGCCGCGCCGCCGAGGGTCATGCCGAAGTTGGAGTAGGTCGTCACGGTCACCGGCAGCAGGGCGGTGGAGAAGCCCGGGAGGTCGAGCGGGTTGAAGGAGGTGCCGCCGTAGACCTTGAAGGTGGTCCCGTCGTTGAAGGAGGACCAGCCCAGCTCGGCCGACCCGGTGAAGGGGAGGCCCACGGGCGGGAGGACGACCGGCGGCCAGTCGGAGAAGGTCTTCACCTGGGCGGCGTTCGACGGGAAGGAGGACCGGGTCTTCCGCGCGATGACCCTGTAGAAGTAGGTCGTCGACGGGCTCGCCGTGGTGTCGAGGTAGGAGTTGGTGCCCCAGAGCGCCGCCAGTTGGTTCGTGGCGCTCGGGGTGTCGGTCTGCGCCGCGAGCCGGTACACGTCGTAGCCGTCGATGAGGAAGGCCATCGGGCTCCAGGTGAGCTGGACCGCGCGCGGGTTCAGGCGGGCGGCGGCGAGGTCGGTGATGGTGGCCGACCCGCTGGCCGGGACCAGGAAGCTGGCGTGCTGCAGCGAGGCGCTGCGGTACGCGGCGGTCAGGCCCCAGGACTCGGCCGCGACGTGGACGGTGGCGCCGGCGCCGAAGAGCCCCTGCAGGACGCTCCAGGGGACGTCCATCCGGTAGTACCCGGGACGGACCTGCACGATGGGCAGGTTGTTGGGCGGCCCGTCGAGCGGCGCGCTGGTGCCCCCGTTCAGCGGGGTGACGGCGGCGGGGTCGAGCCCGGCGTACACGTGGTTCTCCCGCGCGTTGGCGCCGCCCCAGAAGAAGAACTGCGCGGCCGCGAGGTCGGGGGCGCTGGACACGGTGTCGACGACGGGGGCGTCGCAGCCGACCGGGGTGCCCGGCGCGGCGGCCGACACGGTCGCCGGGTCGGAGACCCGCTGCGGCGTGGCCAGCGTGTCGTGGGCGATGACGAAGTAGTGGTAGCGGACCCCGCGGATCACCGCGCCGTCGTCGATGGCGGTCGCGCCGGAGGTGACGCCGAGGAGGTTGGCGAACTGCTGGTTCCCGACCAGCTCGGCCACCGGGGTCCGGTACACCTCGTAGGCGTTGGCGCCCGGGTACGGGTCCCATTCCAGGTGGACGTGTCCCAGGTCCATGATCGAGACGGGCGGGACCCAGGTGGCGACGAGGCCGGTGGGCGGCGCCGTGAAGGTCGGCGGCGGCGCCGTGACCACCTGGACCTCGGTGGAGGTGACGGCGCCCTGGGGGCCGGTCGCGGACACCGTGTAGTAGTAGGTCGTGCCCACCGACAGGCCGGCGTCCAGGTAGTCGCGCGCCGAGCCGACGGGGGTCGCGACCGCCGTGGCCGCGGGGTCGCCGGGGCTGGTGCTCCGGCGCACGGTGAAGGAGGCGGGCGCGAACTGGTCCGGGCCGAAGTGGAGCCGCGCGTGCAGGCTCCCGTAAGGCGCGGAGGAGATGCCGATCGAGGGCGGCAGGCCGCAGAGCCCGGCGGTGCAGGCGGCGCCGCCCGCGCAGTCGGTGGCGGCGAGGCAGGACTTGCCGGCGGCGCAGGCGGCGCAGGTTCCGCCGCCGCAGTCGACGTCGGTCTCGGCGCCGTTCTTGACGCCGTCGGCGCAGGTGGGGGCCTGGCAGACGTTGCCGGTGCAGACGCCACTCTGGCAGTCGGCGGCGGCGAGGCAGCCCTTGCCGGAGGCGCAGGCGGCGCAGGTGCCGCCGCCGCAGTCGACGCCGGTCTCGGCGCCGTTCTTGACGCCGTCGGCGCAGGTGGGGGCCTGGCAGACGCCGGCGGTGCAGACGGCGCTCTGGCAGTCGGTGGCGGCGAGGCAGGACTTGCCGGCGGCGCAGGCGGCGCAGGTGCCGCCGCCGCAGTCGACGCCGGTCTCGGCGCCGTTCTTGACGCCGTCGGCGCAGGTGGGGGCCTGGCAGACGCCGGCGGTGCAGACGGCGCTCTGGCAGTCGGCGGCGGCGAGGCAGCCCTTGCCGGAGGCGCAGGCGGCGCAGGTGCCGCCGCCGCAGTCGACGCCGGTCTCGGCGCCGTTCTTGACGCCGTCGGTGCAGGTGGGGGCCTGGCAGACGCCGGCGGTGCAGACGGCGCTCTGGCAGTCGGTGGCGGCGAGGCAGCCCTTGCCGGAGGCGCAGGCGGCGCAGGTGCCGCCGCCGCAGTCGACGCCGGTCTCGGCGCCGTTCTTGACGCCGTCGGTGCAGGTGGGGGCCTGGCAGACGCCGGCGGTGCAGACGGCGCTCTGGCAGTCGGTGGCGACGAGGCAGCCCTTGGTGGCGGCGCAGGGCGGGCAGGTGCCGCCGCCGCAGTCGACGCCGGTCTCGGCGCCGTTCTTGACGCCGTCGCTGCAGGTGGCGGCCGGAGGGGGCGGTGTCGTCGAGGTCCCGCTTCCGCCGCCACCGCCGCCGCCGCCGCAGGCGGAGATCCAGGCCAGGGCCGCGACGAGGACGAGGTTGCTCAGGCGATGCGATCGGGACATGCGGTGTTCCTCCGGTGTCCCGCCACTGTGCCCGTGCGGCGTCCCGCCGCGGCAGGGCCGCTTTGGCGAAGATCCGCTGGGCCACCCCGCGGTCGAGGGACGGCCCGGGGACGTTCTCCCCGCGACCGGCGCCGGCCAGCCCCACGACCGGAGCGGGAAAAGGGTTCGAACCCGCGACCCTCGGCCTGGGGGCGGCCTTGCCCGACGGGCCCGCGACCGGTCCATACCTGCCGGGCCGAGATCGGCGAGGGCGGGCCCCTCGACGGTTGCCGAGAGAAGCATGCACTTCTCGAGGTCGTCAGCGGCGAGGAGTCGTGGATCTTCGAGTTCCCAGGAAGCTATGTCGAGAAGCTGCGGACACTGGGCGGATCGGAGATGGCTTCAGCCGCCGCGCGGTGGGCGGCAACGGAGGAGATCTCATCAACGGCTGATGAGGTCCTGCCGATCATCGAACAGCTTGTGTCCTTTGCCCGTTCGGCCGCAGCAAAGAGTCAGACCCTGTGCGTTTGGGTCTCCCTGTGATGGGCTCCCGAGGCAGCGCCTAGAAGCAGCTTCAAAACCCTGCTGGACTCGGCGGCGGCTGGGCCCTCTCGCGGCGGTGCTCACTTCGCCGCGGCTCCGACGGTTCCGTCCTAGATCCGGCATACCGCGCTCGTGGGCCTCGCAGGTCTAGATCAGGCGACGGCGCCACGCTCTGGCACCGGGCTCTGTACTTGTCCGGGGTGTCTCCGTCGAGGCGCTCGGTCCGATGCGGCACCGGTGCAGTAGGCGCGGCTCCGCTCCGCTCCGGCGCGAGAGGGCCGCCGCCGCGTAGCGGTTCACGCGGGTCCGCAGGTGCGGGGCGATGAAGTCGATGCCTCGCGCCTTTTGCCCTTGCGTGTTCTTCCCACGCAAGGCCCCCCTTCTTCGCGGGAGCGAAGGTCCCGTCCATGAAGGCCTCGCTCCAGTCCAGCTGACCTTGATGGTCGAGCTGGGCGATGAAGGCCCGCCAGAGATCGAGCCAGACCTCCTCGCGCTCCCACTCCGCGAGGCGCCGCCAGCAGGCCGCCGGGCTCGGATACTCCTTCGGCAGGTCCTTCCAGCGCGCCCCGGTACGGAGGATCCAGAGGATCCCCTCGAAGCAGGCGCGGTCGTCTGCGGGTGGGCGGCCGCCCTTGGGGCTGGCCTTGCGCTTCGGCAGGTGGGGCTCGACGAGGGCCCACTGCTGGTCGGTCAGGCGCTCCATCCCTAGCTGTAGATCTCAGCCAGAGATTGCCCTCAACTTTCCACCGGACCGACCGGCTAACCGATCGATCCGATGGGTCTTTCCCCTCGACCGGTCTTGAAATGGCTTCTAGGCGCGCTCGGCCGACTCCGTGCCCCGCGGCAGGGTATCGGTTATACTGATACCTGCATGGACCCGCGCACCACCCTCACCGCGTTCGACAGGTTCCTGGCCACCCGGGGCTTCGCGCTGGAGGCCGTCGTGGTCGGGGGTGCGGCCCTGAGCCTGCTCGGCTTCATCACGCGCCAGACGCGCGACTGCGACATCCTGCACCCGGCCCTTCCGCCCGAGATCCTGGCCGCCGCCGCGGCCTTCGCCGCGGAGGTCCGCGCGAGGGGAGAGGCGCTGAAGGACGACTGGCTGAACAACGGCCCGAGCCAGCTCGCCGGGATGCTCCCGCCCGGGTGGGAGCTGAGGCTGCAGGAGGCCTTCCGCGGTCGGGTGGTGGTTCTCCGCACGCTCCACCGCTCGGACCTCCTCAAGGCGAAGCTGTTCGCGCTCTGCGATCGAGGCCTCGACCTCCCGGACTGCGTCGCGCTGGCGCCCACGCGGACCGAGCTGGCCGAGGCGATCGCCTGGCTCGAGCCGCAGGACCTGAACCCCCACTGGCCCGAACACGTCCGGGCAACGCTCGGCGACCTGGCCCGGAGGCTCGGCCATGGGCCATAGCCGCGCCCTTGCGCCTGCCCGAGCGCCCTCAGCCGATGCCCTGACGGCCGACATGGTCGGGATGGGAATGCTCGTCGGTGGTGAGGGCTCGCACGACCCGAACATCGAGGACACGCTCCTCTTTGCGTCCTTCGAGGGCATGGAACACGGCGACCTCCGAGTGCTGGCGGTCCTCGCGACCTGGTTCGGCGTGCACTCGGGTCGGGTGAACGCCGACCGGCTCACCCGGCTCGTGGGGCTCCAGGGGTCGACGCGCGTTCGCGCCTTCTGGGGCGCACTCGCGCGCTGGCGAGCGGCAGACCGACGATTCGCCCGGCTGGTCCAGACCTACCGGGGACCTCGCGTGGACCTCCTGCCCACCGGGACCGAGTTCCAGGTGGCCCGCCACGGGGAAGATCCTCGGTTCGCCGGCTCGAAGCTCAGGGCCCCAGCCAACGTTCTCCGCGACCGGCCGTCCGACGTGCTGTCGCCGACGGAGCTCGGAAAGCGGCACGCGGCGTACCGTTGGCGTCTCGTCATCGGGCCCACCTATCGAGCGGACATGTGGGCGGCGCTGGAACGCGATCACGGGCTGCCGGCGGCCGCGCTCGCCAGGCGGACGTACGGGTCGTTTGCCACCGCGTGGCAGGTGCGGCGAGACTTCGCGACCTGGAAGGCCGCCCGTGGTGCATAGGACCAAGCCGAGCAGTTCACGACGTATCGTTCGGCGCGTGGTCGGCCTGCGCGTTGGGGGGCGGATCTACCGTGCGGTCCTCACGCCCGACCGCAAGGCGGGCGGCTACTGGGTCACGGTGCGCAAGTGCCCTGGCTGCATCACCGAAGGCGACACGCTGGCCGAGGCGAAGCGCATGGCACGCGAGGCGATCGCGTTGTGGGTGGGATATGGAGAAACCTCGGGTCGCAAGGGCTAGCAGGAAGGGCAGTCTGGGGTCGCCTTCTGGGCCTTGATACGCGCCTTGGTCACGTTGGCCTGGAGGGCTCCTGTTGCCCGCCCCACCCTGAGTGTAGACGCCTCCCGACGAGGGCCCTATGCTCGACAGCGAGTGGAACACGTCCTGCCCAAGATCCAGGGGGCCATGGCCTTCACGGACCTCTTCCAGGTCCCGCTCATCATCGCCATTGTCTGCTCGGTCGTCCTGTCCCGGCGCTGGAGACGGGCATGGAAGGGGATCGGAGTCGCTCTTGGCGGCTACGCGCTTTGGGTGGCCGCGACCGCGTTGCTGGTGGGCTTCTCGCCGAGCGGCTACCTTGTCCTGACACTTGGGACGCTGCTGGATCCCTTCGAGCCGATGTGGAAGGCAACGTCGACGACGAGGGTCTGGGCCATCGGGCTGGGCGGGACGGTGCTCCTGCTCTGGGCCATTCCCACTGGCCTTGCCTGGCTCCTCCGCCGCAAGGGACCGGTGGTCCCTGTCTCTGATCGACCACGACCGTGGACCACGCCGGCCCTGGTAGGGCTGCTCCTCCTGGTGGGTCAGCAACTGCTGCTGACCTACGCCGGCCGGCTCGAACGCGAGTGGCGCGAGGGTGGCCCGGGAGCGCGACTGGACGACCGTAGCTCGATGCCCTTTGGGATCGCTTTGGCTCTGACCCTCCCCATTGTCCTCCCGCTGCAAGGCCAAGCTCCTGGCCAGGCTCGGCCCGGTCACGGAGGCGGCGCGCGACGAGCCCACCACCACGCTCGGCGAGTGGTACGCCACGCCGGTCCACGCG
>JAKAEO010000257.1 GCA_021818285.1 Myxococcales bacterium
CTCCGGGCCCGGGCCCGCGCCGAGGGCGGGCTCGCGCCGGACTGGGAGGCGGTGGTCGCGGCCGACGCGCTGCTCGCCGCGACCGACGACGCCTGGCGGGAGCTGCTCGGCTGGCTGGCGCGCCAGGAGGGGCTCGTCCCGCGCCCCCGCGGCGACCTCGACCGCGCGGACCTGCTCTTCCTCCTCGCCCTGCCCGGCCTCGACGGCCTCTTCCCGGCCGGGATGCTGCCCCTGGCGCTGCGCGAGACGCTGGCGCCGCTGCGGCTCGACCTCTCCCGCATCCGCGTGGACGACGCCGACCGGCCGGGGCGCTGGCCCGGGGCCCACGCGGTGGGTCCCCGCGTCTGCCTGCGGCGCCAGGGAGGCGTCGCCGACTGGGAGGGGCTCCTCGGCGCGGCGGGGCGGGCGCTGGCCGCGGCGCTCGGCCCCCGCCCCCACGCCCGGGAGCCGGCCCTGCCATTCACGGTGGGTGCGCTCCTGTCGGACCTGCTGCTCGACCCGGGCTGGCTGTCGCGCCGCCTGGGGGCCGACCGGAAGGAGCTCGCCGACCCGGTGCGGCTGCTCTCGCTGCGGCGGCTCTTCGCCCTGCGCTGCGCCGCCGCCTCGCTGCGGGTGGCCGCCGAGGTGGAGCGGGGGACGAGCGGGGCCGCCTGGCGCGCGGCGCACCGCGAGGCGCTGTCGCTCGCCACCCTGGCCGCCTGGCCGGACGGGCTCGCCGCGCGCGACGCCGACGGGCCCGGGGCGCTGGCCCTGCTGCGGGGCGCGGCGCGCGCCGAGCGGCTGCGCCTCGCCTGGGTGGAGCGGTACGACGAGGACTGGTGGCGGAACCCGAAGGCGGCCGACGCGGTGGCCGGGCTGCTGGCGGGCGGGGGCGGGGGCGGCGGCGCGGGCGACGAGCCGCCGCTGGGGCTCGCCGGCGAGGCGCTGGTGCGGCGGATGCAGTGACGGCGCCGGCCGGGGCCGGGCGGGCGCGATCCGGCCGGCCCGGGACGGGCTCAGCTCCGCTTGCGGAGCGCCCGGACGATCTTCTCCTTCGTCCGTGAGTCGCGCGGGGCGGCCCGGGGGCGGGCCGAGGGGGCGCGGGGGCGCAGGTGGAGGAAGGCCTCGATCTCGAAGGCCAGCAGCTCCAGCTCGGCGTCGGTTCCCTCGAGCACCTTGCGCTCCAGCCGGGCCGTCCGGGGGAGGGCCGCGCCCAGCCGCATGCGCATGGCCTGCTCCTCCTCGGCGCCGAGCTCCGGTGCCGGGCCGCGGCGCAGCGCGGCCTGGACCGCGCTCTCGGTGACCACCGCCGTCTTCTTGCCTTCCATTCGCGCTGGACCTCGCTTCCGGGCGCACCCCCCGGGCTCGAGGGCCATCGTAGGGCGGGGAGGGGGCCTGTCCACTTTCTCGCCCGGGGGCCCATCGAAGCCCTTCGCGCGCGCCGGCCGATCAGGTTAACTCCGGGATCTGACGTTCCACGGGAGGCCCCATGTACTCCGGGAACCTGGTCGAGGACGACGCGCGCATCGCCGAGATCGTCCGCAAGGCGCGGCGGGTGGCGGTGCTGGGCATCAAGACGGCGGAGGCCTCCGGCCAGGCCGCCTACGACGTGCCGGAGTACCTCCAGCGCCACGGGGTCGAGATCGTCCCCGTCCCCGTCTACTACCCGGAGGCCAAGGAGATCCTGGGCCGGCCCGTCTACCGCCGGTGCGTGGACGTGCCCGGGCCGGTGGACGTCCTCGACGTCTTCCGCAGGCCCCGGGACATCCCCGCCCACCTCGCCGACGTCCTGGCGATGCGGCCGCCCTGCGTCTGGTTCCAGCTCGGCATCCGCAACGACGCGGCGGCCGAGACCCTGGCCCGCGCCGGGATCCTGGTGGTGCAGGACCGCTGCCTGAAGGTGGAGTGGGCGAGGTTCGCGGTCGGGTGACGGGCCCCGACGGGGTGTGACGGGGCTCACGCGCCGCCGCCAGGCACCCCTGCTACCCTGTCGGCAGGACCCTGGAAGCTGCGAGGAGCCGCGATGATCAAGTGCTTCGTCAACGTCCCGGACAACGTCGGCAGCGCCGCCGACTGGAAGCTGGGCAAGGGCGAGATGCGCGGCACCCTCGTCCCGGTGGTGGCGGATTCCGACGCCTTCGGCAACCACGTCTGCGTCGCCGAGTTCTGGGTGGAGCCGGTGGGGAACAAGAACACCGAGGCGAAGTGGCTCGCGGCCGGGGCCCGGGCGCGGATGACGAAGAAGCTGGCCATCAACTTCACCGACAAGTTCCGCTCCACCCTCGCCCTGCCCCACGTGGGCGGCGACCAGTACAAGGTGAAGGTGGCCAAGCTCGGGGACAAGGGCAACGCCCTGGAGACCCAGGTCTTCGAGACGTGGCGGCGCATCTACATCAGCGTCCACCACATGAACGGCGAGGCGCTCAAGCTCTACGGCCAGATGAAGCCCAAGGTCGAGGAGGTCTTCAAGAAGGCCTTCGTCGACGTGAAGTGGGAGCCGGCGTCGTCCACGAAGACGCTGGTGGAGGAGCCCTACACCCCGGCCGACGTCGTCCACATGCCGCACCTCTACGACGCGGCGAGGTCCCGGCTCACCCGCAAGCCGCTCCACATGCGGCTGCTCATCGTCACCGACATCTTCGACAAGGCCACCAGGCGGTACCAGAAGAACGTCGGGAAGGCGGACCTCGCCAAGGGAGACTACCTCCTCTCCACCGGCCGCCCCCTGGGCTACCGGAAGGCCGACACCGGCTGCGCCCACGCCTGGGTCAGGACCGGCCCCGCCGATCCCTGGGTCGAGGTCACCGAGCACGTCCGGAAGGAGTCCGACCGGAAGCTCCGCATCCACCTCCACCGCAACCCGGGGGTGTGGAAGGACCTCAAGGACGGGAACACCCTCCGGCTGGTCGTCGACACCCGGGAGCGCGACCACGGCTTCTGCGGCTACAGCCTGGACAACTTCTGCGTGGTCCGCTCCAACGAGGCGGGCGGCCTGGTCACCGTCCTCCAGACCTTCACCCACGAGGTGGGCCACTCCCTCGGGCAGGCGGTGGACAAGGAGGACGTCCACGACGCGGCCACCGGGAACCGCACCGGCCAGGAGGCCAACGCGAACTGGCACGGCGACGACCACGGGGGCCAGGGGCCCCACTGCCACTTCCACGCCACCCGCGTGGCCTCCACCCGCACCACCAGCGGCTTCACCTACGCCGCCGGGGCGGGCGACCTGTGCACGATGTTCTTCCGCGACGACAAGAAGGTGGAGAAGCAGGGGGCCTTCTGCGCCGAGTGCGAGCCGCGCCTGAAGCGCACCGACCTCTCCCCCGCGGCCATGCAGGGCGGGCGCCGCACCACCTGGCCCCCGCACCCATCCCCGAACTGGGACCACTACTCCTGAGGCGGACGTGGGCGCGCTCCCCTTCACGGTCCCCTCGCTCCTGACCTTCGAGCCCGCCGAGGGCTCGCCGGAGCCCGGCGACAGCGGGCTTCTCCTCGCCGGCCACGGCGCCACCTTCTCCGGCGGCCGGCTCCGGCTGGACCTCCGGCTCGCCTGGAGCTTCCCGGCCCGGTGGGCCTCCACCTTCCAGCGGCTCACCGACGCGGTGGTCCTGGTGGTCGAGGACGCCGGCGCGGGCGCCGCCGTCGCCCTGCGCGCCGTCGATCCCCACAAGAAGTACACCGAGCGGGAGGGGCCGAACTGGCGCGGCCCCCCGCCGCCGGAGCTTCCGCCCGGGCCCGTCCCGGACCGCCCCGCCGAGGAGCCGCTGCCCGACGCGCAGGAGGAGAAGGCCGCCGCCGCGGCGGAGGCCGGCGGCGCGGACGAGGGGCCGCCGGGCGAGCCCTCCGGCGACGAAGCCGGCTGGATGAGCGTGCCCGCGGAGCTGGAGACGGCGCCGCCGCCGTGGACGGGCCCCAGCGTCTTCGTCACCGCGCGCCTCCACGGCCACGTCTCCAACACCCTGGCCCTGGAGCTGGGTCCCGGCGGCGTGGCGACCTCCAGCTTCCTCTGGGGCAAGC
>JAKAEO010000258.1 GCA_021818285.1 Myxococcales bacterium
GAGATGCGGGAGCTCTCGATGGCGTGGGTGGCCTGAGCGGCCCATGCCCAGACGCACGCTGCTGCTCCTCGACGCGAGCGTCCTCATCGACTACGTCCATGTCGATCGATCTGTCCTCGATCTCACGGTCCGGCATCTCGGCGATGTCCTGGTGCCCGAGCCGATCCTCGACGAGGTGGAGGACCTCTCCCGGGAGGACTGCGAGGCGCTCGGCATCCAGATCGTGACGGCGACCACCGAGCAGCTGACGGAAGCCGCGTCGCTCGGCAGGAAGGGCCCGCTCTCCTTCAATGACCGCGTCTTGGTCCTCATTGCTCGCGACCAGCGGCTCGTCTGCGTCACGAACGACAGGGCGCTCCGAACGGCCTGCAGGCGAGAGAAGCTGGAGGTGCGCTGGAGCCTCCGCCTCATGCTCGACCTCGTCGCAATGAAGGTGCTGGCCGCCGATGATGCCGAGCGAATCGCGCGGGCGATCGCTGAAGAGAACCGGTACATCACGCCGGCGGTGGTGTCGGAGTTCTGCAGGAAGCTTGGGCGCTGACGACGGCGCATCTCCGGTGGGCCGCCCGCCACGGCATCTCTCCGTGCGTCAGCTTGCTCGGCGCCTCGGCGGTCAAGGTTGCCGTAGTACGACACCACGCCGTCCGGCACGGGACGGGGCGCTCGAGACAGACCGCTGCTTCCGCCGCCCTGAGCCTGCTTCACCGCCGATCGTACTTGGGCCTGTCGATCTCGCGCGCGACTTGGGGGGGGTGGCGGTCGAACGCGCCCCTCACCCGCACGCGTTCGCGATGCCGTTCAGGGCCCGCCCAGCAGCCGGTACCTCGCGGCGCGGGTGGCGCCGCCGCGCCCCAGGAACGGGGCCGTGGCCAGGTCCCGGCTCGCCTGCCGGCGCGAGGCGCGCCCCTGGAGCGCCGCGAGATAGTCGCGGATCGTGAAGGGGCCGCGGGCGGCGAGCCGCCGCAGCAGGTTCATCCGCTCGCGCCGCGCCAGCGTGCCGTGAAGCGCGGCGCCGAGCTCCTTCGCGAGCGGCTCCTCGCGGGAGAAGTAGCCCCACCGGGCGTACTCGGCGAGCGACTCCTCGACGTCCCGCCGCGCCAGCGCGCCGCCGAAGGCCCGCGTCCCGAGGAAGAAGCGCTCGCCGCGGGCGGGCCCGACGCGGGCGAGGACGAAGGCGGCCACGTCGTCGAGCTCGACCGAGGGCCGCGCGCGGCGCGCGAACTCGAAGGCGACGCCCAGCGCCGCGGGCCAGCGGGCGCCGGCCAGGGCCCGGCGCAGCTTCAGCGGATCGAGCCGGTCCCAGCCGGTGGCGAGCAGCTCCACCAGCACCCAGAGGAGCCGCGGCTCCTGCCGCGCGGCCTGGGAGGCCAGGACGGCCAGCTCCTCGGGAGCCGGGTTCCCGTGGCGCCAGGCCACCGGCCGGCCCTCGGCGCGCGCGCCGAGGCGCGACAGCTCGTGGTACAGCCGGGGCAGCTCGCGCTCCGCCAGCGGGACCCGCGCGAGCGCGGCCGGGCCCCCGGCCGGACGGCGCGGGACCGGCGGGGCCGGGCTCACGCGCCCTCCCGGAGGTCGTCGAGGAAGTCCGCGGCGTCGAGCGCCCCGGGGACGCCTCGCTCCACCAGCTCCTCGATGCGGCGCTCCACGATGCGGAGGTCGGGCCCGCGGCGAAGCAGGGCCCGCGCGTGCCCCACGTCCTTCTCCCGGCCGGCGAAGCACTTCATCACCAGGAGGTCCTCGACCCCGAGCGCCATCACCCGCAGCCGCTCGCCGGCGAAGACCTCGCGCAGCCGGCTCCCGTAGTCGGCCGGCAGGACGTGGGCGAAGGTCTCGAAGTGCGGGTTGAGCCAATCGGGCGCGATCCCGACCTCGCGCGCGACCTCCGGGATCCTCGGGCCCAGGTCCTCGAGGCGCCCCTGGACCGGGTAGGCGTCCACGTCGGTGGTCCGCACCGGCAGGCCGTGGGCCAGCATCATCGCGGTCCCTCCGCCGACGACCAGGGTCAGGGGCTCCGCGAGGCGCCGGTCCAGCGCCCGGAAGGCGGCTTCGAGGCTGGAGCGGGTGAGGGGTGCGGGAGCCGGGAACATTTGCGCCATTATTATACTGGAGCGTAATGAGGACGCAACGCTGGGACGCGCCCCTCACCCGCGAGCGTTCCCGATGGCGCCGGGCCGGGCGCCGCCCCGACCCGGGAATCGCCGCGGCTGCGGCGGTCCCCTGCGCCTACTCCCGGAGCTCCGGGCAGGCGCCGCGGATCCGTCCCTCGTGGTAGGCGAGGGCTCCCGCGGCCACCTCCCTGGCCAGCGCGTCCGGCGGGCTCCGCGCCAGCCCGCCCCGCCCGTCGAGGACGCACCGGCCGGCCTGCTCCGGCGGCAGCAGCCGGACGATCTGGCGCGCCTCGTCCAGCGCCCGGTGCCACCGGACCGAGAGGTCGGCGGCCCGCGGCGCCGGCCCCTCGAAGGCGAGCTGGTCGATCTCCTCCTGCACGTACCGCGTCCTCGCCGCCTGCTCGAGGATGAACGCCGGCGAGAGCCCCGGGTCCTTCCCCGACGCCGCCCAGGCCAGGTACCCGAGGGGCTGCACCGCCTCGTGGCAGCGGATCGCGTCCACCCAGTCGCGGACCTTGCGCCGCCCCGCCAGCGCCAGCACCTTGTTGGTCGCGTGGTCGAAGGGGTGGAGCGTGAGGCCGAAGGTCGGGTCCTCCACCAGCGGGAAGAAGCGGAAGGCGCTGTCCTGGGCCCACTGCAGCACCTCGGCCTCCGCGCCGTCGTCCACCCGGGCCTGGACGAAGGCGGGACCCTGGAGCGACACGACGACGCGGAGCCCGGCGGCGGCGAGCGCCGCGCGGTCCCGCTCCCAGGTGGCGGCCAGCGCCTCCTCGGTGTCGTGGAAGAGGTCCATGTCGCGGGACACCCTGGCGCCGCCGAGCAGCTCGTTGAGCGCGGCGCCTCCCGCGACGTAGCTCTCGCCGCCGAGCCGGCGCTGCTCGGCTAGCAGCCGGCAGATTCGTCGCTGGAGTGGCGTGAGAGCCATGCCCGGAGGACCCCCGCCCGGCGAAAGACGTCGCGGCCGGAGCGCTCCTGGATGGCCTCCAGGACTTGCCGCCGCTCGCGGTCGTTTCGCGGCCGGAAGTCGGCGCGGAAGGACCAGAGGGCCTCGACGCGGCACTCCTCGACCAGCGCGTCGATGGCGCGGATCGCCTCCTCGCGGCTGGCCGGTTCGACCGCCGGCGCCGCCGGACCGGTCCTGCCGGGCTGTTGGGTCGCGTGCGTCACGGCAGGATCTTAGCACGACGTCGCGGAGGGATTGGACCAGCTCGAGGGCGAGGTCGAGGGCATCGAAGGGCATGTGTGGCCGTGGACGGTCGCGGCTGCGTTCGCGGCGGGCCGCGCCCCTCACCCGCGGGCGCTCGCGATGCCGCCGATCCGCCCTCTCCCCGGCCGGGACCGGGGCGAGGGCCATCGCGGCACTCACCTCGCCAGGTGCGCCGGCCGGAGCCGGGGCGAGGGCCACCGCGGGGCGCGGGCTGTCCTGCGAGCTTGGTGCGGCTGCAGCGCCCGCGACCGCTACTCGCCCCAGAGCGTCCCGCGCCGCGAGCTGGCCGGCCGGCGCGGGGGGACGTCGCGCTCGGGCGGCGGCGGCGGGACGGGGCGGCCCTCGGCGCGCGCGTGGTCGGCGGCGCGCTTGTTCATCAGCTCCATCGACGCGTTGAAGCGCCGCTTGCGCTCCTCCAGGATCGCCTTCTGCTGCGCGGACGGGTCGTCGTCCGGCACCGGCACCACCGCCGGCCCCTGCATCACGCCGGGCGGGAGGGCGCCGACGGCGGGGACGCCGGGCGGCAGCTGGTAGGCCGTTCCGCCGTGCGCGGGCTGCGCGCCGGGGACGCTGGCGCCCGGCGAAGGCCAGTTCGCCGGGGCCTGGGCGGCGGGCGCGGGGCCGGGCGTGCGGAGGGTGGTGCCGGGCATTCGCGTGATTCTACCGTCGCCCGGGCTCCCCCG
>JAKAEO010000042.1 GCA_021818285.1 Myxococcales bacterium
CTCGCCGCCCCGGGCGTCGATGCCGCAGACGATGCGGCCCGGGAAGCGGCGGCAGGCCTCGCCGACCAGCTCCAGCCGCTCCACCGCGGCGGTCCCCAGCACCGCCCAGGCGGCGCCGTGCTTCAGCACCGCCTCGACGTCCTCGAGGCGGCGCAGGCCGCCCCCCACCTCGAAGGGGACGCCGGCCGCGGCGATGGCGCGGACGGCCTCGCCGTTCACCGGCCGGCCGCTCCGGGCGCCGTCCAGGTCCACCACGTGCAGCCGCGTGGCCCCGGCGTCGCGGAAGCGCGCGGCGACCGCGCCCGGGTCGTCGGAGTAGACGGTGCGGGTGCCGAAGTCGCCCTTCTGCAGCCGGACCACCCGGCCGTCCATGAGGTCGATGGCGGGGAGGAGGATCACAGCTTCACGAACCGGTCGAGGAGGGCGAGCCCCACCTTCTGGCTCTTCTCCGGGTGGAACTGCACGCCGTAGAGGTTGCCGTCGGCCAGGGCGGCGCAGTAGGTGCGGCCGTGGTCGCAGAGCAGCGCCGCGCCGCGGGCGTCGGCGGGGGCGGCGTAGCTGTGGGCGAAGTAGAGGTACTGCCCGTCGAGCGGGCGGAGCAGCGGCGGGCAGGAGGGCGTGGTCCGGACCCGGCTCCAGCCGATGTGCGGCAGCTTCACCCCGTCGGGCAGCCGGCGGACGGTCCCGGGGAGGATGCCCAGCCCGCGGGCGCCCCCGGCCTCCTCGCCGTCGGCGAAGAGGATCTGCAACCCCACGCAGATACCCAGCACCGGCTTCCCGCCGCGGATGGCCTCCACCAGCGCGTCGGCCACGCCGCTGCGGCGCATGGCCTCGGCGCACTCCGGCATCGAGCCCTGGCCCGGCACCACCACCCGGGCCGCGGCCCGGACCCGGTCCGGGTCGCGCGTCACCACCACGGCGGCGCCCACCTCGCGCAGCGCGTTCTCGACGGAGCGGAGGTTCCCCGCGCCGTAGTCCACCAGGGCGACCACGTCGGTCACAGCAGGCCCTTCGTGCTCGGCACTCCCGTGCCCTCGACCACGGTGGCCGCCCGCAGCGCCCGGGCGCAGGCCTTGAAGGTGGCCTCGACCAGGTGGTGCAGGTTGCGGCCGTAGCGGACGTTCACGTGGACGGTGATGCGGGCGTGGTTCACCAGCGCCTGGAAGAAGTCCTGCGTCAGGTCCACGTCGTAGCCGCCGATGAACTTCTTGCCGCTCGGCAGCCGGGCGTTCCAGGTGAGGTGCGGCCGGCCGGAGAGGTCCACCACCGCCTCCACCAGCGCCTCGTCGAGCGGCACCACCGCATGGCCGTAGCGGGCCAGCCCGGCCTTGTCGGCCAGCGCCTGGCGCAGCGCCTCGCCGACGGCGATGCCCACGTCCTCGACGGTGTGGTGCGCGTCCACCTCGAGGTCGCCCTTCGCCTTCACGGTGAGCGCCATGCCGCCGTGGCGGGAGAGCTGCTCCAGCATGTGGTCGAAGAAGGGCAGGCCGGTGGCGACGCGGGCCGGGCCGGGCGCGAGCGCCAGCGCCACCGCCACGTCGGTCTCCCGGGTCTTGCGGGCGAGCTTCCCCTGGCGCCTCTTCACGGTCGCTTCCCCTTTCCCAGGCGCAGCCGCACCGCCCGGGCGTGGGCCTCGAAGCCCTCGGCCGCGGCCAGCGCCTCGACCGCCGGCGCCACCGCCGCCAGGGCCCGCGGCGACAGGTCGAGCACGCTCATGCGCCGCCGGAAGGTGGCCACCGAGAGCGGCGAGGCGTAGCGCGCCGTCCCGGCGGTGGGCAGCACGTGCGACGGCCCGGCCACGTAGTCGCCGACCGCCTCGGGCGTGTGGGTGCCGGCGAAGACCGCCCCGGCCCGCGAGATGCGCTTCACCCAGCGCTGCGGGTCGGGGACCAGCAGCGCCAGGTGCTCCGGGGCCCACTCGTCGGCGAGCCGGACCGCCTCGGCGAGGCCTCGCGTCACCACCAGGGCGCCGCGCTCCTCCGCCGACCGGGCGGCGATGGCCCGCCGCGGCAGGCTCTCCAGCTGCCGCTCCACCTCGGCCGCCACCCGCGCGGCCAGGCGCGCCGACGGCGTGAAGAGCACCGGCACCGCCCGGACGTCGTGCTCGGCCTGGGCCAGGAGGTCGGCGGCGCACTCGGCCGGGTCGGCGCCGGGCGCGGCCACCACCGCCACCTCGGTGGGGCCGGCGATCATGTCGATGTCCACCAGGCCGAAGACCAGCCGCTTGGCCGCGGCCACGTAGGCGTTGCCCGGGCCGCAGATCTTGTCCACCGCCGGGACGGTGGCGGTGCCGTGGGCCATCGCCGCGACGGCCTGGGCCCCGCCCACCTTGAAGAGGCGGGAGACGCCGGCCACGTGGCAGGCGGCCAGCGTCCAGGCGTCCACCACCCCGGCGCGCCCGCCGGCCTCGGCCGGCTTCATCGCCGGCGAGCAGGCGACGATCTCGCGGACGCCGGCCACCCGGGCGGGTACCGCGGTCATGAGGACGGTGGAGGGGTAGCGGGCGGTGCCGCCCGGGACGTAGAGGCCGACGCGGCCGAGCGGCCGCGTCACCTGGCCGAGCAGCGCCCCGGCCCGGTCGCGGCGCAGCGGCACCTCGGCGTCGATCTCCCGGGCGTGGAAGTCGCGGATGCGCCTCGCCGCGAGGCGGAGCGCCTTGCGCCCCGCCGCCGGCAGCGAGGCGAAGGCCGCCCGGAACTCCCGCGGCCCGGCCACCAGCGCCGCGGCCGAGGCGGGCCTCCAGCCGTCGAAGCGCGCCGTCAGCTCGAGGAGCGCCTCGTCGCCGCGGGCCGCGACCTCCGCGACGGTGCGCGCCACCGCCTCCCGGATGGGCCCCTCGTCCTCGGCCGAGCCGCGGGCACACAGCCGCCGCCACTCGAGAGGAAACGAGGGATCGCGGGTGCTTAGCGTCTTCAAGTCGGGCTCCGGGTGCGAGCGGCTGTTCATAGCATGCGGGCCCGCACGGGGCGAGCGCACCCGCCCCCGGGGCTTTTCGCCAGCCGTTCCGGGAGCTTGCCGCCGTTTGTCACCGCGGGTCACAATCCGTATCCGGGGGACTCCTTGCGATCGGATGACGGTCCCCAGCGTCCAGGCGCTCCTCGACGGAGCGAACGCCAGGCTGGCGCCCGACAGCGCCATCCCGGCGATGCACGACCTCGCGCGGTCGCTGCGCGAGGTGCGGAGCGAGCTGGGCGAGCAGGAGTGGCGGGCGGCGGCGCAGCGGGCGCGCCAGCACCCCATCGCCCGCCGGCTGCGCGAGGACCCGCTCACCAACCGGGCCTGGCTGAAGCCGCGCGGCTACCCGGGCGACGCGGTCGCCATCGACTTCATGTACGCCGGCCTGCCCGCGGCCACCCGCCAGACCACGTCGCGCCTCGGCCGGGCCATCTTCGCCTACACCGCCGGCTGCTCCGCGACCGCGGTGGCGGTCCGGCAGCGGCGCAACGTGCTGGCGCGCGCCATCGACGAGACGGCGGCCGTGGTCCGCTTGGCCCGGGTGCTGGCGGTGGGCTGCGGCCACCTCCGCGAGGCGCGCGACTCCCGGGCGGTGCAGGCCGGGACCCTGGGCGAGCTGGTGGCGCTCGACGACGACGCCGACGGCCTGCGGGTGGTGGCCCGGGAGCACGGGCCGCGCCGGGTCCGGACGGTGGAGGCCTCGGCGGACGACCTGGTGGCGGGCCGGCTCGACCTCGGCGCCTTCGACCTCACCTACGCCGCCGGCCTCTACGAGCGGCTCGACGACCGGTCCGCCCGGGCGCTCACCGCCGCGCTGCTGCGCGGGCTGGCGCCCGGCGGGCGGCTGCTCCTCTCCAGCTTCGTCGACGGCTTCCTGGCCCACGAGTACATGCAGGCCTTCATGGACTGGAGCTTCACCTGCCGGGACGAGGCGGAGCTGCTCGCCCTGGTGGACGGCGTCTCCCGCAAGGCCCGGCTGGCGGCGCGCACCTGGCGCGACGCCACCGGCTGCCTGGCCTGGCTGGAGGTGGTGCGCCCGGCGGCCGGCTGACCGCGCCGCCCTCCGCCGCGCCTACCTGATCCAGACGGTCTTCACGTTGACGAAGGCCCGGATCCCCTCGAGCCCCAGCTCGCGGCCGTAGCCGGAGGACTTCACGCCGCCGAACGGCAGCCGCGGATCGCTCTTCACCAGCCCGTTCACGAAGACCGCGCCCGCCTCGATCCGCGGGACCAGCCGCTCGACCTGCGCCGGGTCCCGGGTCCAGAGCGAGGCGCCGAGCCCGAAGCGGGAGTCGTTGGCGATGGCCACGGCCTGGTCGGCGGTCTCGGCGCGGATCACCACCGCCACCGGGCCGAACAGCTCCTCCCGCGCCGCCACGTTGCCGGGCCTCACGTCGGCCAGGACGCTCACCGGGTAGAAGGCGCCGGGGCCGGCCGGCACGGTGCACCCCAGGACGGCGCGCGCCCCCTCGCCGATGGCCTGGGTCACCTGGCCGTGCAGCTCGTCGCGCAGCTCGCGGCGCGCCTGCGGCCCGATGTCGGTGGCCGGGTCGAGCGGATCCCCGACGCGGATCGCCCGCATCGCCTCGGTGAGCCGGGAGAGGAAGGCGTCGTGGACCGGCGCCTCGACGATGAAGCGCTTGGCGCAGATGCAGCTCTGGCCGGCGTTGACGGTGCGCGCCACCGCCCCGGTCTTCGCGGCGGCGTCGAGGTCGGCGTCGGCGAGAACGATGAAGGGGTCGGAGCCGCCCAGCTCGAGGACCGACGGCTTCAGCGCCCGGCCCGCCGCCTCGGCCACCGAGCGGCCGGCCGGCTCGCTGCCGGTGATGGTGGCGGCGGCGACGCGCGGATCGCGGATGATGCCGGCCACGGCCCCGGCGCCCACCAGCAGGGTGCGGAACAGGTCCCGGGGGAAGCCGGCGTCGTGCATCACCCGCTCGATGGCCAGCGCGCACTGCGGGACGTTGGAGGCGTGCTTGAGGAGGCCGCCGTTCCCGGCCATGAGGTGCGGGGCGATGAAGCGGAACACCTGCCAGAAGGGGAAGTTCCAGGGCATGACCGCGAGGACGACGCCCAGCGGGTCGAAGCGGACGTAGCTGCGGCCGGCGTCGCTCGGCTCCTCGCGGGGAGCGAGGTGCGCCGCCGCGCTCCCGGCGTAGTACTCGCAGACCCAGGCGCACTTCGTCACCTCGGCGGCGCCGTCCTTGAGCGGCTTGCCCATCTCCAGCGCCATGAGCTTCGCGTACTCCGGGGCCCGCTCCCGGAGCAGCGCCGCGACCTTGCGCATGGGCAGGGCGCGCTCGGCGAAGGAGGCGCGGGCCCAGGCCCGCTGGGCCTCGACCGCGGCGCCGAGGATGCGGTCCACCTCGGCCGGGGCGGTCTCGGGGTAGGTGGCGAGCCGCTCGCCGGTGGCGGGGTTCACG
Organism: Myxococcales bacterium; assembly: GCA_021818285.1. Lineage (GTDB taxonomy): Bacteria > Myxococcota > Myxococcia > Myxococcales > Anaeromyxobacteraceae > JACRMN01. The sequence continues at coordinate 5,379 of JAKAEO010000042.1, forward strand.
GTCTCGATGGCCATCGGTTCCTCCGTGGGCGCCGGCCGCCCAGGCCCCGGTGACGCGGGGGCGCGCGCCGCCGGCGGGGCGCCTGGCACGCCGCCGGACCCCGCGAGGGTAGCCCAGAACCTCCCCCGCCGTCGCCGATCGCCGCCCCCGGCCGCGCGCTGCTAGAGTGCGCGCCCATGGAACCGCGCACCGACCTCTGGCTGCAGAACCTCCTCGACGAGCGGGACGGGGCCGCCCTCTACGAGGGGCTGGCGAAGCTGGAGAAGGATCAGGTGCGCGCCGCCAGCTTCCGCGAGATCGCCGTCGCCGAGCGGCGCCACGGCGAGGTCTGGGTGCGCCGGCTGCAGAAGGCCGGCGTCGAGCTGCCCCCCGACCGCCCCAGCTCCCGCGTCCGGGCGCTGCTCTGGCTGGCGCACCGCCTGGGCACGGCGGCGGTGCTGCCCATGGTGGTCGACGCCGAGAACCGGGACGCCGACAAGTACCTCTCCATGGGCAGGGGCGGCGACACCGAGGCCGCCGCCATCGCCGCCGAGGAGCACGAGCACCGCGCCGTGCTCCAGGGCATGGGCCAGGGGCAGTCGCAGGAGGCGCGGGGCCTCATCGCCCAGCGCGAGCGCTGGCACCGCGCCGGCCGCGCCGGCTCCATCCGCGCCGCCATCTTCGGCATGAACGACGGCCTGCTCTCCAACTTCTCGCTGGTGGTGGGCGTGGCCGGGGCCGGGGTCTCGCCGGGGAACGTGCTCATCACCGGGCTGGCCGGCATCCTGGCCGGGGCCTCGTCGATGGCGGTGGGCGAGTACACCTCGGTGGCGAGCCAGCGCGACCTGCTGGCGCGCCAGGTGGAGCTGGAGCGGCGCGAGGTGGAGGAGGCGCCCGAGGAGGAGGCGGCGGAGCTGGCGCTGATCTTCAAGCAGAAGGGGCTCTCCACCGAGCAGGCGAGCCGCACCGCCGCGGAGATCCTGAAGAACCCGGTGCACGCCGTGGACACCCTGGTGCGCGAGGAGCTGGGGCTCGACCCGGAGGACCTGGGCTCGCCCATGGGCGCGGCCCTCTCCTCCTTCGTCACCTTCGCGGTGGGCGCCACCCTCCCGGTGATCCCCTTCCTCTTCCTGCACGGGGCCCGGGCGGTGGCGGTCTCGGCGGCGCTGGCCTTCCTGGTGCTCGGCGGCGTCGGCGGCCTGGTCGGCTTCCTCGCCGGCACCAGCCCGTGGAAGGGCGGCGCCCGGATGGTGGGGCTGGCGGCGCTGGCCGCCGCCGTCACCTTCGGCGTCGGCCGGCTGCTGGGCGTGGCGGTGGGCTGACCCCGCCTCCGGCCGCCGCCCGCGGCCCGGCTCAGTGGACCCCGAGGTAGGCCTTGCGGACCTCCGGATCGGACCGGAGATCGGCCACCGCCCCCTCGCGGACGATCCGCCCGGTCTCCATGACGTAGCCGCGGTCGGCGACGCTGAAGGCGGCGAAGACGTCCTGCTCCACCAGCAGCACGGTGATCCCCTGCCGGCGGATCTCCGCCAGGACCTCGAGGAGCTGGTCCACCACCACCGGCGCCAGGCCCAGGCTCATCTCGTCCACCAGCAGCAGCCGGGGCGCGGCCATCAGGGCCCGGGCGATGGCGCACATCTGCTGCTCGCCGCCCGACATGCTCCCGGCGAGCTGGGCGCGCCGCTCCCGCAGCACCGGGAAGAGCCGGTAGACCCGGTCGAAGGCCTCCCGCACGCCGGCGGCGTCGCGGCGCCGGTAGGCGCCCATGCGGAGGTTGTCCTCCACCGACATGCGGTCGAAGAGCTGCCGCCCCTCGGGGACCTGCACCAGCCCGAGGTCGAAGACCTGCTCCGGCGTCAGCCCACCGAGGGGGCGGCCGTCGAAGCGCAGCGTGCCGGTCGAGTCCACGGTCCGCGAGATGGCCCGCAGCAGCGTGGTCTTGCCGGCGCCGTTGCTCCCCACCAGGGTCACGATCTCGCCGGCCCGCACCTCCAGGCCGACGTCGAAGAGCACCGGCGCCTCGCCGTAGCCGGCCCCCAGCCCTGCGATCTCCAGGAGCGCGCTCACGTCCGCCTCTTCCCCAGGTAGGCCTCCACCACCCGGGGATCCTCCAGCACCTCCCGGGGGAGGCCCTCGGCGATCTGCTGGCCGTGGTGCAGCACCAGCAGCCGGTCGGAGAGGTCGCGGATGGCCTTCATCACGTGCTCGATCACCAGGATGGTCATCCCCTGGTCGCGGATCTTCCGGATGAGCGCCACCACCTCGTCCACCTCGACCGGGTTCAGGCCCGCCATCACCTCGTCGAGCAGGAGCAGCCGCGGGTGCATGGCCAGCGCCTTGGCCAGCTCGAGCCGCTTGCGGTCGGGGCCGCCCAGGGCGTCGGCGCGCTGGTCCACCCGCCGGCCCAGCCCGGTGAACTCCAGCCACTCCCGGGCCCGCTCCCGGGCGCGGGCGCGGCTGCGCTCCCCGCCCCCGGCGCCGAAGAGGGCGCCGACGGCGACGTTGTCGAGGACGCTCAGGCCCGGGAAGGGCTTCATCACCTGGAAGGTGCGGCCGATGCCGAGGTGGGCGCGGCGGAAGGCCGGCAGGCCGTCGATGCGCCGCCCCTCGAACCAGATCTCCCCGTCGCTCGGCGCCAGCGTCCCGCTCACCAGGCTCACCAGGGTGGTCTTGCCGGCGCCGTTGGGGCCGATGAGCCCGAGGATCTCGCCCGGCGCGAGCCGGAAGCCCACGCCGGCGAGCGCCACGAGCCCGCGGAAGCGCTTGGTGAGGCCCCGGGCCTCGAAGATCGGCGCGGCGGCGGGCGCCGGGGCCGCGGCGGGCCCGCTCACAGCCGGTACCTCCGGACGTTCTGCGCGAAGTACCGCCAGCCGTCCCGGCGCAGGCCGCGCCCCAGGTCGAGCAGCCCGCGCGGCATGAAGACCACCGCCAGGACCACCACCAGGCCGTAGAAGCCGGCGGCCACCGTCGAGAGGCGGCTGGCGAGCAGCTCGGAGACGGCGGAGAGGGTGAAGGCCCCGACCACCGGCCCGAGCACCGTGCCCGGCCCGCCGAAGACCGCCATGATCACCATCTTCACGTTGAGCGTGGAGTCGAAGGCGCTGGCCGGGTCGATGAAGGTGATCCAGTAGGCGTGGATCCCGCCGGCCACCGCGCTGAAGACCGCGGCGATGGCCAGGGCCGCGACCTTGTAGCGGGTGGTGTCGACGCCCATCACCTGGGCCGCCTCCTCGTTCTCGCGGATGGCCACCAGCCCGGCCCCGAACCGGCTCGAGGCCACCCAGGCCACGGTGGCCGTCGTCGCCACGAGCAGCGCCAGCGAGAGCTCGTAGAAGAGCCGCTCGCCGCGGAAGAGCGGGAGGATGAGGCCGATGTTCTTCCCGGCGATCTCCAGGTTGGAGAAGATCGCCGCCATCGCCGCGGAGAGCCCCAGGGTGGCGATGGCGAAGTACGGGCCGCGCAGCCGGAGGATGGGGACCCCCAGCACCAGCGCGCAGGCGGCCGCCATCGCCGCGCCCAGCCCCAGGCCGGCGGCGAAGGGCAGGTGGAGCTGCGCCATGGCGATGGCGGTGCCGTAGGTGCCGAGGCCGTAGAACACCGAGTTGCCGAAGGAGGCGTAGCCGGTGAACCCGCCGATGACGTTCCAGGCCTGCGCCAGGGTGGCGAGCAGCAGGGCGTTGATGCCGAACTCCACCAGGGTCTCGTTGCCCATCCAGGGCACCGAGGCCAGGAGCGCGACCGCCGCGGCGAGGGCGAGCCGTCGCACCGTCAGGCCCGCTCGAAGATCCGCGAGGGACGCAGCACCAGCACCACCACCAGCATCCCGAAGCTGATCACGTTCACGTAGGTCGGGTCGAGGTAGAGCGCGGTGGCCGCCTCGGCCACCCCCAGCACCACGCCCCCGGCGATCACCCCCAGCGGGTTGTCGAGCCCGCCGAGGATGGCGACCACGAAGGAGCGCGCCGTCAGGGTGACGCCCACGTAGGGGGTGAGCTGCGAGACCACCCCGTACAGCCCTCCGGCGGCGCCGGCCAGCGCCGCCCCCAGCCCGAAGGTGAGCGCGTAGACGCGCTTCGGGTTCACCCCGTGCAGCCGCGCCGCGGTGAGGTTCTGCGCCGTGGCCCGGATGGCGCGGCCGGTCCGGCTGCGGACCAGGAAGGCCTGCAGGCCGGCGGCCAGCAGCAGCGCCACCCCGAAGGCGGCCAGGGGCGCCAGCGGCACGGTGACCGGGCCCAGGGCGAAGTTGCTGCCGGCGTAGGGCGGGTTGATGGTGCGCAGGTCGGCGCTGAAGGCGAGCTGCGCCAGGTAGGAGAGGAGGACGTCGAGCCCGAAGGTGACGAGGAGGGTGTTGAGCTGGGCGGAGCGGATGACCAGCCCGAGCAGCCAGCGCTGCAGGGCGTAGCCCAGGGCGAACATCGCCAGCATCGCCAGCGGCAGCGCGGCGAACGGGTCGACGCCGGCGCCGGTGTACAGGTAGTAGACGGCGTACCCCCCAAGCATGATGAGGGCGCCGTGCGCCAGGTTGACGATGTTGAGCACGCCCCAGACCAGCCCCATGCCCAGGCCCATGAGGCCGTAGAGGCCGCCCAGCAGGACGCCGTTGACGACGATCTGCGCGAGCAGTGCCACGCCGGGCGGTCAGGTCCGGCGGGCGCTGCGCGGTGAGGATGGCGGTCGCGCCGCGGCGCGCCGGCTCACCGCTTGTCCCAGGGCGGCAGCGGGAAGAGCGGCTTGCCGACGAACGTGTCGGTGAAGATCGGCACCACCTTGTCGTCCTGGATCTGGATCACCGTCTGCGGCATGGCGATCTGGCCGTTGGCGCCGAACTTCACCCGGCCGTACAGGCTGGCGAAGTCCACCCGGGCCAGGGCGTCGCGCACCTTCCCCGGGTCGAGCGACCCGGCCGCCTCGATGGCCTTGGCGAAGGCCTCGACGTCGGCCACGGCCGACGCCGCGTGGTAGTCGGGCGCGTAGCCGAAGCGCTGGTGGTACTGGGCCGCGAAGGCCTCTCCGTCGCCGAACCAGTCGTCGCGGCGGGCCTTCGAGGGGAGCCAGGGCGTCATGCCGCAGGCGTAGTTCGCGTCCTTGCCCAGCGCCTTGCGGAAGTCGGCGGTGGGGACGCCCACCGTGAAGGAGTAGAGGAGCTTCGGGCTCACCCCCAGGGTCTTCGCCTGGCGGATGAAGTTCAGGGCCTGCGGCTCGTGGCCGCTCCAGAGGATGACGTCGGGGTCCTTCGACTTGATGAGCGAGAGGATCGAGGAGAACTCGGCGTTGTGCTCCGGGTACTGCTTGTCGACGACCAGCTCCAGGCCCGCCGCGGCGACCAGCTGGCGGGTCCCCTTGGCCACCGAGACGTCGAAGGAGTCGTCGGCCGAGACCAGCGCCACCGTCCGGGCCTTCGGCGTGAGCTTCCCCAGCGCCGCGATGGTGCTGGCGAAGTAGTCCTCCGCCGGCGGCAGGGTGCCGAAGACGTACCGGTAGCCGCGGGAGAAGATCTGGCTCGAGGCCCCGCCGCCCTGGACCATGGGGATCTGGTACTTCTCGGCCACCGAGGAGTCGTCGAGCGCGTCGTTGCTGGCGAAGGGCCCGAGCAGGAAGTTCACCTTGTCCTGCCGCACCAGCTGCACGTACTGGCGCACCCCCAGGTTCACGTCCGACTGGCTGTCGTAGAGCTTGAGGGCCAGGCGGAGCTTCTTGCCGCCCACCGCGACGCCACCCTTCGCGTTGATCTGGTCCACCGCCAGCTGGTAGCCGTCGCGGTAGTAGCGGCCGGTGTTGGCGAGCGCGCCGGTGAGCTGCACCGCCGCGCCGAGGGTGATGGAATCCTCCGCGCGGACCGGGCCGGCCAGGAGGAGGGCTGCCGCCATCAGCAGGGTGTGCGTCGATCGCATGTCGTCGCTCCGTGGTTCGGTGGGGCGGCGCCCGCGCCGACTCCGGGGCGGTGCCGCCTCCACGCGCGGGAAGCTTCCTCCAAGGAAGGCCAACCGACAAGGGCCGGACGGGACCTTCCCCGGAGGGGTCACCGCAGGGAGGCGGCGGCCGCCAGGAGGGCGTCGTTCTCCGGTGGTGATCCCACGGTGACGCGGATGCAGCCGTCGAGTCCCGGGTAGTGGTCCTGGCGGCGGACGAGGATCCCCCTGGCGAGCAGGCCGTCGTAGGCCGCCCGGGCGTCGGGGGTCCGCACCAGCACGAAGTTGGTCGCGCTGGGGTGGGCCTTCCAGGTGGGGTGGCCGGCGAGGCCGGCGAGCAGGCGCCCCCGCTCGGCGACGACCCGCGCCACCAGATCTTCCACGTAGCCCGGCGACTCCAGCGCCGAGAGCAGCACCGCGGCGGTGTGGGCCGGGACGAGGAAGGGCGGCAGCATCGACTGGATCTTCCCCGCCACCTCGGGCGAGCCGAGCAGGTAGCCGCCGCGGACGCCGCCCAGGCACCAGGCCTTGGAGAAGGTGCGCAGCAGCACCACCGAGGGGTTCCCCCGGGCGAGGGCGCGCAGGTCCGAGCCGGCGAACTGGTGGTAGGCCTCGTCCAGCACCACCAGCCAGCCGTCGCGGGTGGCGGCCGCCACCACCGCCGCCACCTGGTCGGCGGGGAAGAGCGTGCCGGTGGGGGCGTGCGGCTGGGCGAGGAAGAGCACGCCCGGTCCGCCGCCCAGCGCCGCCAGCAGCCCGCCCACCGGCAGCGAGAAGCCGGCGCCGAGCTTCACCGCCCGGTGATCGACGCCGGAGAGCCGCGCGGCGCCCTCGTAGTAGGCGAACGAGGGGGAGGTGTCCACCACCCGGCGCGCCGCCTGGCCCAGCGCCAGGATGAGGAAGTTCGAGCCCGGCGCCACCGCCACGCCCTCCGGCGCCCAGCCGGTGTACCGGGCCACGGCGGCGCGGACCTCCTCGCCGTGGAGGTCGGGGTAGCGGTTCCAGGAGAGGTCGGCGAGGCGCCGGAGCGCGCGCTCCTTGACGGCCGGGGGCAACTCCTCCGGGCTCTCGTTCTGGTCCAGCTTCACCCGCGCGTCCACCCTCCGGTACGGGTAGGGCGCGAGCGAGGCGAGGTGCGGCTTGAAGGCGTCCATGGCGGCCGGAGTTGTAGCACGCGGCCCGGCCGGGGGGAGGTGGCCGGGCTGGCGCCCGTCCCGCTCCCGGCCCGCCGGCGGCGCGGCCGGCCCGCCCCGATTGGCCGCGGTCCGCGCCGGCGCGGCGCGCTACCGACGGGTCATGAAGAGCTCCCTCGCCCCCGGCCTCACCTTCACCTTCCGGTACCGCGTCCCCGAGGAGAAGACCGTGCCCTTCGTCTTCCGCGAGGCGGCGCGCTTCCAGGAGATGCCCCGCGTCTTCGCCACCGCCTTCCTGGTGGGGCTGCTGGAGTGGGCCTGCATCGAGGCCATCCAGCCCCACCTCGACCCCGGCGAGCAGTCGGTGGGGACCGGGATGTGGGTGACCCACACCGCGGCGACCCCGCCCGGCTTCACCGTCACCGTGGACCTCACCCTGGAGAAGGTGGAGGGGCGGCGGCTGACCTTCGCGGTGCGGGCCCACGACGGCGTGGACGCCATCGGCGAGGGGAGGCACGAGCGCTTCGTCATCGACCGGGAGCGCTTCACGAGGAAGCTCGCCGAGAAGGCGGCGACGCCGCGGAGCTGAGGCTCCCGTTCCGGCGTCCCGCCGGCCGGCGGCCCGCGGTGGCCCTGCCCCGCGCGCCGGCCGCGCGCCTACGGCTCCCCCGCCCAGGCGCCCGGGTCGGCCCCGTCCACGTCGCCCTCCCCCGCCTCGGAGCGCTTCCGCTCCCGCCGCCGCGCGTAGTAGCGCGCGATGTGGGGCAGGGAGAAGCGGTTCATGGTGATGGAGTGGGTGACGGTGGCGTGGAGCCGGTCGATGTCGTCGAACCAGGCCGGCAGGTGCACCGGGCCGGCGCAGGTCCCCTCCTCGATGAGGTCGCGCACCAGCTCGGCGTCGTCGACGCTCATCTTGCCGGCCAGGAAGGCGCGGACGATGTCCACGTCGCGCTGCTCCAGGGCGGCGCGCAGGAAGTTGAAGGTCCGGCAGTAGCCGCGCTGGTAGGCGGCGTCCTTGGTGAAGGGCGCCCCGCCGGCGACCACGCCGCCCCGGAAGACCCGCTCGGCGAGCTGCGCCGCCCGCGCCGCCGGGAAGCGCGCCGAGAGGTAGCGGAAGACCTCGAGGTAGTCGGCCCCGCGCGCCGCCATGTCCACGCAGATGGTGCGCTCCCCCAGCTCGATGTAGCGCTCGTCGGTGATGTTGCCGCTGAGGAACTCCGCCACCACGCCGCCGCCCTCCTGCGACTCGGTGTGGCGCGGCAGCCCGACGCCCAGCACCGTCAGCACCGGCTGGGCGAAGCCGTTCAGCGAGGTGAGGACGTGCCAGAGCCCCTCGTGGTGGGCGAGCGCCCGGACCTGCCGCGGCGTGAAGAGCACGCCCTTCTTCAGGGTGACGCGGGTCGCGCCCGAGGCGGCGTTGGCGGTGAGCCGCGCCCGCACCGACACCTTCACCCGGGCGCCCAGGTAGGGCTTGCAGATGCGCTCCACCGCGCGCGCCGCCTCCTCGGCGGGGACCGAGGGCGCCTCGCCGCGGGCGCGCGGCCGGGCCGCCCACATCCGGGCGATGGCCAGGTTGTCCACCGGCTGGTCGGGGAAGCGCTGGCGCGGCTCGCCGTAGAGGCGGCGGGAGAGCTCGTAGAAGCGGCGCGTCCCCCGCGCCTCGAGCAGCCGCACCACCAGCGCGAACTCCTCGCACTTCTCCCGCAGCAGCCGCTCCACCGGGTTGCGGCCGCGCATCTGGCGGGCGAGCGCGCGGAGCTCGCGCACCTTCTCGCGCGGGTCGAAGCCGAGCGGCGGGAGCTCGGGCCGGGGCAGCTCGCGGGCCCCGTCGCGGAAGAACTGCTCGTGGACGCGGGGATCCCAGTTGATGGCCTTGAGGATGCGGATGGGGCGCTGCGCCGCGATGACGGCGTCGGAGAGGCGGCGGAGCTGCGCGTGCGCCACGGGGGGAGGATAGCGCGAACGGCGCCCGTCCACCCGCGGTGCGGCGGGATCCCGCCGGGGCGCGGCGCGGCGCTGCGCCGGCGAGGGACCGGCGCCGGCCGGGCTCGGCCGCGGCCGCGGCGGCTCCGCCGCGGACCGGTCGGCCGCGGAGGCCCGGGCGCGTCGGGGCCCCGGCTCCGGCACGCCCGCTGCTCCCCGGCCGCTCCCGAAAGGAGCCTCCATGTCCACCGTCGCCCCCGTCGTCGTCGCCCAGACCACCCAGCGCACCGCCGAGCCCAGCCGCTTCGACCTCGCCCTCCAGGGCGCCGCCCGGGGCGCCGCGAGCGGCCTCGCCGCCACCGTGGCGCTGGCGGCGCCCCTGCTCCCCGGCGGCCCGGTGCTCGCCGGGGCCATCCGCGGCGCCGCCGCCGGGGCCCTCTCGGGCGCGGCCGGTCCCGCACCCGGGGCGACCGCCGGCGGCGGGTCGGACATCATCGGCGCCACCCGGGAGCTGCAGCAGCAGGCGCAGAGCTTCAACCTCCAGTACCTGCAGCTCCAGGAGTCGCTGCAGCGGGAGAGCCGGGAGTTCACCGCGCTCTCCAACGTCATGAAGGTGAAGCACGACTCGGCCAAGGCGGCCATCGGCAACATCCACTGACGGGGAACGACGCGTGGCCCTCCCGCCCATCGGGGCCCTGCCCGCCCCGGCCCCTCCCGCCGCCGCCCCCCGCGCCAGCTTCGGCGAGGTGATGCGCGCCCATGCCGCCGCCGCCGCGGCGCCGCCCGCGCCGCCGGCCGGCGTCCGCCTCCTCCAGGGCGTCGAGCAGGCGCGCGCGCGCCTCGACGCGGTCCTCGGTGAGGCCCGCCGCGGGCGGACCTTCTCGGCCGGCGAGCTGCTCGCGCTCCAGGCCGACGCCTACCGCGCCGGGCAGGCGCTGGAGCTGGCCTCCAAGGTGGTGGAGCAGGGCGCCCAGTCGGTTCGCCAGGCAGTGAACACGCAGGTGTGAGGACCCTCATGGACCCTTCCAGGCGGATGCGACGGGGGGCCCGGCGCGCGGCCGGGCGCCTGCTCCGGGGGCTGGCGCTGGCCGCGCTGGCCGGGGCCGCGGGCTGCGGCCGCGACGAGATCCTCCACGGCCTGGAGGAGCGCCAGGCCAACCAGGTGCTGGTGGCCCTCGACGACGGCGGCCTCGCCGGGGAGAAGCGGCTCGACGAGGGGACCGAGGGGCGCTGGGTGGTCGAGGTGCCGCGGGGCGAGGCCGCCCGGGCCCGTCGCCTGCTCGCCGAGCGGGAGCTGCCGCGCCCCGAGGCGCCGGGCTTCGCGGCCGTCTTCGCGAAGGGGAGCGTCGTCCCGACGCCGGCCGAGGACCGGGCGCGCCTGCTCCAGGCGCTCTCGGGCGAGCTGTCCCGCAGCGTCGAGGCCCTGGACGGCGTGGTCGAGGCGCGGGTCCACGTGGCGCTGCCGCCGGACGACCCGCTGCGCGGGACGGCGACGCCGGCCCGCGGATCGGTCCTGGTGAAGGTCCGGGCCGGGGCGCGGCCGGCGGTGGAGACGCAGGCCGGCGGCATCCGGGCGCTGGTCGCGGGCGCCGTCCCCGGGCTCGAGGCCGCGCAGGTGGCGGTGGTGATCTCCGAGTCCCCCGCGGTCCCGCGCGCCGCGCCGCACCGTGCGCCCCTCCGGCCGCTCTTCCTGGGCGTCGCCACCGCGGCCGCGGGCGCCGCCCTCCTGCTCCTCCTCCCCGCCCTGCGCTCCGCGGCCGGGAGGATTCCCTGGGCGCGGCTCCGGCGGCTCGCGTGACGCCCGACCGGCTCCGCCTGGCGACGCTCTGCGCCTTGCTGGCGCCCGGCCGCGCGGCCGGCCTGCTCGGCCGGGTGTCGGGCGCCGAGGAGGCGGAGTGCGTCGCGTTCGCCGCGGCGCTGTCGGGCCGCGAGCGCGGCGAGCGGCTCCGGGTGCTCTCCGGGACGCTGGCCGGTCCCTCTCCCGCGGATCGCAGGGCCCGCGCCCTCGCGCTCGCCGCGCCCGAGCGGCCCCGGGTCGCCGCCCGGCTGCTCACGGCGGGCGGCGCGCCGGCCGCGCCCGGCCCGGTGGCCCCGCTCCTGGAGCGGCTCCTCCGGGAGCGGCTCGCCGGCTGATCCCGCCGGGCTTCCGGGCGCTTGCGGGTCTCGCCGCGCCCCGCTGCCGCCCTCCCGCGTCGCCGCCCCCTCCGCGCCCGCTCCGCCGTCCGGACCGCGTGGCGCCCCGGGAGTCCCCGTTGCGGACCCGGCACGCGCCCAACCGGCCGCTCCCGGCGGCGGCTCCTCCGGCACGCTCCTTGGACCCATGGGTTCCGTGTCCGCGCTTCCCTTCCCGCTCCCCCGGATCGCCCCCGGCTTCGCCGCCCTCTCGCCGGCCGCCCGCGCCACCGGCGCGCGCGCCGCCGAGCGCGCCGCGTCGGCGCTCTCGACCCAGCTCGGCGTGACGGTCGGGATCGAGGGCCGCCCCCTCCCGGCCCTCGCCGCGCCGGCGCCCGGCATGGTCCGCCTCGGCCTCTCGCTCGACGCCCTGCCCGGCCCGGCGGTCCTCGAGGTCGAGGCCTCGCTGGCGGCGCGGCTGGTGGACCGCCTGGCGGGCGGCGAGGGCCAGCTGCCGCCGGCGCTGGCGCTGACGCCGATCGAGCGCTCGGCGCTGGAGCTCCTGGTGCTGGTCGCCATCGCCGGTGCCGCGGACGAGCAGCCCGTCGCCGACCAGCTCGCACCCATGCTGGCGGCCGCCGTGGAGGAGCCACCCTTCCCCCTCGCCGTGGAGCTCGCCGTGGCCGCCGGGCCGGTCCGCGGCCGCTGCCGGCTCCTGCTCCCGGCGGAGGCGCTGCGACGGCTCGCCGGCCCCGCCGGCCTGGCCGGGCCGGTCGCCGCCTGGGTCGCGCCGGGCTGGCTCTCGAGCGGCGCCGCCCGGCTCGCGCCGGAGGAGCTGGCCGCCCTGGAGCCGGGCGACGTCCTCCTCCTCGACCAGGCACCGTCCGACGCCGCCTGCCTCCACCTCCCGGGCTCGCGCCTGCGCGGGCGGCTGGAGGGGGACCACTTCCGCCTGGAGGAGCCCGCCATGGATCCGAGCAGCGCAGAGCCTTCCCTGGAGCTCACCGTCGAGGTGGCGCGCGTCTCGCTCACCCTCGGCGACCTCGCGCGCGTCGAGGCCGGCGGCGCGATCCCGCTCCATGCGCCTCGCGACGGGCGCGTCGTCCTGCGGCTGGGCGACCGGCCGGTGGCGCGCGGGCAGCTCGTCGAGATCGACGGCGCCCTGGGCGTGCGCATCGAGCGGCTGGAGGGCCGGCCGTGACCGCCTGGCTCGCCCCGCTCCGGGCCCGGCGGCTCGCCGCCCCCCGAGCCCGCTGGATCGCCGCGCTCGCCGGCGCCGCGGCCCTGCTCTTCCTGCTCCCCGCCGGAGGGATGGCGGGCGCGGCGCTGCGCGCCGTCGGGCTGGTCGGCGCGCTGGCGGCGGTTGCCGCCGCGCTGCTCCGCCCCGCCGCCGCGGCCCGGCCGGTGGCCCTCCTCGACCGGCAGCCGCTCGGCGCCGGGGCGGGCGTGGCCCTGGTGGAGGCCGGCGGCCGGCGACTGCTCCTCGGCTACGGCCCGTCGGGCGTCTCGCTGCTCGGCGACCTGGGCGACGGGAGGCGGCCGTGATCGCCGGCGTCCTCGCCGCCCCGGTGGCGGGCCCCCTCACCGACCGGCCCGCGGAGCTGCTCCTCCTCCTCGGCGCCCTCGCCCTGGTCCCGGTCCTGCTCGTGACGCTGACCTCGTTCCTCAAGATGGCCGTCGTGCTCTCCGTCGCCCGCGCGGCCCTGGGAGCGCCCCAGGTGCCGCCGTCGAGCGCCATCACCGGCCTGGCGCTGCTGCTCACCCTGGTGGCGATGGCGCCGGTGGGCGAGGCCTCCTGGGCCGCCTACCGCCAGGGGCCGGAGCCGGCCGGGCTCGAGGCCACGCTGGCGCGCGCCGGGGAGGTGGCCGCGCCCCTGCGCCGTTTCCTCGCCCGGCACGCGCGCGCCGACGACCGCGCCACCTTCCTGGAGCTGGCGCGGCGCGCCCGGCCGTCGGGGCCGCCGCCCGGCGAGGAGGACTTCGCGGTGCTGGCGCCGGCCTTCGTGGTCTCGGAGCTGCGCCGCGCCTTCACCATGGGGTTCGTCCTCTTCCTCCCCTTCCTGGTGGTGGACCTGCTGGTCGCGAACGTGCTGCTCGCCCTGGGCCTCACGCAGCTCTCGCCGACCAGCGTGGCCCTGCCCTTCAAGCTGCTGCTCTTCGTCGCCGTGGACGGCTGGAAGCTCCTCGCCCGGGGGCTGGTCCTCGGCTACCTGTCCTGAGGGAGCCGCCGTGGAACCCACCCTGCTCGCCCTCGGACGGGAGGCCCTGGTGGTCGCGCTCGTCGTCTCCGCGCCTCCGCTGCTCGCGGCGCTGGCCGTCGGGCTCCTCGTCGGCGTCCTCCAGGCCGCGACCCAGGTCCAGGAGCCGGCGGTCGGCGTCGTCCCGCGCAACGCCGCGGTGCTGGCGGCGCTGGCGGTGGCGGGCCCGTGGATGGCGGTGCGGCTCGTCCGCTTCGCGGCGGCCGCCTTCGAGCTGGCCGCGAGGGGCTCACCGTGAGCGCGCTCCGGCCGCTCCTCGCCCAGGCGGCGCCGCTCCTCGGCGGGACCCTCCTGTGCGGCCTGCGGCTGCTCCCGGCCTCCCTGCTCTCGCCGTTCCTCGGCGGCCCGGCGGTCCCGCCGCCGGTGCGGTTGCTGCTGGCCTTCGGCCTGGGCGGGGCGGCCGCCGCCGCCACCGGCGCGGCCGCGC
>JAKAEO010000259.1 GCA_021818285.1 Myxococcales bacterium
GTCCGGCCGGCCCTGGCGGCGTCGCCGGGGCCCTTCCCCCTGGTGCGGGTGGGCGACGTGGGACTGCCCGGAGCCGCCGCCCGCTTCGACTACCAGGACGTCGACGCCGCGCACGGCCACCTGGTCATCGCGCACATGAACGACGACTCGGTGGTCGTCGTCCGGCTGAGCGACGGGTCGCTCGTGAAGGTCCTCCCGGGCATCCGCACCCCGCGCGGCGTGGCGGTCGCGGACGAGGTCGGGCGGATCTTCGTGAGCAGCATGCCCGACCGGCTGGTCGTCATCGACGGCGGGACGCTGACGGAGATCGCGCGCGTGGCCGCCGGCCGCTCGCCGGATGGCGTGGGCTGGGACCCGGTCCACCGGGTGGTCGGCGTCTCCGATCAGCGGGACGGGGCCGTCTCGCTCATCGCCGGCGCCGGGAGCGGCCGGCGCACGCAGGTCCCGCTGGGCGTCGAGACCGGGAACGTCGTCTTCGACGCAGGTCGCGGCTGCTTCTGGGCGACGGTCGTGAACGCCAGGCCGCCCGACCAGCTGGTCTCCATCGACCCCGTCGCCGGCCGGGTGGGGACGCGCATCGACCTGCCCGGGTGCCGCGGCGCCCACGGCCTCCGCCTGCACCCCGACGGCCAGAGCGCGCTGGTGGCGTGCGAGGAGAACGCGGTGCTGGCCCGCGTCGGGCTCGGCACCCCGGGCGTCGTCACCGCGAAGGTGGGCCACGGGCCGGACGTGCTCGCCGTCGACCCTGGAAGGGGCTGGCTCTACGTGGCGGCGGAGAGCGGCGACCTCACCGTGTTCGACCTCGGGAAGGCCGGCCTGGTCACCGTGGACTCCGAGCACGTCGCCGACGGCGCCCACTCGGTCGCGGTGGATCCCTCGACCCACCGGGTCTACTTCCCGCTGGCGCACGGCCCCCGCGGACGTCCCGTCCTCCGGATCATGCGGCCCGCCGGCCCTTGAGCGGGCCCGGCCTCCGCCGCGAGCCCCCGCCTGCGCCGTCCTAGGGGCAGTTCACCGTGGTGTTGCTGAGCGAGGCGATCGCGACGGCATGGGCGGTGTTGGTGGTCGTGTCGTCGTGGACGCACATGACGTCCCAGGCGCCGGGGTCGATGTCGGACAGCACGAAGGTTCCCGACAGCGGGATGGAGGCCGAGAGCTGGTTGCCGCCCCAACCCGGCGCGCCGGGTGCGGCGACGTACAGGGCCGTGACGCTGGACGTCGCCCCGTTCACGACCCGGAGGCTTCCGGTGAAGGCGCTGGAATACACCGTGGTGGCGTACGTCGCCCCGGCGGTGACGGGGAAGTTCAACTCGTAGGCGTAGTAGCGGCTGACGGTGCCGACGACCACCGCCATCCCGTCGTAGCTGTCCGGCGGGACTCCGTTGAGCGTCCAGACGGCCGCCGGCGCAATGGGCGCGCCGTTCTGGATCGGTCCCCAGGTCGGCGAGCTCGTCGGGGAGACGTAGACCTCGCCGATGGTGGACGACGTCGCGTTGGTCAGCTGCACCGATCCGGTGGTCGGGGCCGGCGGCGGCGGCGGCGGCGGCGACGACGACGACGACTTCGACGAGGATCCCCCTCCGCAACTCCACAGGGCCAGTGCGGACAGCGCGAGCAGGACGCGACGGATCTGGAAGCTGGTCTTCACGGTGTCCCCCCTCGGCTCGCCCCTGCGGGCCTCGCGCTCGTTCCGGACCTGCACTCTCGAGGGAGCAGGAGGAAGGTGCGCCGGCGGTGCCGGCGCACGCGAACCGGATGGTCGATGGTGCTCGCCGGTCCCGTTGGCACGGAGCCGCCCCCGGCACGGAGGGTCAGACCGTTGCGGGGCCCCCGGGAAGGGCACCGATGTCGCAGCCCTCAGTGGGGCTGCCGTCACACCGCTCCGAGGGGTCACGTCGGGAAGCGGCCACTCCTCCGCCCGCGCAGGGGCACGCGCTCGAAGAACGAGGGCGGGAAGCCCTTGCGGTGCGTGGCGTGGTCGGCGGCCGGACCGGCGCAGGCGTCTGCGGAACCGGAGCGCTTGACACTCGGAGCGAAAATGGATGCCATGCCCCAGGGAGGGGACATGGATCGAGCCGGACGTTCCGCGCTGGCCTGCGCTCTGGCGTGGACCGTGGCGCCGCTCCTGGCCGCGTGCCACCAGGCGCAACCCGCGCGGACGACGACCATCTCGGGCCGTGTCGTCGGGCTGGGGCCGGGCGACGTTCCCATCGCCGGCCGCATGGTGGCGGCTGCGAGTGGCGGGGCCTGGGCGACGACCACCAGCGCCGGCGACGGGACCTTTTCTCTCCAGGTGGAGAGCGTCCCCTACGCTCTCGCCGTCGACTCCAGCGTCAGGGCAGGCCTGTGGGTGTACCTGGGCGTGAGCCGGACCGATCCGGTCCTGCGGGTGTCCGGATCCCCGAGCTACCCGCCCCTGAAGATGGGCGCGCTCGAGGGTTCGATCGCCGCCGTGTGCAGCGGCGCTGGCTGCTCGGCCACGGGTGGAATCGTCGGGTTCGAGTTCGGAGCTGGCGGCGACTACCTCGTGCCTCTCCTGCTGCCTCCGGGAGCAGGCGCGGAGCCGTACACGGTCCAGGCTGCCTGGCAGGGACCGGACCGCCTCCCCGGTCGCCTTCACGCCCTGACCTGGGATGCACCGGCGGCGCCTGGGCCCGTTCCGACCTGGTGCGCCACGGTCACCGCCGAGGCGGTCTTCGGAGGGACGTCCAGGGTCGACGTCCCGGCCTTGCAGCCGTGCGCCACGGCCGCGACCCCGGTGACGGTCCTGGGCCCGGCGGCGACCGCGAGCACGCTGCTCGTCGACCACGGGATCGTCGACATTCCCTACGAAGGGTCCGGCTGGAGCTGGCCCCTGGCGGGGAGCACGAGCCTGGTCGACGTCCCCACGGGGTCCGAGTTCAGGACGAGCATCCGGGCGACCGGCCAGGCGGCGTCGGGAGAGGTGTTCTGGGTGCGCGCGGCACCGGTCGCGGCGGGAGGGACCGGGCTCACGCTGACCTATCGGCTGGCGCCGGCGGCGCTCGAGCCGGCGGAGGGAAGCGTCGTCGGGGCGGGGACTCGCTTCGCCTGGACGCCGGCCGGTGGCCTGTACCGCCTCACCCTCGGGCCCATCGAGCTGACGACCGCCGCCAGCGAGTTGCGCCTCCCCGATCTCGCCGCCCTTGGGTACGGCTACCTGAGCGGGCTGGGAGACTCCTGGACCGTCACGGCAAGCGGACCGGAGGCGGACGTCGATGCCGTCCTGGCCCCGGCGGCGCCCGGCGCCCCCGAGTCGTGGGGCTCGACTTCGGCGCCGCGCCCGTTCGTCTTTCGCTGAGCGACCGCGTCTCGCGGCTCCTCCTCCGAACGACCGATCGCGATCCCGGGACGGCGACCGCGTGCTGGGTGAAGGGCCGAGCTCGTCTCGGCGACTGCAGGCGCGCACGGAGGCGACGACGTGCGCCAGCCGGGGACGGCCACCAGGAGCTGGCGAACGTGAACCCGGAAAGGCGAAGCCCCCGTCGCCTCCGGTTTCCCGGGGAACGACGGGGGCTTCAGATGGTCGGGGCGACTGGATTTGAACCAGCGACCACTTGCACCCCAAGCAAGTGCGCTACCAGGCTGCGCTACGCCCCGGGAACTGCGGGGAGGGGATAGGTAACATCGCGAAGGGACAGGGTCAACCAGCCGGTGCGGCCGGCGGGGGACGAGCCCCCGCCCTACTTGACGAAGGCCGAGACCTTCTTGAACTCGGGCGTCCCGGCGACGTGGAGCAGGTCGAAGATGGAGGTCTCGGCGCTGGTGATGACGGCGCCGGCGTCGCGCAGCAGCTCGAGCGCGATGCGCCGGTGCTCCTCGAGGCGGCTGGTCACCGCGTCGGCGCAGACGAAGACGTCGTAGCCGGCGGCGAGCAGGTCGCGCGTCGTCTGGTAGACGCAGACGTGGCTCTCGATCCCCACCACCAGCACCTGCCTGCGGCCGGTGGCGGCGAGCGCCTTC
>JAKAEO010000260.1 GCA_021818285.1 Myxococcales bacterium
CTCCCCGCGCCCGGCGCCGGGAGCCCCGGGCCGGCGGACGGCCCCGACCGGCCAGGGTCCGGCGCGGCCCAGCCCCTTCACGCCCGGGATCCCGCGGCCGGCCCCGTCCCGGCCGGCTCCCTCCCGGACCCGGGACCCGCGACGCCGCCAGCGGCTCGGCCGCTCCCCTTCGCGGCCCCCGGCGGGCCCATCGGCTCCCTGCCGCTCCCGCCACGCGGGAGCGGGGAGGGGATCCTGGCGGTCAACGCCAGCCCCTGGGCCACCGTCCAGGTGGACGGGGCCCGGGCCGGCGACACCCCGAGGGAGTGGCGGCTGCGCGCCGGCCGGTACCGGCTGCGCGCCTCCCACCCGGCGCGCGGCAGCGCCGAGGCGGTGTTCGAGGTGCGCGCCGGCGAGCGGCGCACCTGGCTGCCCCGGCTCTCCCGGTAGCGGCCGTCCCCTGATCGAGCGACCCCGCCACGCGGCGGTTGACCTATTCCACTCAATTCCGTATTCTGCATGTCAACTTTTCAGTGGCGGATGCTGAAAGCAATACACCGAAAATAACGACCCGATGAGCTACCTCCTGGCGCCACCCGAGATCGCCCGCGTCGAGCGGGAGCAGGCGCGCGGGATCACCAGCCGCGAGGTGGTGAGGCTCTTCGAGGCCAAGGGGGCCCGGCTCTCCGAGGCCACCTTCCGCAAGTACGTGCAGGCCGGGCTGCTGCCCCGCAGCCGCCGCGTCGGGCGCAAGGGCAAGCACACCGGCTCGACCGGCATCTACCCGGTGGCGGTGGTGCGCCGGATCGACCTCATCAAGCGGATGATGGCCGAGGGGCTCACCCTCGAGCAGATCCGCGAGAGCTTCGTGACCATGAAGGGCCGGCTCGACGACGTCGAGGCCGGGCTCGCCGCCCTGGTGGCGGAGCTGGAGCGCCGCGCCCGGGAGCACCCGGAGCGGCGCGAGGTGGAGCGGCAGCTGGGCCGGGCGCAGCGCGAGCTGCGGGCGGCGCTGAGGCGCATCGAGTGGGTGGGTGGACGGGTGGCGCGGGTGGGCCGGTCCGAGGCCGGCGCACCGGGCGCGGGGGCAGGCGCGTAGCGGCGCCGGTCCGGGTCGGTGGACGGGGCGCCGCGGGCGCCCCCGGGACGGAGGGTCGGGGATGAGCGAAGCCAAGCGCAGCGAGCGGTCCGGCGCGGCACCCGAGGCGGGGGGCGAGGCCGAGGCGGACGGGCAGCACGGGAGGCGCCGCTCCCGGACCATGTCGCGCAAGGAGATCGCGCGGGACCTGCGCCGCCAGCGGGCCCTGGGGATCGTCGATCCCGAGATCCAGCAGATCATCGCCGAGGTGGAGGCGACCCGCCCGCGGAGCCGCGCCGAGTGCGCCGGCGCCGCGCGCCCCTGCATGTTCGTCTCCTGCAAGCACCACCTCTACCTGGACGTGAACCCGGAGACGGGCTCCATCAAGCTGAACTTCCCGGACAAGGAGATCTGGGAGATGGAGGAGACCTGCGCCCTGGACGTCGCCGACCGCGGCGGCATCACGCTCGAGGAGGTGGGGAGCATCATGAACCTCACCCGCGAGCGGATCCGCCAGGTCGAGACCCGGGGCCTGCTCAAGCTCCGCGCCATCGCCGACGCGGAGCCGGGCGTGCCGCCGCAGCTCGAGCGGTAGGGACGCCCGGGGGGGCGCCGCGCCGGGCGGCCCCTCCGCCGCCCGCGCCCTCGGTCCTTGAACTTCCCGGCGGCGGAAGCTACTAAGGGGCTCCCTCCCGGAGGTGCCCCGCATGGTTCGCCGCGCCGTCCTCTCGGTCTCCGACAAGGCCGGGCTCGTCCCCTTCGCCCGGCGGCTGGCCGCCCTCGGCGTCGAGCTGCTCTCCACCGGGGGCACCCAGCGCGCCCTGGCCGAGGCCGGCCTGAAGGTCGTCCCGGTCGGCGACTACACCGGGGCGCCGGAGATCCTGGCCGGGCGCGTGAAGACGCTGCACCCGCGCATCCACGGGGGCATCCTCTACCGCCGGGGGCTCGCCGAGGACGAGGCCGACGTCCGGGCGCGCGACATCCCTCCCATCGACCTGGTGGTGGTGAACCTCTACCCGTTCCGCGAGGCGGTGGCGGCCGGGAAGCCCTTCGCCGGGTGCGTCGAGGAGATCGACATCGGCGGCCCCTCGATGGTCCGCGCCGCGGCCAAGAACGCCGCCCACGTGGGCGTGGTGGTGGACCCGGCCGACTACGACCGGGTCGCCGGCGAGCTGGAGGCCGCGGGCGCGCTCTCCGAGGCCACCCGCCACCACCTCATGCGCAAGGCCTTCGCCCACACCGCCGCCTACGACGCCGCCATCGCCGAGTACCTCACCGCGCGCGAGTCGCCGGGGGCGGCGCCGCAGCGCTTCCCCGACGCCCTGGGGGCGGTCTACGCCAAGGTCCAGGACCTGCGCTACGGCGAGAACCCGCACCAGGCCGGCGCCTTCTACCGGGCCGCCCGGGAGCCCGAGGAGCCGACCGTGGCCTTCGCCCGGGTCCTGCAGGGCAAGGAGCTCAGCTACAACAACCTGCTCGACCTGGAGGCGGCGCTGGCGGCGGTGAAGGAGTTCGACGACCTCGCCTGCGTGGTCGTCAAGCACAACACGCCGTGCGGCGTCGCCCGCGGGGCGACCCCGGGCGAGGCCTTCGCCCTTGCCCGGGCCTGCGACCCGGTCTCGGCCTTCGGGGGGATCGTGGCGCTGAACCGGCCGGTGGACGCGGCGGCCGCGAAGGAGCTCACCGACCTGTTCCTGGAGTGCGTCATCGCCCCGTCCTACGCGCCCGGGGCGCGCGAGGCCCTGGCCGCCAAGAAGAACGTCCGGCTGCTGGAGGCCCCCCGCCTCGGCGAGCCGCGCGAGCGCTGGCGCCGCCGGCCGGAGGAGGCCCGCGAGCTCCGCTCGCTGGTGGGCGGGCTGCTGGTGATGGACCGCGACCTGGGACAGGTCCGCCGCGAGGAGTGCCGGGTGATGACCCGCCGCTCCCCGACCGAGCAGGAGTGGAAGGACCTGCTCTTCGCCTGGAAGGTCGTGAAGCACGTGAAGTCCAATGCCATCGTCTTCGCCCGGGACGACGTCACCACCGCCATCGGCGGCGGCCAGACCAGCCGCGTGGAGTCGGTGAAGATCGCCGTGCTCAAGGCCGCGCTCCCGGTGAAGGGCTCGTCGGTGGCCTCCGACGCCTTCTTCCCCTTCAAGGACGGGGTCGAGGAGATCATCAAGGCCGGCGCCACCGCCATCATCCAGCCCGGCGGGTCGATGCGCGACGCCGAGGTGGTGGCCGCCGCCGACGCCGCCGGCCTCGCCATGGTGGCCACCGGCATGCGCCACTTCCGGCACTGAGCGCCCGCATGCCGAGCCGCGCCGGACGCGCCCTGCTCGCCGCCGGCCTGGCCGCCGTGGTGGCGGCGCTCGCCGCCGTGGGCGCGGTGGCCTGGTTCCGCGTGGAGCGGCTGCCGGCGCCGCGCCCGCCGACGCCGCCGGAGCTCCGGGCCGCCGCCTGGCGGGCCGCCGGGCTGGTCCCCTCCGGCACCGCCGACGAGCGGCTCGCCGCCGGCCGGGCCGCGCTCCGGGCCGACCTGCCGGCCCGCGACGCCGAGGCGCTGCGCCAGTACATGGAGGCGCTGGCCCTCGACCCCTCCAGCCCGGCGGCCCTGGGGGGCTGGCTCACCGCCTTCGCCGCCACCTCGGGGGAGCTGCCGGACGGCGACGAGCTGCGCGAGGCCCACCGGCTGGCGAGCTGGGCCCTGCCGCTCCACCCCGCGAGCCCCGAGCTGCTGGCCGGCTGGGCGCGGCTGCTGCTGCTCGCCCCCGGCGAGCGCAACGCCGCCGAGGCCCTGGGGGCGGCGCGCCAGGCGGTCGCGGCCGGCGGGGGCGCCGACGCGCTGCTGGCCGAGTCCCGGGCGCTGCTCCCGTCCGACCCGCGGGGCGCGGCCGCCGCC
>JAKAEO010000261.1 GCA_021818285.1 Myxococcales bacterium
GGAGGTCCGCCGCGGCTGGCCCTTCCTGCGCGACCGCCGCGTCGACGCCTACGGCGGCCTGGACCGGCGCTTCCTCGACGAGGCGCCGTGAGCCGCCGGCGCGGCGGCGGGCGGCCGGAGGGCGGGACGGCGGGCCGGGCGCGCGGCGCGAGGGGGCCGGGCGGCTGGCCGAGGATGCCGGCCGAGTGGGAGCCGCACCAGGCCACCTGGCTCACCTGGCCCCACGCCACCGGCGACTGGCCGGGCCGCTTCGCCGCCATCCCCTTCGTCTACGCCGAGATCGTCCGGCGGGTGTCGCGCGGCGAGCGGGTCCGGGTGCTGGTGAACGGCCCCGCCCACGAGGCCCGGGCCCGGCGGCTGCTCCGGCGCTCCGGCGTGGAGCTCTCGCCGGTCGAGTTCCTCCGCATCCCCACCGACCGCGGCTGGAACCGCGACTCCGGCCCCATCGTCCTCTCCGGCGGCGGCCGGCGGGCGGTGGCCGGCTTCCGCTTCAACGCCTGGGCCCGCTACCCCGACTTCAGGCGCGACGCGCGGGTCGCGGAGCGGGCGGCCCGGGCGCTGGGCCTCCCGCTGCGGCCGGTCCTCCGCCGCGGGCGGCCGGTGGTGCTGGAGGGGGGCGCCGTGGACGTGAACGGGCGCGGGTCGATCCTCGCCACCGAGGAGTGCCTGCTCGACCCCCGGGTGCAGGTGCGCAATCCCGGCTTCGGCAAGGAGGACTACCGCGCCGTCTTCGCCGAGGTGCTCGGCGCCGGGAACGTCATCTGGCTGGGGAGCGGCATCTCCGGCGACGACACCCACGGCCACGTGGACGACCTGGCGCGCTTCACCGGCCCCCGCACCATCGCCCTGTGCCGGACGGCCGACCCCCGGCACCCCGACTACCGGGCGCTGGAGGAGAACCGCGAGCGGCTCGCCTCGGCGCGGCTCGAGGACGGCTCGCGGCCCGAGGTGGTCGAGCTGCCGGTGCCCGGGCCGGTGGCCCACGCCGGGCGGCGGCTGCCGGCGAGCTACGCCAACTTCTACGTCTGCAACGCCGCCACGCTGGTCCCCACCTTCGACGACCCGCACGACCGGCTGGCGCTCGGGATCCTCGCCGGCCTCCTCCCCGACCGCCCGGTGGTGGGCATCCACGCCCTCGACCTGGTGTGGGGGCTGGGCACGCTCCACTGCCTCACGCAGCAGGAGCCGGCGGCCGGGTAGTCACCGCGCCGGCGCGGGAGCCGGCGCGGCGGGCGCAGGCGCCGGCGGGGCCCGCGCCTCGGCGACCTTCTTCAGCGCCGCGAGCCCCTTCTCGAAGTCGGGCCCCACCTGCCGGTCCATGTCCATGAAGAGGGTCATGGCCCGGCCCAGCAGGTCGAAGCTCCCGCTCATCGACCAGGTGACGCGGGTGGCTCCGCCCTCGGGGACGAAGGTGAAGGCGGTGGTGGAGGTCTGCTCCCAGGGCTTGACGAACTGGAGCCGGATGGTGAGGTCGCGCGGGGGCGTGGCCGCGGTGACGGTCATGAGCCCCTCGCCGACCTTCTGGTTCCCGGTCCAGCGGTAGACCGCCCCCAGGCCCGAGGCCGGCCCCTCGAAGGCGGTCTTCATGTCCGGGTCGAGCCTGGCCCAGGGCGACCAGGCGTCCCAGCGGTGGAAGTCGGCGACCTGGGCGTAGACCACCTCGGCGGGCGCGGCCACCAGCGCGGAGCGCACGACGCGGTAGCCCGGCGGCCGGGTGGCGATGACGGCGCCCAGCAGCACGACGGCGGCGGCGAGGACCAGCAGCAGCTTCTTCACCATGGCGGGCTCCCCCCGGGGTTTCCCCCCTGTGTAACCCGGCGGGCGGCGCCGCGCCCGGGCGGCGCCGTCGCATCCCCCCGGTGGGAGGGGCCGCCGGAGGGGCGGCGGCCGGCGATCCCCGGCGCCGGAGCGGGATCGGAGCGCTGGCGGCGCCGCGCCGATCGTGCTTCCATCCCGGGTCACGGAGGTACCCATGGATCGCGCCTCGCGGCCCCGCCGCAGCGCCCTCGACATGCCCGGCTCCACCGCCCGCGCCCTCGGGGACGCCCGCACCCCGCGCGCCCGGGAGCTCCCGTGAGCCTCGAGGCCGCGCTCGCCTGGCTCGGCGCCCAGGGCCCGGCCCTGGAGGAGCTGCTCGCCGCCCTGGTGCGCCAGAACTCCTTCACCGAGAACCGGCCGGGCGTGAACGCGGTGGTGGACCGGCTCGCCGCCGAGCTCGACGGGCTCGGGCTGGCGCCGGAGCGCGTGCCCAGCGAGCGGTACGGCGACCACCTGGCCTTCGCCGGCCCGGCGGCCGGGAGCCCGGTCTTCCTCCTCGGCCACACCGACACCGTCTTCCGGCCCGGCCAGTTCGACGGGTTCGAGAGCGACGGCCGGGTGGCCCGCGGCCCGGGCGTCTTCGACATGAAGGGCGGCCTGGCGGTGATGCTCTTCGGGCTCGCGGCGGCGCGCCGCGCCGGGCTGCTCGACCGGGTGGCGGTGCGCGGGCTGCTGGTCGCCGACGAGGAGGTGGGCTCGCCCGAGTCGCAGCCGCTCACCCGGGCCCGGGCCGCCGGCGCCGCCTGCGCGCTCTGCTTCGAGTCGGGGCGCGAGGGGGACCTCGTCGTCACCGCCCGCAAGGGCTCGGCGGCGGTCCACGCCGAGGCCAGCGGCGTCGCCGCCCACGCCGGCAACGACTGGGCCCGCGGCCGCAACGCCGTCTGGGCGCTGGCCCGCTTCGTGGACCGGGTCCAGGGCCTGAGCGAGCCGGACCGGGGGACGACGGTGAACGTCGGGCTCTTCGAGGGCGGCTCCACCCGGAACACCGTGCCGGCCCGGGCCCGCTGCGAGGTGGACCTGCGCTTCGCCACCGCCGCCGACGGCGAGCTGCTCTCCCGCCGGGTCACCGCCGCCGCCGAGGAGGCGGCCTTCGCGGGGACCCGCATCGAGCTGTTCCGGGCCTCCTGGCGCCTGCCCATGGCGCGGACCGCGGCCAGCGCCGAGGTGGCGCGGGTCTACGGCGAGTGCCAGGCGGCGAGCGGCCTGGGCTCGGGGGAGGCGCCGCCGGCCGGCGGCGGGTCGGACGCCTGCACCACCAGCGCCATCGGCATCCCCTCGATCGACGGCCTGGGCCCGCGCGGCGCGGCGTACCACACGCGCGACGAGCGCATCGAGGTCGCGTCGCTCCTCCCCAAGGCGGCGGCGCTCTGCCGCTTCCTCGCCACCCGGGCCGGGTAGCGGCCCGCCGGGAGCATCCGCCTCCGGCTAGCGGCCCGCCCGCCGCCGCCGGCGCCAGGCCCAGACGGCGAGCGCGACGCCCGCGGCCAGGACCACCGCCAGCGCCGCCGAGGTGGTGTAGCGCCCGGCGAGGCGCGCCAGCTCGTCGAGGTTCCGCGCCACGCCGGCGCCGGCGAAGAGCAGGAGCCCGTTCCAGGCGGCCGCCGAGAGCCCGCCGAAGACCAGCACCTCCCAGAGCGGGATCCCGGCCGCCCCCGCCGCCAGGAAGAAGAAGCCGCGAACCCCGGGCAGGAACCGGTTGGCGACGAGGAGGAGCGGCCCCCAGCGCCGGTAGGCGGCCTCGAAGCGCTCCACCCGGGCGCGGTCGAGCCGGCCGCGGGCGGCCCGGGCGTCGATGCGCGCGCCCAGCCACCGGCCGATGCGCCAGTCGGCGGCCGCCCCGGCCACCGCCCCCAGGGTGACGCTGGCGAAGGTCACCGGCCAGGAGAGCTGGCCGTGGGCGGCGTACCAGGCGCCCAGCACCACCAGGGCGTCGCCCGGGAAGGGCGGGAAGAGGTACTCGACGAAGGCGGCGAAGAAGAGGAGCAGCGGCGCCGCCGGCCCGGTGCGGGCGAGCAGCTCCGACAGCCGGGCGTAGAGCTGCGGGGCGTCCACCGGCGCATGGTAGCGCGGGGCGGGCCGGGCTCCGAGCCTCGGGGCGCGCCGG
>JAKAEO010000262.1 GCA_021818285.1 Myxococcales bacterium
AGTTCGCCCCCGCTCCAAGCGTGGACCTCGAGACGTGCGGGCCTCGCTGGCCCTCGCCCCCGCTCCGGCGGGGGAGAGGGCTCGCGCGCACCGCGGAAGCGATTGGGGGTGAGGGGGGAGTTCGCCCCCGCTCCAAGCGTGGACCTCGAGACGTGGGGGCCTCGCTGGCCCTCGCCCCCGCTCCGGCGGGGGAGAGGGCTCGCGCGCGCCGCGGAAGCGATTGGGGGTGAGGGGGGAGTTCGCCCCCGCTCCAAGCGTGGACCTCGAGACGTGCGGGCCTCGCTGGCCCTCGCCCCCGCTCCGGCGGGGGAGAGGGCTCGCGCGCACCGCGGAAGCGATTGGGGGTGAGGGGGAGTTCGCCTCCACGGCGCCCGGTCGTCTAGGATCGGCTCCGTGTCCACGCTCGACGCCGACTGCGCCGGCCTCTTCACCGTGGCCTTCGACGGCCCCAGGCCGACTCCCGAGCTGCGCGAGCTGCTCGCCCGCGGCGCCGCCGGCGTCATCCTCTTCTCCCGCAACGTCGAGTCGGCGGAGCAGGTCGCCGAGCTCTCCGCGACCCTGAAGCGGGAAGCGGGCCGGCCGCTGCTGCTCTCGGTGGACCAGGAGGGCGGGCGGGTGGCGCGGCTCCGGGCCCGCCACGGCTTCACCGAGCTTCCGCCCATGCGGGCGCTCGGCGACCGCGGGGACGAGGCGCTGGCGCGCCAGGTGGGGGCGCTGCTCGGCCGCGAGCTGCGGGCGGTGGGCATCGACCTCGACTACGCGCCGGTGGTGGACGTGGACACCAACCCCGCCAACCCGGTGATCGGCGACCGGGCCTTCTCGCGCGATCCGGCGGTGGTCGCCCGGCTGGGCGCGGCGCTGGCCGGCGGCCTCCAGTCGGCCGGCGTCGCCGCCTGCGCCAAGCACTTCCCCGGCCACGGCGACACCAGCCAGGACTCTCACCTCGAGCTGCCGCGCCTCCCGCACGGCGTCGAGCGGCTGCGGGCGGTGGAGCTGCCTCCCTTCACCGCCCTGGTCCGGGCCGGGGTGGCCTCGGTGATGACCGCCCACGTGGTCTTCGAGGCCCTCGACACCTCGCGCCCGGCGACGCTCTCGGCGCCGGCGCTCCGGCTGCTGCGGGAGGAGTGCGGCTTCGACGGGCCGGTGCTGGCCGACGACCTGGAGATGAAGGCGCTCGCGGCCCACTACCCGGTCGAGGAGATCGTGGTCGAGGCGGTGAACGCCGGCGTGGACGGCTTCCTGCTCTGCCACGGCGCCGAGGTGCAGCACCGGGCGCTGGAGGCGCTGCGCCGGGCGGTGGAGCGGGAGTGGATCCCGCGGGAGCGGCTGGCGCGGGCGCGCGCGCGGATGGCGCGGCTCCTCGCCTGGGCCGGGCCCCCGCCCGACCCGCGGCTGGCGCGGGCGGCGTTGCGGACGCCGGCGCACCTGGCGCTCGCGGAGCGGCTCGGGCCGCTCCTCGCCGCGAGGGATCCGACCGAGCGGGGAAGGGGCTGAACCGCGGTCACACCCGTTCGCTACACTTCTCGTGTGACCAGGGAGCGTCGCGAGTTTCGGCGATCTCTTCGACGCGGCCAGACCGACGCCGAGGCGCAACTCTGGGCGCTGCTGCGGGGGCGGCGGCTGGCAGGCACCAAGTTCCGTCGCCAGCACCCCTTCGGGCCCTACGTCCTCGACCTGTATTGCGTGGAGCTGGGGCTGGCGATCGAGGCGGACGGGGCGTGGCACTGGGAGGAGCTCGGACGGGCGACCGACGCCGTGCGGGATGCCTACCTCGGCGCGGCCGGCGTGCGGGTCTTGCGGTTCTCCGACCACGACATCCTGACCCGGCCTCTGGACGTCGCCGAGGTCATCTGGGAGGCGGTCCAGGAGCGGAGGGCGAGCGGCGTGTCCCGCTGAAGCCGCCCCCCTCACCCCCGAGCGATTCCACGGGACTCGCTCACCCTCTCCCCCCGCCGGAGCGGGGGAGAGGGCCAGCTTGGTGCGCCCGTCTCAATCTTGCCGACCGCCTCCGTTCACCCCGGCGATGCGATCAGCGCCCCCTCGGCGAGGAAGAGCAGCACGGCGGCGGCCAGGAGGATGGACCAGAGCGGCAGGGAGCGCTCGCCGCGGGGGGCGCCGCCGCCGGCCAGCCGCGCGTGGGTGGCGCCGCCGAACCAGGCGGTCAGCTCCGAGGGGTCGAGCCGGGTGGTGTCGGCCTCGCGCGGGTCGGGCAGCACCGCGAAGGCCAGCGCCGGGTCGAGCCGCTCGCGGCCGCCCTCCTCCACCTTCACCTGCCACAGGCCGGGCCGGTCGGGCGCCGCCACCGGCGGGCCGCCGGCGGCCGGTGCGGCGAGCGGCCGCTCCCGCCCGTCGGGGCCGAGCAGCGCCACCACCCGCTGGCCCTCGGCCGGCCTCACCTCGCGCGGCGCGCCCACCCGCGACGGGGCGTCGCGCCGCTCCTCCAGCGAGCCGGCCAGCCACGCGGCGAAGCGCTGCACCGCCGGCAGGAAGCTGGTGCGGATGGCCCAGTCGGACCACTCCCGGTCCATCGTCGAGGTGAAGAGCAGCACCCGTCCGCGCCCGCGCCGGGCCTCGACCAGCGCCGGCGCGCCGTCGTCGAAGGCCATGAGCACGTGGCCGGCGTCGGCGCGCTTCGGGTCGCCGGGCTTCAGCAGCATGTACTTCCAGGTCCGGGCCCCCTCCAGCCCCTCGCCGGCGGCGCCGGCGAAGATCGACAGCGCCGGGTGGGCGTAGTCCACGGTGGCGAAGCGGGCGGCGCGCTCCGCGGCGCCGGGCGTCCCCTTCTCCGCCGCCGTCTTCACCAGGTGCAGCCCCCGCGGCAGGAGCGGTCCCAGCTCCTCCCCGTAGCGGTCCGGGTCCACCTGCCCGCCCAGCGCCACGAACAGGCCCCCGCCCCGCTCCACGAAGTCGCGCAGCTCGCGCGCCTTGGCCCCCAGCGAGCGGACGTTGAGGAGCATCACCACGTCGTAGCCGTCGAGCTTCACGCCGCCGAGCGACTCGGCGTCCACCACCGTGGGGCGCACCGGGGAGGCCGGCGAGGAGAGCGCCGCCTCCACGAAGAAGGCCTCGTCCCGGTACTTCACCGGGCTGGCGGCGCCGTCCACCACCAGCGCCCGCACCTCGCGCGGCACCGCCACGGTGGCGGCGCGGGCGTCGTCGTAGGCGAGCGCGTCCTCGGGCAGCGAGACCTGCACCGCCGCCGGCCCCCCGGCCGGGAAGGAGAGGCCGAGCTGCTTCTGGATCACGCCGCCGGGCGGCACCGAGGCGAAGGCCCGCACCGCCACCGGCCCGCCGGTGGCGAAGCCGGTGCGCAGCACCACCGGGACGTCGGCGACGGCCCGCGGGCCGCGGTTGGCGAGCGTCACCGTCACCCGGTAGCCGCGCGGCCCCATCGCCGGATCGGGCTCGACGGCGAGGTCGGTGATGCCGAGGTCGGGGAGGGCGGCGCCCCGGGCGGCGTCGAGCAGCACCACCTCGGGCCGGACCGCGCCGGACGGGGTCTGGACCAGCGGCGGCGGCGCGTCGAGCCGCCAGGCGGCGGCGGTGAGGTCGGTGGCCACCACCAGCCGCTGGGCGAGCATCCGCGACGAGGCCGAGTCGGAGAGGGCCCGGACCGCGGCGGCGGCGCAGGCGGTGAGGTCGGCGTGCAGGAAGGTCGGCGCCGCCGACTCCAGCAGCCGGCGCACCCCGGCCCGGTCGAAGCCGGGCGGCGCGGCCCGGGGCGTCCCGCCGTCGCAGACCAGCGCCGTCGCCGGCTCGTCGTTCCCCAGCGAGGCGAGCGAGGCGAGCGCGTCCTCGCGGGCCCGCTCGAAGAGGGTGGCGCCGCCGAGCCGGTAGCCCATCGAGGCGGAGGCGTCGAGGAGGATGGCGGTGGCGGCCGGGCCGCGGGCGCCGGCGGCGGCC
>JAKAEO010000043.1 GCA_021818285.1 Myxococcales bacterium
CCGCGGAGGCCGCCGAGGCCGGCCGCCGCGCGGGGGAGGCCTGACGTGGCCAAGACCATCCTCTGCGCCTGCGAGGACGTGACCGTCGAGGACGTGCGCCGCGCCTTCGCCCTCGGCCACCGCGACGTCGAGTCGGTGAAGCGCTACACCGGCCTCGGCACCGGCCCCTGCCAGGGCAAGAGCTGCCTCGGGCTCGTCGCCCGGGAGCTGCTCCGGCTCGGCGCCACCCCCGCCGAGGCGGCGCCCTTCACGGTGCGCCCGCCGCTCCAGCCCACCCCGGTCGGCGCCTGGGCCTCCGTCGATCCGGCGCCGCTCCGGCTCGACGCCGCCGTCCCGCCGGAGCCCGGCCCGGGCGCGCCGCCCCCGGCGCCGGCGCCGCTCCCGGCCCGGGCGCGGGTGGTCGTCGTCGGCGGCGGCATCATGGGGCTGGGGCTCGCCTGGCAGCTCTGCCAGCGCGGCGAGACCGACGTGGTGGTGCTGGAGCGCGGCTACCTCACCTCCGGCGCCTCGGGGCGCAACGGCGGCGGGGTCCGGGCGCAGTGGAGCACGCCGACGATGATCCGGCTGGCGCGCCGCTCGCTGGAGCTGTGCGCCCGCTTCGCCGCCGAGATGGGGATCAACGTCTGGTTCCGCCGCGGCGGCTACCTGTTCCTGGCCCGCACCGCGGCGCAGCGCGAGCGTATCGAGCGGAACGCCCGGCTGCAGGGCGAGATGGGGATGCGCACCCGCGTCCTCTCCCCCGCCGAGGCGGCGGAGGTGGTCCCCGAGCTGGACACCGCCCGGGTGCTCGCCGCCTCCTGGAACCCCGACGACGCCGTGGTCTTCCCCTGGCCCTTCCTCTGGGGCTACGCGGAGCGGGCCCGGGCGCTGGGCGCCGCCGTCCACCCCTTCACCCGCGTCACCGGCTTCGAGATCTCCGGCCGCCGCATCTCCGCGGTGGTCACCGATCGCGGCCGCATCGCCTGCGACACGGTGGTGAACGCCGGCGGCGCCTGGAGCCGCGAGGTGGCGGCGCTGGCGGGCGTGCGGCTCCCCAACCGGCCGGTGCGCCACGAGATCCTGGTGACCGAGCCGCTCAAGCCCTGGCTCGGGCCGCTGGTGTCGGACCTGGATTCCGGCCTTTACTTCTCCCAGAGCCTGCGCGGCGAGATCGTCGGCGGGATGGGCGACCCCGAGGAGCCGGAGGGGCTGGAGTCCGGCTCCACCCTGCGCTTCCTGGCCCGCTTCTCCCGCGCCCTCGCCGCCTGCGTGCCGGTGGCCGCCGGGCTGAAGGTCGTCCGCCAGTGGGCCGGCTGCTACGACGTCACCCCCGACAACAACCCCATCCTCGGCGCCGCCGGCCTGGAGAACTTCCTGCAGCTCTCCGGCTTCGTGGGCCACGGCTTCATGATGGCGCCGGCGGTCACCGAGGCCATGGCCGCCTGGATGACGGGCGGCCCGCCCGACGAGATCTTCGAGCGCTTCACCATCCGTCGCTTCGAGCGCGGCGAGGTCCGCCGCGAGGACTTCATCATCGGCTGACGCCGAGGGAGCCACCGCCATGTCGAACGGCAGCCACCGCGTCCCCCCGCCCCGCAACGAGCCGGTGCTGGCCCACGCCCCCGGCTCCCCGGAGCGCGCCGCGCTGAAGGCGCGCATCGCCGAGCTCTCGGCCGGGGAGCTGGAGATCCCGCTGGTCATCGGCGGCCGCGAGGTGCGCACCGGCCGGCTCGCCGAGGCGCGCGCGCCGCACCGCCACGCGCTCCGGCTGGCGCGGTGGCACCAGGCCGGCGCCGAGGAGGTCCGGGCCGCGGTCGCGGCGGCCCGCGAGGCGCGGCGAGGCTGGGCCGCCCTGCCCTACCACGAGCGGGCCGCGGTCTTCCTCAAGGCCGCCGACCTGCTCGCCGCCGGCTGGCGCCCCACCCTGAACGGCGCCACCATGCTGGCCCAGTCCAAGACCCCGTACCAGGCCGAGATCGACGCCGCCTGCGAGGTCGTCGACTTCTGGCGGTTCAACGCCGCCTGGGGCGAGCGCATCCTGGCGGAGCAGCCGCTCTCGTCGCCGGGCGTGTGGAACCGGAGCGAGTACCGGCCGCTGGAGGGCTTCGTCCTCGCCGTCACCCCCTTCAACTTCACCTCCATCGCCGCCAACCTCCCGACCGCGCCGGCGCTGATGGGCAACACCGTGCTCTGGAAGCCGGCCTCCAGCGCCGTCTACTCCGCCTGGTGGGTCCTCCGGCTCCTCCACGAGGCCGGCCTCCCGCCGGGCGTCATCAACTTCCTCCCCGGCCCGGGCCGCGCCGTCGGCGACCCGGCGCTGGAGAGCCCGGAGCTGGCCGGGCTCCACTTCACCGGCGGCACCGCCACCTTCCAGGGCATGTGGCGGACCATCGCCGGGAACCTGCCCCGCTACCGCACCTACCCCCGCATCGTCGGCGAGACCGGCGGCAAGGACTTCGTCTTCGCGCACGCCTCGGCCGACCCCGACGCCCTGGCGACCGCGCTCACCCGCGGCGCCTTCGAGAACCAGGGGCAGAAGTGCTCGGCGGCCTCGCGCGCCTACGTCCCGGAGAGCCTCTGGCCGGCCGTCCGCGAGCGGCTGCTCGCCCAGGTGGCCGCGCTCCGCATGGGCGACCCGGCCGAGGACTTCCGCGTCTTCCTGGGCGCGGTCATCGACCAGGGGGCCTTCGAGAGCATCCGCGGCTACCTGGAGCTGGCCAAGGGCTCGCCCACGGCCCGGGTCCTGGCCGGCGGCGGCAGCGACGGCTCCACCGGCTGGTTCGTCGAGCCCACCGTGGTCCAGGTGACCGACCCGCACCACCGGCTCATGGAGGAGGAGATCTTCGGCCCGGTGCTGACGGTGTTCGTCTACCCCGACGCCCGGCTGGACGAGGCGCTGGCCCTCTGCGACGGCACCTCGCCCTACGGCCTCACCGGCGCCGTCTTCGCCCGGGATCGCCTGGCGGTCGAGAAGATGACCCGGGCGCTGGCCGACGCCGCCGGCAACTTCTACGTCAACGACAAGCCCACCGGGGCGGTGGTCGGGCAGCAGCCCTTCGGCGGCGCCCGGGCCTCGGGGACCAACGACAAGGCCGGCTCGATGTGGAACCTGATCCGCTGGGTGTCGCCGCGGTCCATCAAGGAGAACTTCGCGCCCCCGACCGGGTTCGAATACCCTCACCAGGCGGAGCGCTGAGGGGGACCCCCATGCCGCAGGACATCCACGCCTATCTCCGGTCGGTGGACGCCAACCTCCGCTGGCTGGAGGAGAGCGTCCCCGGCCTCTTCTCGGGCACCCTGCGCCAGGACCCCGAGGCCCTGGCGGCGCTGGCCACCGGGATGCAGCGGCTCTCGCGCGACCGGCAGCTGGTCCTGGCCGACCGGGAGAAGGAGCTGATCCTGGCGCGGCTCGACGTCCCCGGGTCGATCTTCGAGACCCTGCGCCACCTCTCCGACCGGGAGATCTCCTGCGCGGAGATCATCCACTCCCGCGGCGAGGTCCCGGGCGTGGGCCGCATCCTGGAGCTGCAGCGCTACGAGTTCGACCGGATCAGCGACGCCCTGGTGGCCCAGGCCGGCTCCCCGGCCATCCCCGAGGGGATCCGGCGCGACGTGCTCGCCGCCGCGGCCCAGCACAACCGCGGGCTGCAGGCCGCCGGCGTGGAGGAGCTGCTCCGCGTCGTCTGGATCAACAACAAGCGCTTCGTGCAGCTCTCCCCGGCGCGCCGCGTGGCGCAGATGCTCTGGCTGCTCCACCAGGCGCGGACCCACGGGGGCTTCTTCCTGGGGGTGGCGGACCCGGCCGATGGATCGGTGCCGGGGCAGGTGGAGATCCTCTTCGCCGTCGAGAACCCGCCGCAGCGCGACCACCTCACCCAGGTGATGGAGGTCTTCCACGGCCTGAACATCGGCGTGCGCGGCGCCCGGACGCTCACCGTGGCCACCGGGAGCCGTCCCTGCTTCCTGGGGAGCTTCGACGTCCAGCACCGGGCCGGCAAGACCCTGGAGCCCGGCTCGGAGGCGTTCCGCCGCCTGCGGCGGCAGCTCTACAACACCCAGATCCTCGCGACCGAGTCGCCGGCCTACGCCGACTTCGTGCTCACCGGGGTGATGACCGGCGAGGAGGCCTCGCTGGTCAACGCCTTCATCGGCTTCTGCCACACCAGCAGCGCCCACAACCAGCCGCACAAGTACACGCTGGAGGACGTGGTGCGGGCCTTCCACTCGCACCCCGACATCGCCCTGCGGCTGGTGCGGCTCTTCGAGGCCCGCTTCGACCCGGAGCTGCCCGACCGGGAGGCCCGCTACGCCGCCGAGCTGCCGCGGATGGAGCACGAGGTCGAGAGCTACAACACCGGCCACCGGCTGCTGGACGAGTTCCGGCGCTCCGTCTTCCGCATCGCCCTGATCCTCGTCCGGCGCACCCTGAAGTCCAACTTCTTCGTCCCGGAGAAGACCGCCCTCGCCTTCCGGCTCGACCCCGCCTACCTGGCCGACCTGGGGGCCGAGTTCACCGCCGACCTGCCGCCCGAGCGCCCCTTCCGCGTCACCTTCTTCTACGGGCGCCATGGCCTCGGCTACCACATCGGCTTCGCCGACATCGCCCGCGGCGGCTGGCGCACCCTCTTCACCCGGACCCGCGACGACTACGTCACCGTGGCCAACCGGCTCTTCCGGGAGTGCTACGTGCTGGCCCACACCCAGAATCTCAAGAACAAGGACATCTACGAGGGCGGCTCCAAGCTGGTGGCGGTGATCCGGGCCCCCACCGTGGACACGCCCGAGCAGGCGACCCAGCGCATCCACAAGGTGCAGCGCGACTTCGCCAACGCCTTCCTGGACATCTTCGTCACCGAGCGGGGGAAGGCGCGCGACCCCCGGGTGGTGGACTACTACGGCGAGGACGAGCCCATCGAGCTCGGCCCCGACGAGAACATGCACGACGAGATGATCGAGGCCATCGCCGAGCTCTCGGTGAGGCGCGGCTACCTGCTGGGCACCGGCATCATGTCCAGCAAGCGGGTGGGCATCAACCACAAGGAGTTCGGCGTCACCTCGCTGGGGGTCATCACCTTCGCCCGCATCGCCATGCGGGAGCGGGGGATCGACACGCTGCGCGACCCCTTCACGGTGAAGTTCACCGGCGGCCCCAACGGCGACGTGGCCGGCAACGCCATGCGGCTGCTGCTCGACCGCTGCCCCGGGGCGCGGATCCGGCTGATCGTGGACGGCACCGCCGCCCTGCTCGACCCCGCCGGCCTGGACCGCGAGGCGCTCGCCGCCGTCGTCCTCAAGGCCGACGCCGACCGCTTCGACGTCTCCCGGCTCTCGCCCGGCGGCCTGGCGCTCTTCCGGAACGCCCGCCGCACCGAGGGGCTGCGCGAGTTGTACCGGCGGGTGGAGATGACCGCCTCCGGCCCGCGCGAGGACTGGATCACCCTCGACGACTTCTACAACGAGTTCGACGCGCTGCTCTTCACCGTCACCGCCGACCTCTTCATCCCCGCCGGCGGCCGGCCCGAGACCATCGACAAGGGCAACTGGCGGCGCTTCCTGGGGCCGGACGGCAAGCCCTCGGCCGGCGTCGTCGTCGAGGGGGCCAACTCCTTCATCACCCCCGAGGCCCGCCAGGCCCTGCAGGCGGCCGGGGTGCTGCTGCTCCGCGACGCCTCGGCCAACAAGTGCGGCGTGATCTCCTCCTCCTACGAGATCATCGGCAACCTGCTCTTCGATCCCGCCGAGTTCCTGGCCCACAAGGAGCGGTACGTCCACGACGTGCTGGAGATCCTGGAGCAGCGGGCCGAGGACGAGGCCAGCCTCATCGTCCGGCGCCACCGGGAGGAGGGGGGCCGGCGCAGCTACACCGAGATCAGCGACGCGGTGAGCGTGGAGATCAACGCCCACAAGGCCCGGCTCTTCGCCTTCTTCCAGTCCCGGCCCGAGCTGGCGGCGCGGCCGGCCTACCGGCGCGCGCTGCTCGCCCACCTGCCGCGGATGATCCGCGAGGACCCGGCGATGCAGGGACGCGTCGACCGGCTCCCGCCCAAGTACCGCTCCGCCATCCTGGCGGCGGAGATCGGCGGCAGCCTGGTCTACCGGCGCGGCCTGGAGCCCGACTTCGGCGCCGCCCTCGACGCCTACGTGGGGGAGATGTTCTCCTGAGGCGGCCCTCCGGCGCGACCGTGCCCACGCTCCGCGACTGGCTGGCCGAGGCCCCCTTCACCCTGGCGCTGTCGTCGGGCTTCTTCGGCTTCTTCGCCCACGCCGGCGTGGTCGCGGTGCTGGAGGAGGAGGGGCTGCGCCCGGCGCGGCTCTGCGGCTCCAGCGCCGGCGCCCTGGTGGGCGCCCTCTGGGCGGCGGGCCTCCCCGCCGGCCGCATCTCCGCGGAGCTGCGCGCCCTGCGCCGCGCCGACTTCTGGGACCCGGCCCCGGGCCTGGGCCTGCTGCGCGGCGCCCGGTTCCGGGCCCGGCTCGAGGCGGCGCTGCCGGCGCGCACCTTCGAGGAGTGCCCGGTCCCGCTGGCCCTCTCCGCCTTCGAGGTCGGGACGCGCCGCACCGCGGTCCTCCGGAGCGGCCCGCTCGCGCCGGCCGTGCACGCCTCCTGCGCCGCGCCCATCCTCTTCCAGCCGGTGCGCATCGGCGGCAGGCTCTACTCCGACGGCGGCGTCGCCGACCGCCACGGCCTGGCCGGCGCCGCCCCCGGCGAGCGGGTGCTCTACCACCACCTCACCTCCCGCTCCCCCTGGCGGCGGCGCGGCAGCCCGGCGCTGCGCGTCCCCGAGCGGCCCGGGCTCCGGGCGGTGGCGCTGCAGGGCCTCCCGCGGTGCGGTCCCTTCCGGCTGGAGAACGGCCCGGAGGCGCTGCGGCTGGCCGCCGAGGGGATGCGGGCGGCGCTGGACGCGGAGGCCTGAGCGGGGCGGGCCCGCGGGGGCTCAGCGTCCCGCCGGCCCGGCGCCGTCCGCCGGGAGCCGGCCGGGCTCGTACGAGACCAGCGTGGCGACGGCGCGGCCGATGACGAAGTCGGTGCCGATGCGGACCACGATGCGCCGGGCATCGTCGCTGAACCAGAGGTAGGTCGGGTTCCGCTCGCTGAACTTCCCGGTGAAGCCGGTGGGAATCCGCACCCGCACCGCCTGGAAGGTCCCGGCCCCGGTCTCGACCCTCTCGCGCCCCTCGACCACGGTCACGACCTGGCTCACCTTGCTGCCCGCCAGCACCGGGAACTCGTTGCGGGCGCCGTCGGGCAGCGGCAGGGTCCGCAGCCGGAACACCAGGGCCACGAAGTCGAGCGTCCCCGGCGGGACGTCCACCACCTCGGTGCTCTCCGACTTGCCGCGGGAGGTGAAGGTGGCCTTCCCGGCCTCCCGGTCGAAGTGGGTGCGATCGCTGTGGCGGTAGCCCGGCTCCACCGCGTCCAGCGTGGCCAGGCGCGGCAGCAGGGTGGCGGTGTCCAGGTTCGACACCAGGGCCTCGCGGACGTCGGCGATGGAGGCGATCCCGCCGGTGCGCGCCTGCAGGAAGACCGGGAGGAGGCTGTCGATCGGCTGCCCCACCGCGATGCGCGCCGTCCCCACCTTGAGCCCCAGGTAGGAGACGTTGAAGTCCATGCGCTCCTCCGGGGCGAAGGGGAGCGCCGGCGGGGCGGCCGAGAGGACCAGGGCGGCGAGGAGGAGCGCGGGCACGGCGACGGCGCCAGCCTACCGGCTCCGCCCTCCCCCCGCCATCCCGCCGCCGCCGCCCCGCCGCCGCCCGCCGGGCCGCGCCGCCCCGGCCCCGGGCGCGCATCGGCGCTTGCCATGCGTGGGGCGGTGCGGTATCCGCCCCACTCCGGGGTGCACGGGTCCGTCGGCCCGTCCCCGGGGCGAAGGGGAGCCATGGGACGCATCTTCGAGACCCGCAAGGCGACGATGTTCGCCCGCTGGAACCGGATGGCGAAGGTCTTCACCCGGATCAGCAAGGACATCGCCATCGCGGTGAAGGGCGGTGGGCCGAACCCGGACAACAACCCGGCGCTGCGGCGCGCCCTGCAGAACGCGCGCGGCGCCAACATGCCGAAGGACAAGGTCGAGGCCGCCATCAAGCGCGCCTCCGGCCAGGACCAGCAGGCCTACGAGGTGGTGCTCTACGAGGGGTACGGCCCCCACGGCGTGGCGGTGGTGGTGGAGACCGCCACCGACAACGTGGTGCGCACCGTGGCCAACGTCCGCATGCACTTCAAGAACCACGGCGGCAACCTGGGCACCGCCGGCAGCGTCGCCTTCCAGTTCCACAAGATGGGGGTCTTCCGCCTGGCGCCCGAGGGGCTGGACCTGGACACCCTGGAGCTGGAGCTCATCGACCACGGCCTCGAGGAGATGGGCGAGGGCAAGGGGGAGAAGGGGGAACCGCAGGTGGTCGTCCGCTGCGCCTTCGCCCACTTCGGCCAGCTCCAGGCGGCCCTGGAGGCGCGCAAGCTCCCGGTGCTCTCCGCCGAGTCGGAGTACGTGGCGCAGAACCCGGTGGAGCTGCCCGAGCCGCAGGCCCACGAGGTCCTGGAGCTGGTCGACGCCCTGGAGCAGGACGAGGACGTCCAGCGGGTCTTCCACAACCTCGCCTGACGGGCGCGGGCCCTCCCCTCAGGCCCGGCCGGTCGGGACCGCCCGGTGGATGGCGGCGAGGAGCTGCTCCGAGTCGAAGGGCTTCTTGATGAAGGGCACGCCGTCGATGGCCCGCTCGGTCACCGCCGACATCACGATCACCGGGATGGCCGCCAGCTCCGGCTCGGCGAGCTGCGCCTCGCGGAACTGCCAGCCGTTCATCTCGGGCATCATCAGGTCGAGGAGGATGACGTCCGGGCGCGGCGTGCCGCCGTGCAGGGCGCGCAGCGCCTCCCGCCCGTTGGGCGCCGCCACCGGGTGGAGCCCCTCGACGGTGAGCAGCATCTCGATCATCTCTCGCAGGTCGAGGTCGTCCTCGACTACCATCACCGTCGCCTGCGGCGGGGCCAGGG
This sequence comes from Myxococcales bacterium, assembly GCA_021818285.1. GTDB lineage: Bacteria > Myxococcota > Myxococcia > Myxococcales > Anaeromyxobacteraceae > JACRMN01. Next base: position 8,969 of record JAKAEO010000043.1, read on the forward strand.
CCTCGATCATCGAAGCCCAGAGTACCGGGCGGCTGGCGCCCCGGGGACGCCCCGCTTGGAGGGCACGGCGCGTTTGCCGAGGGCGCGCCGACCCGCACGGGCCGTGCGGCGTGGAAGGAGGCCGTCATGGCGAGGAAGCGGAGCCGGCTTGTCCGGGTGGAACGGGACACGATGGGCGAGGTCACGGTACCGGCGCGCGCCCTGTACGGCGCGCAGACCGCCCGCGCCCTGGCGAACTTCCCCATCTCCGGCCTCACCGCGCACCCGGCCTTCGTCGACGCCACCCTGCGCGTGAAGATCGCCGCGGCGCGCGCCAACGGCCGCCTCGGCCTCCTGCCGCGCCGCAAGGCGCGCGCCATCGAGGCGGCGGCCCGCGAGGCGCTCGGCGGCCGCTGGCGCGACCAGTTCGTCGTGGACGTCTACCAGGCCGGGGCCGGCACCTCGCACCACATGAACGTGAACGAGGTGCTGGCCAACCGCGCCTGCGAGCTGCTCGGCGGGCGGCGCGGCGACCGCGGGCTGGTCGATCCCAACGACGACGTGAACATGTCGCAGTCCACCAACGACGTGGTCCCGACGGCGATGCGGCTGGCGGCGCTGGCCCTCGCGCCGGCCGCGGCGGGCGCGCTCCAGGCCCTGGCCGGCACCTTCGGGCGAAAGGCGCGGGCATGGGAGGGCGTGGTGAAGTCGGGGCGGACGCACCTCATGGACGCCACGCCCATCCGGCTCGGCCAGGAGGTCTCGGGCTGGGCCGCGGCCCTGCGCGCCGCCGCCGGCCGGGTGCGGGCCGCCCTCCCCGAGCTCGCCCGGCTGGGCATCGGGGGCACCGCGGTGGGCACCGGCCTGAACGCCCACCCGCGCTACGCGGGCGCGGTGGTGGCCGAGCTGCGCGCGCTCACCGGCCTGCGCCTGTCGCGCGCGCCCAACCCGTTCTACGCCATGCAGTCCCTGGCTCCCTTCTCCGCGCTCTCCGGCGCGCTGCGGGCGGCGGCGCTGGAGCTGCTGCGCGTCGGGGGCGACGTGCGGCTGCTCGGCTCGGGACCCGGGACCGGCCTGGGCGAGCTGCTGCTGCCCGCGGTCCAGCCCGGGTCCTCCATCATGCCGGGCAAGGTGAACCCCTCGATGGCCGAGATGCTGGCCATGGTCGGCCACCAGCTCGTCGGCCTCGACGCCGCCATCGCCAGCGCCACCGCCGCCGGCCAGCTGGAGCTGAACGTGATGATGCCGCTGGTGGCCTTCGACCTGTGCCACGCCCTGGACGTCCTGGCGCGGGCCGTGCGCGCCTTCGACGAGCGCTGCGCCCGGGGCCTCGAGCCGGTCCGGGAACGGGCCCGCCACTACGCCGAGCGATCGGTGTCGCTCGCCACCGCCCTGGCCCCGCGGCTCGGCTACGCCGCCACCGCCCGGATCGTGAAGGCCTCGGTGGAGACCGGCCGCCCGGTCGTCGAGCTGGCGGTGGAGCTGGGCGGCCTCTCCCCGGCCGAGGCCCGCCGCATCCTCGACCCGTCGCGCCTCACCCGGCCCGGCCGGGCCTGAGGCGGGCCCGGCCTCCCGGCGCGCGCCCGGCGGGACGACCGGGGCCGCGGGCCCACCCGGGTCGCGGGCGTTGACACCGCCCCCCGGTCCGGGCGATCCGGACGTGGACCGTCCGCCGCGCCCCACCTTCCCACGAGGTGTCCGATGCCGCACCTTCAGTTCGAGATGAACTTCGCCGCCACGCCGGAGGAGAAGTCCGGGTTCGCGGCGGCCGTGATCCGCCACTTCGCGGGGATCATGGACACCGGCACCGACCACATCGCGGTCACGGTGCGCAGCTTCGGGCCCCAGGACCTCGCCTTCGGCCGGGCCGCCGCCTCGGGCGGCCGCACCGCCTTCGTGAACGCCGACATCCGGCTGGGGCGGACCAGGGACCAGAAGCGGCGCCTGGCCCTGGCCTTCATCGACGAGATCGCGCGGACCTGGGGCGTGGCCCGCGAGGCGGTGTACGTCATCTACACCGAGCACGACGGCGAGCACTTCCAGCTCTCCGACCGGATCCTGCCGTCCTGGTCGGCCGGGGAGGATCCCCTGGCCGACCGGCCGCGCCCCGGCGAGCCGGGGAAGCGCCCCGCCGCGGCGCGCCGCGCGAAGGCCGGTCGCGGCCGCGGCTCGCGAGGGCGCGGGCGGGCGAGGTAGCCGCGCGGGCGGGCGCGCCCTCCGGCGGTTATGATGTGGCGGTGCGGGCCTGGCCCCTGTGGACCGCGGAGCTCGCCGGCACGGCCCTCCTCGTCGCCGCCGGTTGCTCCGTGGTGATCCTGGACTTCGGCGCCGCGAGCCCGGTGGCCGCGCTGTTGCCGGACGCCGGCCTGCGCCGCGCCCTCACCGGCTTCCTCTTCGGCGGCATCGGCGCGCTGCTCGCCCTCTCCCCGGTGGGCAAGGTGAGCGGCGCCCACCTGAACCCGGTGGTCACCCTCGCCTTCTGGCTGGAGGGCCGCCTCGCCGGCGGGGTGGCCGCGGGCTACGCGCTCGCCCAGCTCGCCGGCGGGCTCCTCGGCGCGCTCCCGCTCCTCCTCTGGGGGGCGACCGGCGCGAGCGTCGCCTACGGCGCGACCCTCCCCGGCCCGGCCGGCCCCTGGGCCGCCGTGCTCGGCGAGGCGGCGACCACCTTCTGCCTCGTCGCCGGGCTCTTCCTCTTCCTCGGCCACCCGCGCCTGCGCCGCTTCACCCCGGGTCTCTTCCCCTTCCTCTACGCGGCGATGGTGTGGGCCGAGGCCCCGCTCTCCGGGACCAGCACCAACCCGGCGCGCACCCTCGGCCCGGGAGCCGTGGCCGGCGCGCTGGGCCAGGGCTGGGTCTACCTCCTCGGACCCCTCGCCGGCACGGCCGCGGCGATGGCGCTGCGCAGGGGGCTGCCTTGGGCGCGGACCCTGGAGATCCGCGTCGCGAAGGTCTTCCACTTCGGGCACGACGCCTACGGGATCTTCACCGAGAAGTCGGCCCCCTCCCACCGCTCCGCCTCCGGCCAGTAGAAGGTGAAGCGCACCTCCGCGCCGCGAGGCAGGGCCTCGGTGGGGAGGTCGACGAGGTGCACGCCGAGCCCGCCGTCGCGCGTCGGCGCGTCCCGGACCGTCCTCCAGCCGTCGGCGCTCCAGCGGACGCGGGCCGGGGCGAGCGCCTCCAGCCGCAGGGTCCGGCCCTGGGGCAGCTCCCGGATCTCGTGGTTGAAGCGCCAGGCCACCAGGCTCGAGCGCGTGCCCCGCCGGGCGTAGCGCTCCAGCGCCTGGGGCGGCGTGTCGAAGACCCGGCCGTCGGCGAGCGAGCGCAGCAGCTTGAGGTGCTCGGCGTGGGCCCAGACCAGCGGCATCGCCGACCCCGCCGGCCGGCCGCGGAAGAGCTCGCGCTCGGGGAGGTCGGCCGCGTCCCACACCTGCTCGGGGAGCAGCCCGCCTTCGCCGGCGAAGGCCTCCAGCGCCGCCAGGAGCTGCTCCGCCTCGGCCCGGTCGCCCCGGGCCAGGGCGTGGTGGGCGCGCTCCCCGGTGAGCAGCGGCCAGGCCCGACCGGTGCCGGTCCCGTCGAAGGGGCGGCCGTCGCGGTGCTCGCCGTACCCGTCGCCGTTGTAGCGGTGCCAGGCCGGACCCGCCGGCGTCTCCACCCGCAGCAGCGCGTCGACGGCGCGGACGGTGGCCTCGATCCGGGGATCGCCGGCGGCCCGCAGGCCGAAGCGGACCAGGGCCAGCGCGTCGGCGCTGACGATGGCCTCCGAGCGGCCCCGCGACTCGCCGGGCCGGCGGTTCTTGACGACGACGGCGTCGTCCCCCTCCTCGACGTCCGCCGGGCTGATCCGGACGTAGTACCCGGGGACGCCCACCTGCCGCGCCAGGTCGGTGCCCTCGACCCAGAGCCAGCGCTCGATCCGGTCGTTCCAGGCGTCGGCGGTCTCGCGCAGGTAGGGGGCGAGGGCCGGCTCGCCGGCCCGCTCCGCGAGCTCCGCCGCCGCGAGCAGCGCGGCGATCTCGGCGGCCAGCGTGAAGGGGGTGTAGCCGCCGTCCTCCTCCCAGCGGTCCTGCTGGGTGGCCGGGCCGTTGCGGACCAGGAAGGCGGCGGCCCGGCGCACCATGGGCCAGAAGCCCCGCGGGCCGAGGTCGCCCTCGCGGAGCGCCCCCTCGCGGCGCGCCAGGTCCACGAGGAGGATGGGCAGCGCCGTCTCGTCCAGCTGCAGCCCGCGCCAGTAGGAGCGCCCCTCGGTCCAGACGTTCTGCGCCCAGTGGCCGTCGGCCTCCTGGATGGCCTGCAGGTAGACGAGCGCCTCCCGCGCCTCGCCCCGGGCGCCGGCGGCGAGCAGCCCGCCGGCCGCCTCCACCATGTCGCGCGGCCAGACCAGGTGGTAGCCGCCGAGGTCGCCGTCCCCCTTGGAGGAGCCCCAGGGGACGGCCAGGCTCGCCAGGATGGCCCCGGGGACGTGCTTCGACTGGTGCACCTTCACCACCATGGCGCTGGTCGCGAAGGAGGGGCGGCCCGCGGGGCCGCGGAGGCCTGCCTGCCAGGCCGCCCACGGGGCGACGTAGGCGTCGCGCAGGGCGTCGAAGCCCTCGGCGAGCGAGGCGCGCGCCTGGTGGCCCGCCTCCGCCGGGCCGCGGCCGTAGGCGAGCGCCAGCACCAGCTCGCCGGCGCCGATCTCCAGCTCCCCGGCGAGCGCCACGTTGCCGTTCTCGGCCACGGTGTAGCCGTCGCCCAGTTCCCCGCGGCGGCGCAGCTCCTGCCAGCCGTCGGAGACGCCCACGAAGCCCGCCGACCGGGCGCGGAAGCCGGTGCTGCTGAGCAGCGCCAGCGCGTGCGGCCCGCGGGTCGCGAGCAGGGCCGGCTCGCCCTTGTAGTCCGCCACCCGCGCGGTGTTCCCGGCGCCGTGGTTGTCGAGGTGCGGCGCCAGCAGCGCGAAGAGCCGGTAGTCCTCCGGGCGGCCGCGCAGCGCGGTGAAGCGGATGCGCTGCAGCACCACCGGCCGGCCGGGGTCGGTGAGGACCTCCTTCTCGATCCGGTACCGCCCCTGGTCGCAGGTGCTGGTCAGCCGGTAGTAGGGCGCGCCGGGCACGGGGCACTCGACGCGGTGCGCGGCGTGGCGCTTCTCCTCGGAGAAGAAGCCGCCCGGCGCCGTCACCAGCAGCCCCAGGTCGCGCGTCGCCGCCTGATCCGTCCGCGGCGCGTAGACCTCGTTCAGGATCCCGTGGGAGAGGGTGAACCAGATCGCGCTCCCGCCGAGCGCCGTCCCCACGCCGCTCTTGGCGGCGGAGGTCCAGCGCGCCGGGGAGCCGGGCCAGCCCGGTGCCGGGCGCTCGTCCATGATGTTCACCCTCCGTGCGCGAAGTCGGGGTAGTCGGTCATCGCCCCGTCGGCGTAGACGGTGCTCCCGGTGACGTAGGAGGCCGCGTCCGAGACCAGGAAGGTGGCGACCCGGGCGATCTCCTCCGGATCGCCCATGCGGCCGAGCGGGATCTTGGTGAGGAGGTCGGAGAGGCTCGCCGGGTCGCTCCAGACCTGCCGGTTGATGTCGGTGCGGATCGCGCCGGGTGCCAGGGAGAGCACGCGCACGCCGTGGGGCGCCGCCTCCTGCGCCAGGGTCTTGGTCAGCATGGAGAGGCCCGCCTTGGCCGCGGTGTAGGCGCTGTAGCCGCTCCAGGCGATCTTCTCGTGGACCGAGGTGAGGTTCAGCACCACCCCGCGCTGCTGGGCCACCATGCGCTTCAGCGCCTCCCGCGCGCACAGGAAGGCGCCCACCAGGTCGATGCGGAGCACCCGCTCCCAGGCGGCCGGGTCGGCCTCCCAGGCCAGCGCCCGCGGGCCGTCCACGCCGGCGTTGTTCACCAGGACGTCGAGCCCGCCCCAGGCGCGGTCCACCGCGGCGAAGAGGCCGGCGACCTGGCCGGCGTCGGAGACGTCGGCCGCGACCGCCAGGGCCTCGCCGCCGCCCCCGCGGATGGAGGCCACCAGTTCCTCGGCCGCGCCCGGGCCCACCAGGTAGTTCACGCAGACGCGGGCTCCGGCGCCGGCCAGCGCCCGGGCCACCGCGGCCCCGATCCCCGAGTTGGCCCCGGTCACCAGCGCCCGCCTGCCCTGCAGCGAGATCTGCATCGGCATGTGCATCCTCCTCCCCGGCGGCCGCAGCCGCGGCCGCGGGTCTCCGATAGCTCCGGGAGGCGTGCACTGCAAGGCAACCTGCGCGCCGCGGCGCGCGGCGCCGCGCTCAGAGCCCGGCGCTGAGGAGGCTGAAGCAGAGCACCGCCAGCACCACCGCGGTGATGGCCACGTAGGTGAGGTCGCGCTCCGCCGCGAAGGCGAGGATCGAGAAGGCCACCCGGGCCACCGGCGTCGCGACCAGCACCAGCAAGCCGAGCTGGATGATCCCCGGTCCGGAGAACACCAGGGCCTCGCGCACGATTCCCGCGATGCCGCGCAGCGCCGGCGGCTCCCCCTGGAAGACCTGGAAGGCGGCGGGGTCGCCGCCGTGCCCCACCAGGGTGACCACCGCCCCCACCAGCACCAGGGCGGTGGAGGCCAGCACCCCGATGCGCAGCAGGGCGCCGATGACGTGCTCGGTGCGGACGTCGGTCCAGCGGCTCATCACAGCCTCCCCGTCGCGCCCTGGTAGAGCATCTCGACCGCCAGCACCACGATGACCGCGGCGAAGACGACGCGGAGCACCCGGCTGTGCACCCGGGGCAGCAGCCGGGCGCCGAGCAGGGCCCCGGGCAGGATCCCCAGGACCACCGGCGCCGCCAGGACCGGGTCGAGGTAGCCGCGGGCCAGGTAGACGCCGGCGCTGGCGGCGGCGGTCACGCCGATCATGAAGTTGCTGGTGGTGCTCGAGACCTTGAAGGGCAGCCGCATGACGTCGTCCATGGCGATGACCTTCAGGGCGCCCGAGCCGATGCCCAGCAGGCCCGAGAGCCCGCCGGCGATGGCCATGATGCCGAAGCCGGCCGGGACCCGCTGCGCGGTGTACTGCACCTGGCCGTGCAGGTCGGGGTAGATGCCGTGCAGCCCCAGCGCCGCGGCGATCCGGTCGGGCGGGCCCGCGGCGTGCGGGACGTCGGGGTGGCGGAAGGAGGCCGCCGCCGCCACCAGGAGCACGAGCCCGAACACCACCGCGACGGCGCCGGTGGCCACGTGGGTGGCGATGGCCGCCCCGGCGATGGCCCCGAGGGTGGTGGCGATCTCCAGGAACATCCCGATGCGGATGTTGCTCAGGCCGTCGCGGACGTAGGCGGCGGCGGCGCCGGAGGAGGTGGCGATGACCGAGAGGAGCGAGGCCCCGATGGCGTAGTGCAGGTCCACGTGGAAGACCAGCGCCAGCAGCGGGACGATCACCACCCCGCCGCCCAGGCCGGTGAGCGAGCCGATGAAGCCGGCGACGAGCGAGCCGCCCCAGATGAGCAGGGACATGGTGAGGATCGTCATGCGGCGATCTCCACCAGGACTGCCCCTCCCGTCAATGGCGGTTCGACGGATCGCGGGGCGGCGCCCGCCCCGCCGGCCCTCCCCGGCCGGCGCCGCGTCCCCGTGCGCCTTGCGCCCCCGCCCCCTTGGTGCCTAGCGTCCGGACGTGGACGCCGTCCTGCGGGTCGAGAACCTCTCGGTCGCCTTCGGCGACGTCGAGGTCCTGCGCGACCTCACCTTCTCGGTGGAGCGGGGCAGCGCCCTGGCGGTCATCGGCCCGAACGGCTCCGGGAAGACGGTGCTCTTCCGGGCCCTGATCGGCACCGTCCCCTGCCGCGGGACGATCCGCTGGGCGCCCGGGACCCGCATCGGCTACGTGCCCCAGAAGCTCGACCTGGAGCGGGACCTGCCGGTGAGCGGCTTCGACCTCCTCGCCGCCAAGGGTTCCGTCGCCGGCGCCGGCCGCGCCGAGGCGGCGCTGGCCCTCGAGCTCGTGAACCTCCCGCGCGCCACGGCGGCGCGCCCCATCGGCGCCCTCTCCGGGGGCCAGTTCCAGCGGCTGCTGCTGGCGGTGGCGCTCCTGGGCCGGCCCGACGTGCTCCTCTTCGACGAGCCGACCGCCGGGGTGGACGCGCCGGGCCAGGAGCAGCTCTACGAGATGATCCGCCGGGTGCAGCGGGATCGCGGGCTCACCCTGCTCCTCATCTCCCACGAGCTCAGCGTCGTCTACCGGCACGCCGCCAACGTCCTGTGCCTGTCGCGGGAGCGCCCCTGCTTCGGCCCCCCGGCGGAGATCCTCACCCCGGCCGCCATCGCGCAGCTCTACGGCGCGCCGCTCGGCTTCCACCGCCATGGCTGATCCCACGGGCACGCTCCTGCTCTCGGCGGGGATGGCGGTGGCCGCCGGCCTGGTGGGCTGCTTCGCGGTGATGCGGCGGATGTCGCTGGCCTCCGACGCCCTCTCCCACGTGGCCCTGCCCGGCATCGGCATCGCGCTGGCGCTGCACCTCCACCCGGTGGTCGGGGCGCTGGCGGCGCTGCTCGCCGGCACCGTGCTGGTGTGGGGGCTGGAGCGGCGGACCGGCATCCCCACCGAGACGGTCGTCGGCGTGGTCTTCTCGCTGGCCCTCGCCGTCGGCAGCCTGCTCGCCACCGGCGACGAGCTGGTGGACGCGCTGCTCGGCTCGCCGGGCAGGCTGGGGCCCTGGGAGATCGGCCTGGGCCTGGCCGGCGCCGCGGCGGTGTCGGCCTTCGTGCTCACCCAGCGCCACCGCCTGGTGCTGACGCTGGTCTCGCGCGACATCGCGCGCACCTCGGGCATCGGGGTGGCCCGGCTGGAGCTGCTCTTCCTGGTGGCCTTCGCGGTGACGGTGGCGCTCGGCCTGCGCTACCTCGGCGTCCTGCTGATGGGCTCGCTGGTCATCATCCCGGCGGCCACCGCCAAGCACCTGGCGCGCGGCCTCTCCGGCATGCTGGGCATCGCCGCCGCCGCCGCCGTGCTCTCGACGCTGGCCGGCGAGCTGCTGGCGGCGCGGCTGGGACACGCCCCCGGGCCGGTGATCATCGCGGTGGCCGCCTCGCTCTTCCTCGTGACCCTGCCGCTGCGCCGCACGCGCTGACCGGCCCGGTCAGGCGTCCGCCCCCTCCAGGCCGCCGAAGAAGCGCTGGTAGGCGACCAGGTAGGCGAGCTGCAGCGCGGCGGCCGCCAGGAAGGGAGCGGTGAGCCAGCCGCGGTGCAGCATCAGCCCGGCGACGGCCGGGCCGAGGGCGCGGGGCACCTGGATGGAGACGTTGTTGACGGTGGCCGCGAGCCCCTGCCGGTGCCGGCGGGTGAGCCCCATGGTCAGCGCCTGGCGCACGCCGAGGGTCCCCTGGTTGAAGGCGGCGCGCAGCGCCCAGAGGGCGGCGGCCACGCCGAAGAGCGGCATGAAGGGCGTGAGCAGCATCAGCGCCAGGCCGGCGCCGCGCATGACGACCACGGTGCGCACCACGCCGGCGCGGCCGGCGACCCGCGCCGCGATCAGTCCGCCCAGGGCGGCCAGCATGAAGCTCGCCCCCAGCGCCGGGCCGATGGTGGCCGGCCCGTGGCCGAACCGGCGCAGGAACCAGTAGGCCATGAGCGGCGCCACCAGGCCGATGCCCATGCCGTTGAGCCCGTTGGCGAGGGCCAGGCGGACGAGCTGCCGGTTCTCCTCCCGGCGCGTGGCCGAGGGCCCGCGGCGCGGCGCGCCACCCGGCCCGGCCGCCGCTGCGCCGCCGGATCCCGGC
>JAKAEO010000263.1 GCA_021818285.1 Myxococcales bacterium
ACCTGGTGCGGGCGGCCGAGCGGCACGAACTGGCCGACCACGAGTTCGCGCGCAACTCCGTCCCGGGGCTGGCGGAGAGCTGGTCGCAGGCCCTGGCGGTGGAGGGGCGCGCCTCGCCCGAGGAGGACGTGAAGGCGATGGCGAGGGTGACGACGGAGGAGGTGGACCGGGTCGCCCGGACGTACCTCGACCCGGCGCACGCCGTGGTCGCCGTCCTCACTCCCGTGCCGTCGGGCAGCCCGGTCGCCACGCGGGGCTTCGGCGGCGCCGAATCCTTCGCGCCCCGGACCGTGGCGGCCGTCGCGCTGCCGCGCTGGGCCGAGAAGGCGCTGGGCCATCCCGCCGTGCCGGCCTCCACCATCCACCCCGTCGTCCGGCGGCTCGCCAACGGGCTCACCCTCATCGTGCAGCGCGAGACCATCAGCGACACGGTGAGCGTCTACGGGACGATCCGGACCGAGCCGGCGCTCGAGGCGCCCCCCGGCCAGGACGGCGTCGACGACGTCCTGGGGCAGCTCCTCTCCTACGGAAGCACCTCGCTGGGGCGGATCCCGTTCCAGAAGGCGCTGGACGACATCGGGGCCGAGGAGTCGGCGGGCACCGACTTCTCGCTGCGGGTGCTCCCGGCCCACTTCGAGCGCGGCCTCGACCTGCTGGCCGACAACCTCCTCCACCCGGCGCTCCCGCGGGCCGACTTCGACGTCGTCCGGGCGCAGTCGGCCCGGGCCGCGGCGGGCGTCCTCCAGAGCCCCGACTACCTGGCCGGCCGCGCGCTCAAGTCGGCCCTCTTCCCCGCCGGCGACCCGACGCTGCGGCAGACGACGCCGGCCACCGTCACCTCGCTCACCTACGACGACGTGACGGCCTACTACCGGAAGGCCTTCCGGCCCGACCTCACCACCATCGTGGTGATCGGGAACGTCGCCCCCGGGCGCGCCGAGGCCGCGGTCCGGCGGGCCTTCGGGAGCTGGGAGGCGGAGGGGCCGAAGCCGGCGATCCTTCTCCCCGTGGTGCCGGCCAGCCGGCCCTCGGTCGCGGCCGTGCCCGACAGGAGCCGGGTCCAGGACGACGTGACGCTCGCCGAGACCCTCGGCCTGGTCCGCTCCGACCCGGACTACTACGCCCTGCAGCTCGGGAACCACGTCCTGGGCGGCGCCTTCTACGCGACGCGGCTCTACCGGGACCTCCGCGAGAAGGGTGGGCTCGTCTACTTCGTCAGCTCCCGCTTCGACGTGGGCCGGACGCGGTCGGTCTACAGCGTCCAGTTCGGCTGCGATCCGGCCAACGTCTCCCGGACGCGCGCCATCGTGGTGCGCGACCTCGAGGCGATCCGGCGCGAGCCGGTGACGCCCGGGGAGCTGCGCAACGCCAAGGCGCTGGCGCTGCGCGAGATCCCGCTCTCCGAGGCGAGCGTCGACAGCGTCGCCGCCGGGCTGCTCTACCGGGAGGGACACGACCTCCCCCTCGACGAGCCGACGCGGGCCGCCCGGCGGTATTTCGCGATGAGCGCCGGGCGGATCGAGGCGGCCTTCGCCCGGTGGGTGCGGCCGCGGGAGCTGGTCCAGGTGACCGAGGGGCCGCCGCCGGGCTGAGCCGGACGCCCGGGACGTTCCGCCGCGAAGGTGCTGGTGCGGGAGCCGCAGGGGCGCGAGCACGCCCGGGAGGTCCCGCGCGAGGCGACGAAGCCGTACCCGCGCGACCGGGAGCGGCTGCGGGGCGCGCCCGGCGCCGGCGTCAGGCCCAGCGCCGGACCAGCGCCTCCAGGTAGCGGGAGCGCACCTGCCCGGTGGCGAGCAGCCGCTTCGCCGGCGGCAGCTTCAGGACGGCGCCGAGGAAGGCCGCCAGCGCCCGGTGGCTCCAGAGCAGCCGGTTGTCGAGGACGAGCTCCTGGAGCTTGCCCCGCTCCAGCGCCATGAGCACGGCGCGGTGGGCCCCGTTGAGCGGGGTGAGCCGCCGCGCCCCGCGCTCCCGCAGCGACAGCGCCCCGGGCCGGCAGGTGCGCACGCAGACCCCGCACCCCAGGCAGCGCTCGGCGTCGAGCCGCGCCACCGTCCGCCTCGGCTGGCGCGGGTCGTTGGCCGAGACGGCCGACAGGGCCTCGACCGGGCAGGCGCGCACGCAGCGCTCGCAGCCGTTGCAGGCCGCCTCGTCCACCGCCGGCAGGAAGGGCGTGGTGTGGATGGGGTGGGCGGCGGCGAAGCGGCGGGCGGCGATCATCGCCTCGCAGCAGCAGCCGCAGCAGTTGCAGATGAAGGCCACCCCCTCGCGCACGTTCTCGCCGAACTGCACCAGGCCGCGCTCGTGGGCCTGGTGGAGCAGCTCCAGCCCCTCGACCGCGTCCACCGCCCGGGCGTGGCCGTGCCGCACCAGGCTGTCGGCGGTGGCGCCGAAGGTCATGCAGATGTCCTGCGGCGCGTCGCAGGCCTTCCCGAGGTGCGCCATCTTGTGGCGGCAGTAGCAGAGGCTCACGCCCCGGTGGCTGGCGCCGCGGATGACCTCGCTGGCCCGCTCGAAGTCGAGGACGTGGAGCGCGTCCTCCTCCGAGAGGGCCGGCTCGTGGACGAAGGCGCGGCCGAGCTGGGTCTCGCCGCCGGAGAACAGGGCGCGGACGAAGTCCTCCTCGACGTTCAGGTACTGGTGGAAGAGCTCGGCCAGGGCCCGCTGGTCGACGTCGGTCCGCACCCGCATCATCGAGAACTCGAAGAAGCCGGCCATGGGAGGCGGCAGGACGTACTCGGTGCCGAGGGGCCCCTCCCAGTCGACGAGCAGCGCCCGGCCGGCGAGCTCCTCGAGGACGGCGCGGGCCTCTGCCTCCGGGGTCTTCCAGATCGCGGCCGCCTTCGCCGCCGTGAAGGGCCGGATGGGGAGGACCGAGACCAGCGAGGCCTCGCGCTCGCTGAAGAGGATCTCCAGGATCCGGAAGAGGCTCTCGGCCGGCGGCGCCCCCTGGGGCACGCGGTTCAGCCGCTCGGTGAGCCGGCGGTAGGCGGAGCGTGAGGCGTGGTGGGCCATCGCGGGCATCCCCTCCCCGGGGTACGAGGTCCCCGGGGGAGAGCCTACCGCCTGGCGCGGGGTGGGCGCCTCCCCCCGCCGCCGGTGGCCCGCGCCGCCCGGGCGCGCTCCAGCTCGGCGGTGAAGGTGGTCGCGCCGCGCGGGAGCTCGGCGCGCGGGAGCTCGACCCGGGTGAGCCGCTCGATCCCGCGCAGCAGGTCACGCTCCTCCGGCGAGGCGAAGCTCGAGGCCCGGCCGCTCGCGGCGGCGCGCGCCGTGCGGCCCACGCGGTGGACGTAGTCCTCCGCCACGTGCGGCAGGTCGAAGTTCACGACGTGGCCGATCTCCGCCACGTCGATCCCGCGGGCCGCGATGTCGGTCGCCACCAGCACCCGGTAGATCCCCTCCTTGAACCCGTCGAGCGCCATCCGGCGCTGCCCCTGGGAGCGATCGGCGTGGATGCGCGCCGCCTTGTGCCCGGCGCGCGCCACCGCCTTCCAGACCCGGTCGGCGCGCCGCTTGGTCCGGGTGAAGACCAGCGTCGCGAGGTCGTCCGACTCGAGCAGCGCGAGCAGGAGCGGGAGCTTCTCCTCCTGGGTGGCGAGGAAGACGTGCTGGACGGCGCGGGCGGCGGTGGTCCCGCTGCGCGCGACCTCGACGCGGACCGGGTCACGCAGGTGGGCCCGGGCGAAGTCCGCGACCTCGCCGCCCATCGTCGCCGAGAAGAGGAGCGTCTGGCGCTGCCGGGGGAGCCGCGCCAGGATCCGGGTGAGCTGGGGCTTGAAGCCCATGTCCAGCATGCGGTCGGCCTCGTCGAGGACCAGGATCTCGATCTCGTCGAGACGGGCGGTGCGCTGCTCGAGGTGGTCCACCAGCCGCCCCGGGGTCGCGA
>JAKAEO010000264.1 GCA_021818285.1 Myxococcales bacterium
GGCCTCGGTGAGGGTGCCCTGCGCGGGCCTCGGGCGCGGCGCGTAGGCGCCCAGCTCCTCGGCGGCGAGGTCGAGCAGCGCCACCCGCGTCGCGACCGCCTCGACCTCGGCGTCGGCGAGGGGGCGGGTTCGCCCCTTGCGCCGGGCGCGGGCGCGCAGCGCCGCGGCGAAGGCGGCGAGGGCGGCGGCGTCCGGGAGCCCGGCCGGCGCACCGGTCCGCGTCGCGGCTCCCCGGACCGCGCGCGCGCGTCCCCGCGCCTGCCGCGCCGGTTCCTTCCTGGTGACCTCCATGGCGACCTCCCGCCGGTCGCTAACGGTCATGGCGTCCGTTAGCTTCCGTTAGGATAGCACCGGGGTCGGACGGGCGCCAGGGACGGCAGGGGCGGCGGCCCCGATGGGGGAGACGGCGCCTTCCCCGGGCTGCTTGCGGAGGTGGCTACCGGGAGCTACCTTGTGGCCGTGCGCACCGTCGGGATCAAGGTCCTGAAGAACAAGCTCAGCGAGTACGTCCGCATCGCGGCCGGCGGGGAGACCGTCCTCATCTCCGACCGTGACCGGGTCGTCGCCGAGCTGGTCCCTCCCCAGGCCGGCCGTAGCCCCGAGGTGGCCGACGCCGTCCTGGCGCAGCTCGTCCGGGAGGGGGTGGTCGCGCCGCCGCTGGCGGCGCCGGGTGAGCCGCCGGCCGTTCCCCCGGGCGTGGCCCGGCTCGAGGAGCTGCTCGCCGAGCTGGACGCCGACCGGGGCGACCGGTGATCTACCTCGACACCTCGGTCGCGCTGGCCATGCTGCTCGCCGAGGACCGCAAGCCGCCCCGGCGCATCTGGGCCGAGACCCTGGTCTCGAGCCGCCTCCTGCAGTACGAGCTCTGGACGCGGCTTCACGCGCGTGGGCTCGCGCGGACGCACAGGGCCGCGGCGAGCGCGATCCTCGCCCGGGTGGCGCTGGTGGCGCTGGCCGAGCCGGTGCTGCGCCGCGCGCTGGAGCCATTCTCCGTGCCCACCCGCACGCTGGACGCCCTGCACCTGGCCACGGCCAGCTACCTCGCGGCCCACCGCCAGCCCGTGGCCTTCGCCACCTTCGACGGCCGGATGCGCGAGGCCGCCCGGGCGCTCGGCCTCAAGCCGGCCTTCTGACGGGTCCGGGCGGCCGCGGCGTCGGCCTCCGCGCCAGCCTGCGGTAAGATGCGGCCGATGACCTCCCGGGAACGCCGCGCCAGGGGAACGAGCCGGCTCGTCGCGCTGCACGCCGACGACGGCGCCTTCGACCGCGCGTTCTGGCGCAGCGTGGACCCGGCCGACCGGATGGCGGCCGTCTGGGAGCTGGTGCTCGAGGACCTCGCCTGGCGGAGCCCGGATGCGCCCGAACCCCGACTTCAGCGATCTGTTTGCCGCGTTGAACGCCGAGGGGGCTGAGTACCTGCTCGTCGGCGGGTACGCCCTCGCGGTGCACGCCGCTCCCCGCTACACACGCGACCTGGACGTGTGGGTGAACCCGACCGCCGATAACGCGAGCCGGGTGCACCGAGCGCTCGAGCGGTTCGGCGCGCCGCTCGGACCGCTCGCCGAGGGCGACCTGGCCCGGCCCGGGCTGGTGTTCCAGATCGGCATCGCCCCGAACCGGATCGACGTGCTCACCTCCGTGGACGGCGTCGCCTTCGGCGAGGCTTGGCCCGAGCGGGCAGCCACCCGCTACGGCGGCGAGGCGGTGCCGGTCATCTCGCGCCGCCACCTGGCGGCGAACAAGCGGGCCAGCGGCCGGCCCCAGGACCTCGCAGATCTGGAGCTGCTTGAGCGCCTGGAGCCGTAGCGCGGGGAGGCAGACCGACCACAGGTGGGCTGGTTGGTCCGGCCGGCCGCGGCGTCGGCCTCCGCGCCGGCCTGCGGCAAGCCCAGGGGGCCGAGTACCTGCTCGTCGGCCATCAGTACGCGAGAAGGAAGTCGCGCAGCGGCACCAGCAGGAGCCGCGGGTCGTGGAGGTCCGAGCTCTCGCGGGTGACGAGGAGCCCCCGGTCGCACCGGAAGCGCTCGGTGAAGCGGCGCAGCCCGGCCAGGTCGGCGCCGTCGATGCGCCGGCGGAACTTCACCTCGACCGGCAGGACCGCCCCGTCGGTGCGCTCGGTCACGAAGTCCACCTCCTCGAAGGGAGAGCGGCGGTTCCCCGGATCCGTGCGCTCCCGGTAGAAGTGGACGGCCAGGTCGGTGTCGCGCAGGACCGACTGGACCACCGTCTCGACCAGCGGACCGACCACGTCGGGCGGCGACTCCCAGAGGGACGGGGCCCCGCGAAAGATGGCGTTCCGGACCCCCAGGTCCGTCAGGGTCGTCTTCACCGGCACGCGGGCCGACCGGGCGCGCGCCAGCGGGAAGCGCCGGAACTCGCGCACCAGGAGGGCGTCGGCCAGGTAGTGCAGGTAGCGGCCGACGGTGGGCTGGTTGGTGCGAAGGCCCGCGGCGTTCGCCTCGGCGGCGAGGTCGAGCTGGCTCACCTCCTGGCCGGTCCTGCGCGCCACGGACAGGTAGAGGTGGCGGAGCAGCTGCGGCTGCTGGATGGGGAACAGGTCGGGGACGTCCACGCCGAGGACCCGGTCGAAGACCGTCTCCACGAGGTAGTCGGCCCATCCGTCCGCCTCCACCTCGCCGGAGTGGAGCCGGGGATAGCCACCGCGCTGGTAGTAGCGCCCGAGCTCCCGCGCCAGCTCCGGCGCGTGCGCCTGGCCGAAGGCATGGAGCTCGCGGAAGGTCGCCCGCGCCTCCTCGTCGTAGGTCGCGAGGAAGCGCATGGGCGGCACGGGTGGCGCGAGGGCCGGGTGCCAGGCCTCGAGCACCTCCCGGAACGAGAAGGTGGGGAACTCGGTGGTGACGACGCGGCCGGCCAGGCTCTCCCGCGTTCCGCGGGCGACGAGGACGCTGGAGGACCCGGTCGCGACGACGCGGACGGGGGCCGTCTCGGCGAGGTGCTTCAGCTCCTCGCTCCAGCGCGGCAGCTTGTGGACCTCGTCGAGGAGGAGGTGGGCCGGGGCGCCCTCGTCGAGGTCACGGCCCCGAACGTGGGCCTGGTACCAGCGCAGCAGTCCGGTGAGGCCACCCGCCTCGCGGAGCGTCTGGAGGTCGAAGCGGAGGAGCAGGATGTCGGTGGGCGCGACGCCGCCCGCCAGGAGGGACTCGACGAGCTGGAGGACCGCCGTGGTCTTCCCGACCTGCCGGGGTCCGCGGATCACCTGGATCAGGGGGCGCGGCCGCCGCAGGCGGTCCTCGAGGAGGCGTGTCTGTGGGCGCCGGAAGGAGGGAACCGCCGGGCGCACCCGGTGGGGCGGCGTCCACCAGCGATTCAGCCCGTGAAGCAGGGCAGGCAGCTCGGGGGGCGCGGAGGCGGGAGGTGGCGGCGGGCCGGACGGCACACCGCACAAGTTATACACATATGCATAACAAGTCCAGGCGCGCCCCCCTACCCCGCCCGCTCGGCCTCGACCATCCGCCGCACCACCTCGGCCATCTTCACCGTGGCCCGCCACCCCAGCACCCGCGCCGCCTTCCCCGGGTCGGCGAAGTTGGCGGTGACGTCGGCCGGCCGCCTCAGCGCCGGATCGGCCTCCACGTGCTCGCGCCAGTCCAGCCCCACCGCGCGGAAGGCCTCGGCCACGAACTCCTCCAGCGACCGGGTCTCCCCCGTCGCCACCACGTAGTCGCCCGGCGCCGGCTGCCGGAGCATCCGCCACATCGCGTCCACGTACTCGGGCGCCCAGCCCCAGTCGCGCCTCACCGCCATGTTCCCGAGCCGCAGCTTCCCGCCGTGCCCCGCCGCGATCCGCGCCGCCGCGGCGACGATCTTCCGGGTGACGAAGCGCTCCGGCCGCAGCGGCGACTCGTGGTTGAAGAG
>JAKAEO010000265.1 GCA_021818285.1 Myxococcales bacterium
GGATCATCGGCGCGTTCGCCACCACCCTGTTCCTGGGTGGGTGGCAGATCCCCGGCGTCACCACCCAGACCTGGGCGGCGGTGCGTGGCTCGGGTTCCTTCCCGGCCTGGGGCTGGTGGGCCCTGCAGTTCGTCTCGCTCGGCGTCTTCGCGCTGAAGACCCTCTTCCTCGTCAACGTCGTCATCTGGATCCGCTGGACGTTGCCGCGCATCCGCATCGACCAGATGATGACCCTGTGCTGGAAGTACCTGGTCCCGGCCGGCTTCGCCGCCATGCTCTTCACCCTCCTCTGGCAGATGCTGGCGACCTGGGTCCCGGTGGTGGAGCGGGTCACCGCCCTCCTCGTCCTCGCCGCCACCGTCTGGGTGACGTGGCGCTTCCTCGTGCAGACGCGGAAGAACGTCTCGCTCATCGCGCACGAGCGCGTCGACCTCTCGAACTGGTAGGAACCGTCGCCCATGCCCACCACCACCGCCAGCGAATACGTCGGCAACATCCGCGACACCGTGAAGTCCTTCTGGCACGGGATGTCGGTCACCCTGTCCCAGGTGCTGCGCCGCCCCATCACCCAGCAGTATCCGGACCGGCTCGAGCTGCCCATCCAGGACATCCTGCCGCCCCGCTACCGCGGCTTCCTCGAGGTGGACGTCGACATCTGCACCGGCTGCCAGGCCTGCGAGCGCGCCTGTCCCATCAGCTGCATCCAGATCGAGCTGGAGAAGGACCCGGCCAATCCCAAGCAGCGCGTGGTGACCCAGTTCGACATCGACGAGGCCAAGTGCATGTTCTGTGGCCTCTGCGTCGAGCCTTGCCCGACCGGCGCCATCCAGCACACCCGCGAGTTCGAGGCCACCCAGCGGTCGGTCCGCAACCTGGTCTTCCGCTGGGCCGATCCCCTGAAGCCCTTCCCGGTCTACAAGGTCGTGAAGGGAGCGCCCTACATCCCGCGCGCGCCGCTCGGGTCGCTGGTGCGCGAGGTCATCGCCCGGCGGCGCTGGGACGCGCCGGCCATGACCTACCTGCCGCCCGAGCCGCTCAAGGCCCCGCCGCCTCCTCCTCCCAAGCCGGCTCCGGCCGCGAAGCCCGCCGCCCCTGCCGCCGCCAAGCCGGCCGCCGCTCCGGCGGCTGCGGCTCCTGCCGCTCCTGCGGCTCCTGCGGCTCCTGCGGCCCCTGCGGCGGCTCCCGCCGCCACCGCCGCCGTCCCCCCGGCCGCCGCGCCGGCGCCCGCTCCCGCCGCCGTCCCGGCTCCGAAGCCGGACGAGCCCAAGCCCTGACCGAGAGCCCCGCATGCGAACCAAGAAGAAGCTCATCGCCTGGACCCTCGGCAGCGCCGCCGTCATCGGCGCCGTCGGCGTCCTCTCCGCGCGCCTTTCCCCGGCCCTCGCCGCCGGCGGCGCCCGCCCGGTGGCCGGGCCGTTCACGCTGGCCGACGGGGTCTTCTACGCCGTGGCCGCGCTCACGGTGGGAGGCGCCGCGGCCGTCGCCCTCTCGCGCAACATCCTCTACTCGGCTCTCGGGCTGCTCGCCTCGCTCCTGGGAGTGGCGGGGCTCTACGTCTTCCTCTCGGCCGACTTCGTCGCCGTCGCGCAGGTGTTCATCTACATCGGCGGCGTCCTCGTCCTGATCCTCTTCGCGGTCATGCTCACGAACCGCATCGGCGAGGTGAACATCTCCAACGCCAGCCTGGGCTGGGCCAGCGGCGGCCTGCTCGCCGCGGTCCTGCTCGGACTCCTCCTGGTGGTCGCCTTCGAGATCCCCTGGGCCGTGCGGCCCATGGCCGGGACCCCGACCACGGCGCCCATCGGGCACGCGCTCCTCCAGCAGTGGCTGCTCCCCTTCGAGCTCGCCTCGCTCATCCTGCTCGCCACCCTCATCGGCGCCATCATCATCGCCCGCAAGGAGATCCGGGCCGAGTAGGCCCGAGGACGCCCATGATCCCCACCCTCTCCCACTACCTGGCGGTCGCCGCGATCCTCTTCGCGCTCGGCCTCTTCACCGTGCTCACCCGGCGCAACGCCGTCGCCGTCCTGATGGGCGTCGAGCTGATGCTGAACGCCTCCAACGTCAACCTGGTCGCCTTCAACAAGTTCGTGGTGGGCGGGCTCACCGGCCAGACCTTCGCCCTCTTCGTCGTCGTGCTGGCGGCGGCCGAGGCCGCGGTCGGCCTGGCCATCGTGCTCAGCATCTTCCACACCTTCAAGACCATCGACGTCCGCGCTGCGGACCTGATGCGAGAGTGAGATGGAACACGCGACCCAACACCTCGGACCCACGGTGGTCCACGCGGCGGGCTACCTCTGGCTCATCCCGCTCTTCCCGGCCGTCGGCGCGCTGATCAACTCCCTGTTCGGCATCCGCATCCAGCGGACCCTGGGCAAGAAGTGGAACCACGGCATCGCCATCGCGATGATGACGCTGTCGTTCCTGGTCGCGCTCCGGGCGTTCCTCCAGATGCTCGGGCTCCCGGGCGGCGAGCGGTTCCTGCAGGACACGCTCTGGAACATGCTCAGCGCCGGCCCGCTGCGGTTCGACCTGGCCTTCGCCCTCGATCCGCTCTCCATGATGATGGTGCTCATCATCACCTTCATCGGGACGCTCATCCACGTCTTCTCGGTCGGCTACATGGCCGACGAGCCGTCCTACTGGCGCTTCTTCGCCTACCTGAACCTGTTCGTCTTCGCGATGCTGCTGCTGGTCATGGGCGACAACTTCGCGGTGATGTTCTTCGGCTGGGAGGGCGTGGGCCTGGCGTCCTACCTGCTCATCAGCTTCTGGTACACCGACATCGAGAAGGCCAAGGCCGGCATGAAGGCCTTCGTGGTCAACCGCTTCGGCGACTTCGGCTTCCTCATCGGCCTGTTCCTGCTGTTCTGGTCGCTGGGCGGCATCTGGGAGCCGCGCGCCGACGCACGCTCGGTGACCTACGTCCCGGAGATCGGCTACAAGGCCGACCCGGCGGCCGCCAACCCGTTCGAGTCCACCGGACCCCGCGCCGCCGTCGTCGACGGGCACGCCATCCCGATCGGCCCCACCCTCAACTTCCGCGAGCTGCGCGACCAGATCGTGATCGAGGGCACCGGGGTCGGGGAGCACCTGCGCCACCAGAAGGTCTGGGGCGTCATGCTGCTCACGCTGGTGGGCATGCTGATGTTCGTCGGCGCCATGGGCAAGAGCGCCCAGCTCCCCCTCTACGTCTGGCTCCCGGACGCGATGGCCGGCCCCACGCCGGTCTCCGCCCTGATCCACGCCGCCACCATGGTCACCGCCGGCGTCTACATGGTGGCCCGGCTCTCGTACATCTACGCGATGTCCCCCACCGCCATGGGCTGGGTGGCGACCGTCGGCATCCTCACCGCCTTCTTCGCCGCGACCATCGGCTTCTTCCAGTACGACATCAAGAAGGTCCTGGCCTACTCCACGGTCTCCCAGCTCGGGTTCATGTTCGTGGGCGTGGGCGTGGGCGCCTACTGGGCGGGCACCTACCACCTGCTCACCCACGCCTTCTTCAAGGCCACGCTGTTCCTCGGGTCGGGCTCGGTGATCCTGGGCTGCCACCACGAGCAGGACATGCGGAAGATGGGCGGGCTGAAGAAGCTCATGCCGGTCACGGCCTGGACCTACCTCATCGCCACCTGGGCCATCGCCGGCTTCCCCTGGGCCAGCGGCTTCTACTCGAAGGACGAGATCCTCTGGAAGGCCTTCACCCAGCGCGGCATGGAGCTCTTCGGGACCCCCACCCCGTGGCTCGGCCCGGCCATCTTCGTCGTCGGCCTGCTGACCGCCACCGGGACCAGCTTCTACATGTTCCGCAGCTACTACATGACCTTCACCGGCCACTACCGGGGAGGCGCGGGTCACGCCGAGGAGCACGACG
>JAKAEO010000044.1 GCA_021818285.1 Myxococcales bacterium
CCGAACTCGTCGATGGGGGCGGCGGTGACCTGGGCGATGAGCTCCGGGGAGCGGCACAGCTCCAGGAAGCCGACCTTCTCCCGGACCGCCCGGTAGCTGGGCTGGTAGCGCCCGGCCTGCCGCATCATCCAGACGGGTACACGGTCGACCGGCTGGCGCCTGCACGCCCTGAGGAAGGGATGGTCTTGGCTCATGGGGACGGGCATATTAGCCGAAAAGGGGGCGGCGCATGGCCTTGGCCAAGTGGACCTTCGCGCAGGCGATGGCGTCGATCGGAGTTGCCGCCACGCCGTCCACCTGAACTTCCAGAACTTCGCGGGGACGGCCGGCCACGGCTGCCAGGGGACGCTGGTGGCCTTCTTCACGGCCGCCAGGCTCCCTTAGGGGCCCCATGTCCCGCGCTCCCACGGCACGCGGCGCGGAGGGCCCTTCCGGGCTCCGCGCCGGCGGATGACTGAGAGCAACTCGCTGCGATAGAGTGGCCAGAGGTCCTTTCAACCACACGTGACGACCGGGCATCACGGGTCAGGGAGACTCCATGCGACGCTTGGCAACTCTGCTGGTGGTGGCGGTGGCCGCGGTCGGATGCACCAAGGGTGGCGAGGCGGGGCCGCAGGGGATCCCTGGCGTGCTGCAGACGCTCGTCCCCCCCGCCGCGAACACTCAGGCCGCGGCGCCGCTGGCCTCTCCCTACATGTGCAAGACCGCGCCGTTCGTTGCCGGCTCCAATCAGGTGGCGGTTGTCCAAACTACCGTCACCTGCTCCTCCGTTCCATCCGGCTCGGGCATCGCGCCCAAGGTGGCGTGGAATGACGGGACCGATCACATCCTCGCGACCAACTGGTTCCTGTACAACACCAATGGTGGCGCCAACCCCGCCTACATGGCGAGTTCCAACGCCGGGACCATCACGCTCACTCCGGGCTCGACCTATGCGTTCGAGGCATATGTCGCGTTCTATCCGTCGCCACCGACGGGAGGCGCCTGCTACTGCACGCTGGTGGCGCAGATCGTCGGGAGCTGACCGGCCTGATCGACACGTGAACCAGTAGCGTTCCCGGCGGTCGCGCTCCCGGTTCACGGCGCGCGGCCGAGGTCACGCGACGCGGTGGTGGCCCGGATACCGCCAATCCGCACCGTCTTCCGCCTCCCGGTCTCGCCGCGGAGGATGGTGACGGCCACCTTCTTGACGCCCAGCGCCCCGGCCAGGAACTCCACCAGGGCGGCGTTGGCCTCGCCGTCCACCGGCGGCGCGGCCAGTGCGATCTTGAGCCGCCCGTCGTGCTCGCCGAGCACCCGGGTCCGCGAGGCGCGCGGCTGGACGAGGACCTCCAGGACGACGCCCCCCGGCTCCTCGCGCAGCCAGGCGGCCATCAGCGCAGCCCGACCACCGCGATCTTCGCCTTGTCGGCCCGGCGGATCATCTCCGCCTGGTCCATGACCAGGGTGGCGCCGGCCTCCACCGCCAGGACGCGGCAGCCGGCCTCGCGCATGGTGTCGATGGTGTCGGGGCCGACGGCGGGCAGGTCGAAGCGCCGGTCCTGGTGCGGCTTCACCGCCTTCACCACCACCGCCCCCTCCTTCGCCAGCTCGCCGCCGCGCCGGATGCAGGCGTCGGTGCCCTCCAGCGCCTCCACCGCCACCCCGCAGCGCTGCCGGACCACCACCGTCTGGCCGAGGTCGAGGCGGCCGACGGCCCGCGCCAGCTCCAGGCCGAAGCGGGCGTCGGCCCACTCCTCCTCGGTGGGCTGGTGGCGCCCCAGCACCCCCTCGGGCGCCAGCCGGTCGGCGAGGTAGGGCGTCGGGTCCACCACCGGCAGGCCCTGCTCCTCGAGGAAGCGGGCGAAGGTGCGCAGCAGGTTGTCGTCGGAGCGCACCGCCACCTGGGCGAGCAGCTTCACGCCCAGGCCGTCGAGCATGGCGTCGCGGAAGAAGCGGGCCTTGGTGATGCCGCCGAGCATCACCACCCCCTCGGCGCCGCCGGCCTTCAGCGCCTCGAGCACCTTGCCGAACTGGCCCAGCTTCACCCAGGTGCAGGCGTCCACCAGCGGCTCCAGCGCCCGGTCGGTCTGGTTCACGTGGGCCACGGCGACCACCCGGTGGCCGGCGGCCCTGGCGCTCTCGGCGAGGAGCAGCGGGAAGCGCCCCCCGCCGGCGATGAGGCCGATGGTGGCCATGGCCTACCGGGTGACGCCCCGCTTCGACCCCTCCACGAAGGTGACGAAGTGGTCGACCTCGGGGTGGCCGCCCAGCTCCGCCCGGATCTGCGCCAGCGCCTCGGCCGCCGGCAGGCCGGAGCGGAAGAAGATCTTGTAGAGCTGCTTCACCCGGGTCACCTGCTCCTCGCCCATGCCGGCGCGCTGCAGGCCGACGACGTTGAGGCCGGCCAGCTCGGCGCGGGCGCCGGAGACGGTGCAGTAGGGCGCGACGTCCATGGCCACGCCGGTGAGGCCGGAGACGAAGGAGAGCCTGCCCATGCGGACGAACTGGTGGGCGGCGGCCAGCCCGCCGACGTGGACGTGGTCCTCGATGACGATGTGGCCGGCCAGCGCCACCCCGTTGGCGACGATGGCGCCGTCGCCGACGTCGCAGTCGTGCCCCACGTGGCTGTAGGCCATGAAGAGCCCGCCGCCGCCGATCCGGGTGACGCCGCCGCCGCCCGCGGTGCCCAGGTTCACCGTGCTGAACTCGCGGAAGGTGTTCCGGTCCCCGATCTCCAGCCGGGTGTCCTCGCCGCGGTACTTGAGGTCCTGGGGGATCTCGCCGACGACGGCGTGGGGGAAGACGCGGTTCCCCTTCCCCATGCTGGTCCGGCCGGTGACCACGGCGTGGGCGCCGACGCTGCAGCCCTCGCCCAGGGTCACCGCGGGGCCGACGACGGCGAAGGGGCCGATCTCGCAGCCCGGGCCGAGCCGGGCGCCCGGGTCGACGATGGCGGTGGGGTGGATGGCCATCGCGGCGCCCTACCGGTCCTTGTCGGCCAGCATCGCCATGATGTCGGCCTCGGCCACCAGCTGCCCCTCCACCCAGGCCTCGCCGCGCAGCTTGAAGACCGCCCCCTTGGACTTCACCACCTCGCAGCGCAGCTCCAGCAGGCAGCCGGGCGTCACCGGCTTGCGGAAGCGGGCGCTGTCGATGCCCATGAAGTAGGTGACCTTGCCGTCGCGCTCCCCGGGCGCCATGGCGTGGCACACCAGGATCCCGCCGGCCTGGGCCAGCGCCTCCACCACCAGCACCCCGGGCATCACCGGGTGGCCGGGGAAGTGTCCCAGGAACCAGGGCTCGTTGTAGGTGACCGCCTTCACGGCGCGGATGCGCCGGAGCCGCTCGATCTCCAGCACCCGGTCCACCAGCAGGAAGGGGAAGCGGTGCGGGATCAGGGCCTCGATGGCGGTGGTGTCCAGCAGGACCTTCTCGCTCTCGCTCATGGCTTTCCCCCGAGCCTCTCGACGGCCTTCTCCAGCTGCCGGACCCGCTTCACCAGCTCCGGCAGCCGGCGCAGGACGGCCTGGACCTTCATCCACTCGGCGTGCGGCATCGACGGGCTGCCGCCCTCGACCGCGCCCGCCTCGACGTCGTGCATGACGCCGGTCTGGGCGGCCACCTTGGCGCCGTCGCCGATCTGCAGGTGGCCCACCACGCCCGCCTGTCCGGCCAGGATCACGCCCATGCCGAGGCGGGTCGAGCCGGCGATCCCCGCCTGCGCCATGAGCAGCGAGAGCGGCCCGACCGCGACGTTGTGGGCGATCTGGACCAGGTTGTCCACCTTGGCCCCCCGCCCCACCACGGTGTCGCCGAGCGTGCCGCGGTCGACGCAGGTGTTGGCGCCCAGCTCCACGTCGTCCTCGATCACCACCGCGCCGGCCTGCGGGACCTTGTAGTGGCGCGGGCCGCTCCCCTCCTCGCCCTGCACGTCGAAGGCGAAGCCGAAGCCGTCGGAGCCGACGACGCAGCCGGGCTGGAGGATGACGCGGTCCCCCACCCGGCAGCCCTCGCGGACCACCACGTTGGGGTAGAGCAGGCAGTCCTCGCCGACCCGCGCCCCCTCGCCGAGGACCACCCCGGGGAAGAGGATGGTGCGCGCCCCCACCTCGGCGCCGGCGCCCACGTGGGCGAAGGGCATGATCTCGGCGCTCGCGGCGACGCGCGCGTCGGGGTGGACGAAGGCCTGCGGCGCCACGTCGGGCACCGCCGCCCGGGGCGGGTGGAAGAGGGTGGAGACCTTCGCGAAGGCCAGGTAGGCGTTGGAGGCGACCAGCCGGTTCCCGGCGCCGCCCGCCTCCCCCGGCTCGACGATGACCGCCCCGGCGCGGGTGGCCTCGAAGGCGGCCCGGTACTTCCTGTTGGCGAAGAAGGAGATGTCGCCGGGGCCCGCCTCCTCCAGCGGCGCCACGCCCTCGATGCGCGCGGCGCCGTCGCCCGCCACCTCGCCGCCGACGCGGGCGGCGAGGTCGTCGAGGCGGAAGGAGGGGCCCCCCGCCATCACTTCCCTCCGGCCGGCTTCGCCGCGGCCGGCCTGGCGGCCTCCTTCTTCTTCTCGGCCTTCTTCTCGGCGCCGTCGTGGGCGCCGACCTTGTAGCGGGCGTTGTACTTCCGGATCAGCTCGTTGGTGAGGTCGTTGGCCGGGGGCGCCACGATGATGCCGGCGTTGTTCTTCTCGAAGACGAAGGTGAAGCCCTCGGCGTCGGCGATCTCCCGGACCAGGCCGTCCATCTTCTCGAAGATGACGCGGGTGGCCTCCCGCTCGCGCTCCGACAGCTCCTTCTGGAAGCTCACCAGCCGGCCCTGCGCCTCGTTCATGCGGCGCTGGATCTCCACCGCCTTGTCCCGCTTGGCGTCGTCGGAGAGGACGCTGGCCTGCTTCTCGAAGTCGGCCTGCATCTTCTCGAGGTCGGCCTTGTCCTTGTCGAGCACCTTCTGCTTGTCGGCGAAGTCCTTCTGCAGGCTGGCCTTGGCGGCCTTGCCCTGCTCCACCTCGTTCAGGGCGCGCTGGAAGTCGACGTAGCCGATCTTCACGTCGGCGGCCGCCGGGGCGGCGGCGAGGAGGAGGCCGGCGAGGGCCGGGACGGCGGCGATGATTCGCATGGATGCTCCCTTGGGGTTCGTCAGAAGAAGCTGCCGATGGTGAACTGGAAGTCGGAGGGCTTGTCGATGAAGGAGCCGGTGACCGGGTCGCGGCGGCGGTCCAGGGGGAAGCCCCACTCGAAGCGGAGCGGCCCCAGCGGGCTGAACCAGCGCAGGCCGATGCCCCAGGACTTGTAGAGCGAGAGGGGCACGCTCGAGTCGTGCCAGGTGCCGGCGGCGAAGGCGTTGCCCATGTCGTAGAAGACCACGCCGCGGATGCCCACCTTGTCCACCAGCGGGATCTCCACCTCGAAGTTCAGGGTGAGCTGCTTGTTGCCGCCGGTGGCGATCAGGGCGGTGGGGGCCAGCGGGTCGCCCTGCACGCCCACCCGCTCGGTCGGCGAGAGGGTGAAGGTGCCGTAGCCGCGCACCGAGTTGATGCCGCCCAGGTAGAACAGCTCGGAGATGGGCACCAGGTGGTCCCGGTCCCAGGCGCCGATGTAGCCGGCGTTCACCCGGGCGCGCCCGACGATCCCCGCCCAGATGGGCCGGTAGTAGCGGAGGTCCACGGCGTAGCGCGTGAAGAGGTTCACGTTCTGGCCGAAGAGGCTGGACGGCGCCAGGAAGGGCGGCGCCGCCTCCGCCGAGACCGAGCCGTACCAGCCGGCGGTGGGGTAGAGCCGGTTGTCGCGACGGTCCACCTGGAGGCTGAGGCGCAGCGAGCTGCTGGTCCCCGACTTGTAGCGGTTCGCCAGCAAGGCGTCGGTCGAGGAGGGGGTCACCCGCACGTACTCGTTGGTGTAGGTGGCGAAGAGCCGGACGTCCTCGAGCTTGCGCGCCAGCGGGAGCCAGTCGGAGAGCCCCACCAGCTCGTAGCCCCAAGTCATCGAGCCGCCCATGGAGCGGCGGGTGAAGGTGGTGTAGATGCCCTCCTGGGCGTACAGGTCGAAGGCGAAGGTCCAGCGGGTGTCGAGGAAGTAGGGATCGACGTACTGGATCTGGCCGAGCTGCCGGACGCTCGACCACTGGACCTGGAGGCTCAGGGTGGTGCCCCAGCCGAAGAAGTTGTTCTGCGAGATCTGGCCGGTGAGGATGAAGTTCTCGTAGGAGGAGAAGCCGGCCCCGATCTGGAAGGTCCCGGTGGACTTCTCCTTCACCTCGATGCGGGCCACCATCTTGTCGTCGGCGCTGCCCTTGGAGGTGGTGACCTCCACCTTCTCGAAGTAGCCGAGGGCGTTCACCCGCTGCTTGGTGACGTTGATGGCGGTCTGGCTGTACAGCGCCCCCTCGTAGATGCGGGCCTCGCGCCGGATCACCTTGTCGCGGGTCTTGGTGTTGCCCACCACCTCGATGCGCTCGAAGTAGACCTTCCGGCCCGGCTGCACGTCGTAGGTGAGGTCGATGATCCGCGTCTTGGCGTCGATGGCGGTGAGCGGGTTCACGTTGGCGTAGGCGTAGCCCTCGTCCCGGTACAGGTCGGAGAGGGCGAAGAGGTCCTTCGCCACCTTGGAGCGCGAGAAGATCTCGCCGCTCCTCATCCGGGTGAGGCCCTGGAGCAGCGCCTTGGCGTGCAGCAGCTCGCCGGAGAAGTCGATCTTCCCCACCGTGTACTGCTCCCCCTCCTCGATCCGGATGGTGGCGTAGAGCCAGCGCCGGTCCGGGGAGAGCGACACCGAGGGCTTCTCCACCTTGACGGTGACGTAGCCGCGGTCCTGGTAGACGAACTGGATGGCCTGCAGGTCCCGCTGGAAGGACTCCTCCTTGTAGGTGCCGGAGGAGCCGAGGAAGGAGAGCAGCCCGCCCTCCTGGGTCTGCATGTAGGCCAGCAGGTCCTCGCGGGGCACGTGGGCGTTGCCGATGAAGGTGATCTTCTTCACCTCCACCTTGGCGTGCTCCTGGACCACGAAGACCACCGCCACCTGGTTGTCGGGCCGCGGGTCGAGCCGGGAGGTCACCTCGGCCAGGTAGAAGCCCTTCTCCACGTACTTGTCCTGGATCTTCTTCACCGCCTTGCGGACCGCGGTGGAGTCCAGGATCGTGAAGGGCTTGATCTCCCCGAGGATCTCCTTGAAGTCGTCGGTGGAGATCTCGTCGTTGCCCTCGACCTTCACCTCGGCCACCGCGGGCTTCTCGGCCACGCGGAAGACCAGGGTGGGCCGGGCCGGGTCGCCGCGCTGCTCCAGCACCACGTCGGAGAAGAACCCGAGCTTGACGATCGCGCGCAGGTCGCCGTCCAGCCTCGCCTCGTCGAGCGGCTGGCCCGCCTTGGAGGAGATGGCGGCCTTCACCGCGTCCACCTCGACGCGGCGGGTGCCCTCGACCTCGATGGCGCCGATGACGGGTGCGGTGGCGGCCCGCGCGGGCGCCACCAGGAGGAGTCCGAGCGCGAGGGCCGAGGCCAGGGATCGTGTCACGAGGCCGCGGAATGTATGGCAAAGGGGCGACATGCTTCAAGGACAACCGGGTCCGGTGCCGGCGATTCCCCGGCCCCCGGGACCGCGCCGGGCGCTACCCGGTGAGCCGCCCCCCCTGGAGCCGGAGCCGGCGCGGCAGCGCCGCCGCCAGCCGCTCGTTGTGGGTGACGACCACCGCGGTGATGGCCAGCCGGGCGTTCAGGTCGGCGAGCAGCGCGTGGATCCCCTCGGCGGTGGCCGGGTCGAGGTTGCCGGTCGGCTCGTCGGCGAGGAGCAGGCGGGGGCGCAGGCACAGGGCCCGCGCCAGCGCCACCCGCTGCTGCTCGCCGCCCGAGAGCTCGCCGGGCCGGTGGTCCAGCCGGCCGGCCAGCCCCACCAGCTCCAGCATCTCGGCGGCCGCCCGCCGCGCCTCGGCGCGCGGCACCCGCCGGATCAGCGCCGGCATCATGGCGTTCTCCAGCGCCGTGAACTCGGGGAGCAGGTGGTGGCTCTGGAAGATGAAGCCCACCGTCCCGTTGCGGAACTCGGCCAGGCTGGCCTCGTCCCGGGCGAAGAGCTCCTCCCCCTCGAAGAGCACCGTGCCGTCGGTGGGGGTGTCGAGCGCCCCGACCACGTTGAGGAAGGTGCTCTTGCCCGAGCCCGAGGGGCCGGTGAGGGCGACCAGCTCCCCGGCGGCGATGTCCAGGTCCACCCCGCGCAGCACCTCGACGCGGCGCGGCTCGCGGCCGCGCGCCTCGGGCGCCATGAGGTAGGTCTTGGACAGGCCGCGGATGGAGAGCAGGGGTGCCATCACTCGGCCCGCAGCCCCTCCACCGGCTCCAGCCGGGCCGCCTTGGCGGCCGGGTAGAGGGTGGCCAGGTAGCTGATCACCAGCGAGAGCAGCGCCACCAGGAAGAACTCCAGGGGGTGCATCCGCACCGGCAGGTTGGAGATGTAGTAGACCTCCGGGTCGAGCGGGATGCCCACCTTGGCGATGAAGAGGCAGGTGCCGTACCCGAGCAGCAGGCCGAAGCCGGTGCCGACGGCGCCGATGAGCAGCCCCTCGATGACGAAGATCTTCATCACGCTGGCCATCCCGGCCCCCATCGACTTCAGGACCGCGATCTCCCGCCGCTTGTCGAGCACCTGCATCACCAGGGTGGCCACGATGGTGAAGCTGGCCACCAGGACGATGAAGCCGAGGATCACCGCCATCACCAGCTTCTCCATGTTCAGCGCCGAGAAGAGGTTGCGGTTCAGCTCGCCCCAGTCCTTCACGCGGTAGGGGTAGCCCTCCAGCTCGGCCAGCACCCGGCGCATCACCGGGCGGGCCGCGTCCACGTCCTTCACCCGGACCTCCAGCCCGGTCACCGAGTCGCCGGTGCCGAAGAAGCGCTGCGCCTCGGGCAGGGCCAGGTAGGCGAACTTGGAGTCGTACTCGTACATCCCCGAGTAGAAGATCGCCGCCACCCGGAAGGCGCGGGCCTTGGGCTGGGGGCCGGCCGGGCCCAGGTCGCCGAAGGGCGAGACCACGTTGACGACGTCGCCCACGAAGACCCGGAGCGAGCGGGCCAGCTCCCGCCCCAGGACGATCCCCGGGAGCACCTCCCCCGCCGGCTCCGCCGCGGTCTCGCCGCCCTGCGGGCGCCCGGCGGGGATGCGCTCCGGGTGATCGAGCCACTCGAGCTTCCCCTCCTCGACGTTGCGGGTGAGGGAGAGCACCGTCCCGGCGGTGGCCGGGTCCACGCCCTCCACCACCGTCCCGGACAGCTGCTTGCCGGCCGAGAGCATCACCTCCATGTAGAGGAAGGGGGTGGCGCCGGCGACCCCGGGCACCGAGAGCACCCGGTCGCGCACCGAGCGCCACTCGGTGAAGTCGTTGTCGCCGTACTTGAGCACCACCCCGTGGGCCCGGGTGCCGAGGATCTTCGCCTTCAGGTCCCCCTCGAACCCGCTCATCACCGAGAGCACCACGGTGAGGGCCCAGACGCCGATGGCCACCCCGCCGATGGAGATCAGGGTCATGAGCAGCGTGGCCGGCATCCGCGGCTTCCAGAAGGGCGCCCGCTGGCGCAGGGCCCGGGCCTCGCGGAGGTTGCGCAGGAGCCCGGCCCCGAAGGCGACGAGCAGGCCGGGCAGCAGGCCGGTGACCACGGTGAGGAAGAGGCCGAGCAGGGTCCGCGGGGAGAGCCGGAGGTGCGCCCGGGCCACGAACAGCTCGTAGGAGAGGGAGAGGTCGAGCTTCCCGCCGCCGCGCGCCAGGAAGCCGAGGCTCGACCCGACGAAGGTCGCGGTGGCGGTCCCGCCGGCCACCAGCAGCAGCCCGAGCACCAGCACCAGCCGGCCCTGCTGCTCCCAGGAGGCGAGCGGCAGGGTCGCGCCCCCGAGCCGGGCGGCGGCGAGCATCACCGGGCCGAGGAGGAGGAGGAGCAGCGCCGCCGAGGCGGCGGCGATCTCGTGGAAGGCGACCCGCCGCCCGGCCGCGCCGGCCAGGCCCCCCAGCGCCGCCGCCCACAGGGCGCCGCCCAGCAGCGACAGCCGCAGGGCGGTGTCGGGGGCCATCCCCAGCCGGTCGCCCAGCAGCACGCCGAGGAGCGCGGCCGCCAGCGGCGCCCCCAGCATCCCGGCCAGCGCCAGGGCGAAGGCGCCCCGGTGGAAGACGGGCGGGACCGGGCTCGGGGAGGCGGCCACCGTCCCTACTCCCGCGTCTTCAGGAGCGGGAAGAGGATCACGTCCCGGATCGAGGCCGAGTCGGTGAGCAGCATCGCCACCCGGTCGATGCCGATGCCCTCCCCCGCCGTCGGCGGCATGCCGATCTCCAGGGCGTGGACGAAGTCCTCGTCGTAGGGCATGGCCTCCTCGTCGCCGGCGGCGCGGGCCTTCACCTGGGCCTCGAAGCGGGCGCGCTGGTCGCCGGGGTCGTTCAGCTCGGAGAAGGCGTTGGCCACCTCCATGCCGCCGGCGAACAGCTCGAAGCGGTCCACCATCCGCGGGTCGGCGTCGCGGCGGCGCGACAGCGGGCTGGTCTCCAGCGGGAAGTCCACCACGAAGGCCGGCCGGTCCGCCGGGAGCTGGCGCTCGCAGAAGGCCTCGAAGACCGCGGCGACGATCTCGCCGGGGGAGCGCTTCGCCGCCTGCTCCAGCTTCCAGGCCGCCTCCCCGGCGTCGGGGCGCGCCGCCGCCCGCGCCAGCGCCTCGCCCAGGCCGTTCCCGGCGAGCGCGTCGGCGGGGGAGAGCCCCAGCTCGCGCGCCGCCAGCTCCAGCATCGAGAGGCGCGGGTAGGGCGGCGTGAAGTCGATGGCCTGCCCCTGGAACTTCACGATCGCCGAGCCGGTCACCTCCAGCGCCAGCCGGTGGAGCAGCTCCTCGGTGAGCCGCATCAGGTCCTCGTGCGTCGCGTAGGCCTGGTAGAACTCGATCGAGGTGAACTCGGGGTTGTGGCGCCGGTCGATCCCCTCGTTGCGCCAGATGCGGCCGATCTCGTAGACGCGGTCGAGCCCCCCCACCACCAGCCGCTTGAGGTGCAGCTCGGTGGCGATGCGCAGCTTGAGGTCCAGCCCCAGGGCGTTGTGGTGGGTCTCGAAGGGGCGCGCCGCCGCGCCGCCCGCCTCCTCCGGCTTGTGGAGCGTGGGGGTCTCCACCTCCAGGTAGCCGCGGTCGTCGAGGAAGCGCCGGAGGGTGGTGACGAGCCGGGTCCGCCGGCGGAAGGTCTCGCGCACCCCGGGCGTCACCGCCAGGTCCACGTAGCGCTGCCGGTAGCGGGCCTCGACGTCGGTGAGGCCGTGCCACTTCTCGGGCAGCGGGCGGACCGACTTGGTGAGGATGGTGAAGCGGGAGGCCTCCACCGTGAGCTCGCCGGTCTTGGTGCGGGTGGCCGGCCCCTCCGCGGCGACGATGTCCCCGGCGTCGAGCAGCTTGAAGACCTCGAAGCCCCGGTCGCCGACCTTGTCCTTCTTCACCCAGACCTGCAGGTCGCCGTCCCGGTCGCGCACCTTGAGGAAGGCCGCCTTGCCGAAGCTGCGGACGGCCAGCACCCGGCCGGCCACCGACCAGGCGCCGGGGTCCTTCGCGATCTCGTCGGCCGGCCGATCCCCGTACCTGGCGGCGAGGTCGGCCGAGGTGTGGCGCGGCGCGTGACCGTTGCCGAAGGGGTTCACGCCCAGCGCCCGCAGCGCCTCGGCCTTGCGCAGCCGCTGCGCGACGATCTCCCGCTCGGTCGACCCCAGCTCCTCGGCCATCGGTCCCGCATCCTCCGTCGAAAAGGCGCCCGGAGGCTAGTCGGGAGCGTCCCCGGGGTCAACGCGACGGCGGCCCTCCCCTCCCGGTCGGGGCTCGCGCGGGGCGCGCCCCCGCCCCTGCGGCAATTGGCCGGCGAAGCGCGGCCGCCGAGCGTTATCCTGTGGCTGCGTTGCGCGTCGATCCCGACACCCCGGAAGCGCCGCCGGAGCCGGACGCCGGGAACCTCCCCTACGTCGAGGAGCTGTACTTCCGGTGGCTGCGGGACCCCTCCTCCGTGGCCGAGGGCTGGCGGCGCCGGTTCGAGCGGCTGCCGGCGGTGCCCGGGACCGCCGAGGCGCCCGGGGCCTGGCCCCGGCGCCCCGGCGAGCCGGCCGCGGCGGCGGGGGATCCCTTCCCGGACCGGGTGGCGCGGCTGGTCCAGGCCTACCGGGCGCACGGCCACCTGCGCGCCGCGCTCGACCCCCTCGGCCTGGCCCGCGGCCCGGCCCGGCGCTTCGCGCTCGCGGAGTTCGGCCTCGCCGAGCCGGACCTCGACCGCGCCGTGGCCGGCCCCCCCGGGAGCGGTCCGGTGCCGCTGCGGGAGTTGCAGGCCCGCCTGGAGGAGACCTACTGCCGGACGCTGGGCGTGGAGGTGGCGCACCTCCACGACGCCGAGCTGCGCCGCTGGCTGGAGCAGCGGATGGAGCGCACCCGCAACCGCATCGGGCTGGCGCCGGAGGTGAAGCGGCGGCTGCTCGCCAAGCTGGTGGACGCCGACCTCTTCGAGACCTTCCTCGGCACCCGCTTCCTCGGCGCCAAGCGCTTCTCGCTGGAGGGGGCCGACGGGCTGGTGCCGCTGCTGGAGCTGGCCCTGGACCGGGCGGTGGGCCACGGGGTGCGGAACGTGGTGCTGGGCATGGCCCACCGCGGCCGGCTCAACGTCCTCGCCAACGTCCTGGGGAAGCCGCTGCGCCAGATCTTCGCCGAGTTCCAGGACCGGTCGATCATCGACGGCGGCGGGATGGGCGACGTGAAGTACCACCTCGGCCACGCCGCCGACCGGGAGACGCCCGACGGCGGCCTGCACCTGTCGCTGGCCTTCAACCCCAGCCACCTCGAGTGGATCGACACCGTGGTCCAGGGCCGGGTGCGGGCCAAGCAGGACCGGTACCGGGACGGCGAGCGGCGCCGCTCGCTCGCGGTGGTGATCCACGGCGACGCCGCCTTCGCCGGGCAGGGCATCGTGGCCGAGTCGCTGAACATGTCGCAGCTCGAGGGGTACGCGGTGG
This sequence comes from Myxococcales bacterium, assembly GCA_021818285.1. Classification (GTDB taxonomy): domain Bacteria; phylum Myxococcota; class Myxococcia; order Myxococcales; family Anaeromyxobacteraceae; genus JACRMN01. The sequence continues at coordinate 12,965 of JAKAEO010000044.1, forward strand.
GCGGGACGCTGCACGTGGTGGTGAACAACCAGGTGGGCTTCACCACCTCGCCGCGCGACGCCCGCTCCACCCCCTACGCCACCGACGTCGCCAAGATGCTCGACATCCCCATCTTCCACGTGAACGGGGAGGACCTGGAGGCGGTGGCCCAGGCGGTGCTGCTGGCGGTGGACTTCCGCCAGCAGTTCCACCGCGACGCGGTGATCGACCTCTGGTGCTTCCGGCGCCACGGCCACAACGAGGGGGACGAGCCGGCCTTCACCCAGCCGGTGATGGTCCGGGCCATCTCCCGCAAGCCGCCGCTGCGCACCCTCTACGGCGCCCGGCTGGTGGAGGAGGGGGTGCTCTCCGCCGGCGAGCTGGCGGCGCTGGAGCGGGCGAGCCGCGCCCGCCTGGAGGAGGAGCTGGCCGCCTCGGCCGCCCTGGCGGTGGCGCCGGCGCCGCTCTCCATGGAGGGGGCCTGGACCGGGTACCGCGGCGGCCCCATCTCGCCGGAGCCGGTGGCCACCGGGGTGGCCCGCGACACCCTGCTCCACATCGGCCGGCACCTCACCGAGATCCCCGCCGGCTTCCAGGCCCACCCCAAGATCGCCCGCGTCCTGGGGCAGCGCGCCGAGATGATGGCCGGCCGCCGGCCGCTCGACTGGGGCATGGCCGAGGCCCTGGCCCTGGGCAGCCTGGCCTGGGAGGGGACGCGGGTGCGGCTCGCCGGCCAGGACAGCCGGCGCGGCACCTTCAGCCACCGCCACGCCGTCCTCTACGACCAGCGGACCGGCGCCCCGTACATGCCGCTCGCCCACCTCCAGGAGGGGCAGGCGCCGGTGGAGATCCGCGACAGCCTGCTCTCCGAGGCCGGCGCGCTGGGCTTCGAGTACGGCTACAGCCTGGAGATGCCGGAGGGGCTGGTGGTCTGGGAGGCGCAGTTCGGCGACTTCGCCAACGCCGCCCAGGTGATCGTCGACCAGTTCCTCGCCTCCTCCGAGACCAAGTGGAACCGGCTCTCCGGGCTGGTGCTGCTGCTGCCCCACGGCCTGGAGGGCCAGGGGCCGGAGCACTCCTCCGCCCGGCTGGAGCGCTTCCTCGACCTCTCGGTGGACGACAACTGGACGGTCGCCAACCTGACCACCCCGGCGCAGATCTTCCACGCGCTGCGGCGCCAGGTGCGGGTCCCCTGGCGCAAGCCGCTGGTGGTGATGTCGCCGAAGAGCCTGCTGCGGCTGCCGGCCGCCGGCTCCACCCTGGAGGAGCTGGCCGGCGGAACCTTCCGGCCGGTGCTCCCCGACCCGTCCGGCGCCGACCCGGAGGAGGTGGCGCGGGTGGTGCTCTGCTCGGGGAAGATCTTCTACGAGCTGGCGGCGGCCCGCGACGAGCGCAAGGCGCGCCACGTCGCCCTGGTGCGGCTCGAGCAGCTCTACCCGCTCCCCGAGGCGGAGCTGCGCGCCGCGCTGGCGCGCTACCCGCGGGCCGACGAGGTGGCCTGGGTGCAGGAGGAGCCGCGGAACATGGGCGCCTGGCGCCACGCCGACCTGCACGTCGCGCCGTTGCTGCGGCCCGGGACCGGCTGGCGGGGGCTCAGCCGGCCGCCCGGCGCCGCGCCGGCCTCGGGGTCGGCGACCCGCCACCGGCTGGAGCAGGAGGCGCTGCTGCAGGAGGCGCTCGAGGCGCCGCGGCGGCCGCGCGAGGCCCGCGCCCGGGGATAGGGGGAAGCCATGGCGGTCCAGCTGAAGGTCCCGTCGCTCGGCGAGTCGATCACCCAGGCCACCGTCGGCGCCTGGCTGAAGCGCGAGGGCGACGCGGTGCGGGCCGACGAGCCGCTGGTGGAGGTGGAGAGCGAGAAGGCCACGGTGGCGGTGCCGGCGCCGGCGTCGGGCGTGCTCTCGCGGATCCTGAAGCCGAGCGGCTCGACGGTGGCGGTGGGCGAGGTGATCGGGGAGGTGGAGGAGGGCGCGACGGCGACCGCTGAACGCGCCCCTCACCCCGGCCCTCTCCCCGGCCGGGACCGGGGAGAGGGGGACGAAGGCCGATTGACCTCGACCCCGACCTCGACCCCGAGCGCGAGGCCCCCACTCTCCCCTTCCGCGCGCCGCCGGCTGGCCGAGCACGGGCCCGAGGCGGTCCCGGCCGTCGCCCCCGCGGCCCGCCCGGCCCCGCCCCCGGGCGCGCGCGAGCGGCTCGTCCCCATGTCCCCGCTGCGGCGCACCGTGGCGCGCCGGCTGGTCGAGGCCCAGCGCACCGCCGCCATCCTCACCACCTTCAACGAGGCGGACCTGGGGCGGGTGCTGGAGCTCCGGGAGCAGCACGGCCCGGCCTTCGAGAAACGGCACGGCGTGAAGCTGGGCTTCATGTCCTTCTTCGTGAAGGCGGCGGTCGAGGCGCTGCGGGCCTTCCCGGCGGTGAACGCCGAGGTCCGCGGGGACGAGGTCCTCTACAAGGACCACTACGACGTCGGGGTGGCGGTGGGCGGCGGCAAGGGGCTGGTGGTCCCGGTGGTCCGCGACGCCGACCGGCTCTCCTTCGCGGAGGTGGAGAAGCGCATCGCCGAGCTGGCGGCGAAGGCCCGCGACAACCGGATCACCATGGAGGACCTGGAGGGCGGGACCTTCACCATCTCCAACGGCGGCGTCTACGGCTCGCTGCTCTCGACGCCCATCCTGAACCCGCCGCAGAGCGGGCTCCTCGGACTGCACAAGATCCAGAAGCGGCCGGTGGCGGGGCCGGGCGACGCGGTGGTGGTCCGGCCCATGATGTACCTGGCCCTCTCCTACGACCACCGGCTGGTGGACGGGCGGGAGGCGGTCTCCTTCCTGGTGCGCGTCAAGGAGTGCGTCGAGGCGCCGGAGCGGCTCCTGCTCGACGCCTGACCCCGCTACCCCGGCCGGTAGACCGCGAAGTCGATCTCGGGGAAGAGGTTGTCCTTCCCCTCGACGTGGGAGAGCCACCCCTCGTCCACGGTGCCCGACCGGACCTGGTCGTGGAGCCGCCCGAAGCGCAGCAGGTGCTCCTTCGTCCGCCGGATGGCGTACTCCACCATCGTCCCGGTCTTCATGATGAAGGCCCAGTCGGAGGACTGCGCCAGCAACAGCTCCCGCGCCGCCTGGTTCAGCGCCCGGCGCTCCAGCGGCGTCGGCTCGCGGTAGTCGCGGGCCAGCGCGATCATCCGCTCCGCCGCCTTGTGCAGGTGGCGGTAGATCCAGTCGTTGGAGCCGTCCAGCCACACCCCGGCGTAGCCGCCCGCGCCCCAGGAGCAGAGCGGCGGCGTCGCCAGCTGCTGCTCCGGGTTCTCCCGCAGGTAGTCGCCCGGCGTCGCCAGCCGGAACACCCGCTGGTCGTAGGCGACCTTGCGGATGAGGAAGTCGATGAAGGTCGGCCCCTCGTACCACCAGTGGCCGTACAGCTCGGCGTCGTAGGGCGAGACCACGATGGGCCGCACCCCGCCCATGCGGGAGGCCAGGTGCTCGATCTGCCGCTCCCGGTTGAACATGAAGTTGCCGGCGTGCTGGGCGGCGCGCTCCCGGGCCCGGCCCGGATCGTAGGGCAGCTTGTGCGAGGTCTTCCCGGTGATCCGGTAGTACTTGATGCCCACGTTCTTGCGCTGGCCGGTGGCCTGGACGTGCTCCTTCACGTGCTCGTAGTCCAGGTCCCAGCCGATGTCCCGGTAGAACTCCCGGTAGTCGGGGTCGCCGGGGTAGCCGTGCTCGGCGCTCCAGACCTGCATCGAGGACTCGGGGTCGCGGCCGAAGGCGGCCGGCCCGGTGGGCGTGTAGACCGGGGTGTAGACGCCGTGGCGGGGGCGCGGCGTGGCGTCGGTGATGCCGTGGGTGTCCACGAAGAAGAAGCGGATGTTCTGCTCGGCCAGGAACCGGTCCACCCCCGGGTAGTAGCCGCACTCGGGGAGCCAGATGCCGGCCGGGTCGCGGCCGAAGTGGCGCCGGTGGTGGGCCGCCGCCACCGCCACCTGGGCGCGCACCGCCTCGGGCAGGGTCTGCATCAGCGGCAGGAAGCCGTGGGTGGCGCCGCAGGTGGTGAGCTCCAGGCGCCCGGCCTCCTCCAGCCGCCGGAAGGCGGCCACCAGGTCGCGCCGGTACCGGTCGTGGAAGGCGGCCCGCAGCTCGCCGAACTCCCGCTGGTAGTGCAGCGCCAGCGGCTGGAAGGTGGCGTCGGTCCGGGTGCGGCGGACCTCCTTCTCGGCCAGCTCGCAGAGCTGGTCGAGCCGCCGGGCGTAGCGCCGCATGAGCAGGTCGTCGCGCAGCATGGCCACCAGCGGCGGCGACATGGTCATGGAGATGCGGAAGGGGATGCCCTCGTCGGTGGCCCGGTCGAAGACCCGGAGCAGCGGCAGGTAGGTCTCGCTGATGGCCTCGTAGAGCCAGTCCTCCTCCAGGAACTCCTCGTACTCCGGGTGACGGACGAACGGGAGGTGCGCGTGGAGGTGCAGCGAGAGGTAGCCCAGCACGTCCGGGGCCATGGTCAGCGCTCCCCGCCGCGCGGCCCCGGCGGGGCCGAGGGAGAGCCGGGCGGCCCGGTGGGCGAGGAGGGCCGGCCGCCCATGCCGCCGGCGCTGGCGCCGCCCCAGGTCTCGCCGGCGAAGCGCGACCAGTCGCTGAGCGAGAGCAGCTGGCGCCGCAGCTCCTCCGCGAAGGGGCCGCCCTGGCGCCACTCGGCCAGCCAGCGCGCCAGGTGCTCCTCCCAGCGGAGCCGGGCGTAGCGGTCGTCGACGACGGGCGACGGCCCCGAGGGCGGGAGCTGCATCTCGTTGGACGGGCGCGGCAGCAGCCGGTCCTCCCGGGCGTCCACCAGGTGGATCTCCGCCCGGTAGGTGTGGCCCGGCTCCAGGTCGTGCACGTACCAGCTGCGCGACTCCAGCGCGAGGTCCACCACCCGCGCCCGCTCCCAGCCGCCCCCCTCCGTCTTCACGAAGATCCAGAGCTCGGCCTTCCCGCCCCGGAGCCCCTCGAAGCCGCGCCGCACCGTCTCGGGGAGGTGCTCCCAGTAGACGAAGAGGGTGCGCGGGTCGCGCGGGAGGGCGACGAGGACGTCGTCGCCGTAGGACCACGGCAGGTCGCCGAGCTGCTCGTCCCAGGCGGCGGCCGGCTCGGCGACGGGGCGCCCGCCGGACTCCTCGACCGCGGCCTCGGTCATGGGGTGCGGCGCGTCCCGGACCGCCTCCTCCCCCCGCACCCGGGCCACGAAGTAGCTGTCGGGATCGGGCTGGACCGCGGCGCTCGACCGGGCCGGCGCCTTCGCCGGGCGCGCCGCCAGCCCGCGGGCCTTCGCGACCCCGCGGGCCTTCGCCACCGCCTTGCGAGCCCGGGCGACGGCGGTGCCGGCGGCCTCCGCGACCGCGCCCGCGGCCTTCCCGGCCGCCTCCTTCGCCGCCCGCTTCGCGGCCCGGGCGGCCGCCCCGGCCCGGGCGCGAGCCGCGGCGCCCTTCGCCTCCAGCTCCTCGCCGACCGCCCGTCCCTTGCGGAGCGCGGCGGCGACGGCGGC
>JAKAEO010000266.1 GCA_021818285.1 Myxococcales bacterium
GGCGCGGCGCCCGCGGGCGAGGGGGCGGGCGGGGCCGCCGCCGGGGCGGGCGCGGGCGGCTGCGGAGCGGACGCCGGCGGCGCCGGCTTCACCGGGAAGGCGTTCTGGCACTTGGGGCAGCGGACGTTGAGTCCCGCGGCGGGGAGGCGCCGGTCGTCGATGTTGTAGGACGCCTGGCAGCTCGGACAGGTGATGCGCATGAATATCCTTGGAGTTTTCCGAGCCTAGCACCCGTTCCTCCGGGGCGGCAACAACCCCGGGGCCCGCTCCCGCCTGGCCGCACCCCGTGGTAAGCGTGGGGAATGACCGGCTCCGCGTCGCCGCTGCTCGAGCGAATGCGCGCCTGGTCCTTCGCCCTGGCCGGGCGCGACGCGCGGGAGCGGCTGGAGCGGCTGCGCACGCCGGCCAACGAGTACGGCGTCGATCCCTACGGCTTCGACCTCGACTACGCCGTGGGCGCGCTGGCCCCGTTCCTCTGGCTTTACCGGAAGTGGTTCCGCGTGCAGGTGCACGGCATCGGCTCGGTCCCGCCCCAGGGCCGGGTGCTGCTCGTCGCCAACCACTCCGGGCAGCTGCCCCTCGACGCGGCCATGCTGGGCGTGGCGCTGCTGGTGGAGCTGGATCCGCCGCGCGCCGCGCGCGCGCTGGTGGAGAAGTGGGTCCCGACCCTCCCCTTCGTCTCCGCCTTCTACGCGCGGCTCGGGCAGGTGGTGGGGACGCCCGAGAACTGCCGCCGCCTGCTGCAGGCCGGCGAGGCGCTGATGGTCTTCCCCGAGGGGGTGCGCGGCCTGAACAAGCCCTGGAGCGAGCGCTACCGGCTGCAGGAGTTCGGGCCCGGCTTCCTGCGCCTGGCGCTGGAGTGCGACGCGCCGGTGGTCCCGGTGGGCGTGGTCGGCGCCGAGGAGCAGGCGCCCCGCCTCCTCAACCTGGCGCCGCTCGCCAGGCTGCTCTCCATGCCGGCCTTCCCCATCACCCCCACCATCCTGCCCTTCCCGCTGCCGACCCGGTACCACCTCTGGTTCGGCGAGCCCATGCGCTTCACCGGCGCGCCGGACGACGAGGACGCGGTGCTGGAGGAGAAGGTGGCCTCGGTGAAGGCCGCCGTCCAGGCGCTGGTGGACCGGGGGCTGCGCGAGCGGCCCGGCGTCTTCCGCTGAGGAGGCCATGGCCCGCCCGCCCGACCCCGACGCCTTCCCCGGCATCCCCGGGACGGTCTGCGTCACCGGCATCGCCGGCAACCTGGGCAAGCAGCTGGCGCGGCTGCTCCACGGCGAGACGCGCCTGATCGGCATCGACCGGCGCCCCTTCCGCGAGGCGCCGCGCGACCTGGAGCACCACACCCTCGACGTCCGGAAGAACAAGGTGGAGGAGGTGTTCCGCCGGGCGCGCCCCGAGGCGCTCATCCACCTGGGCATCATGCACGACCCGCGGATGCCCCGCTCCGAGGCCCACGGCTTCAACGTCGTGGGCACCCACAAGATCCTCGACATCTGCGCCCGCCACGGCGTGCGCAAGGTGGTGGTGCTCTCCTCGGCCAACGTCTACGGCCCGCACCCCGACAACTCCAACTTCCTCCCGGAGGAGGCGCCGCTGATGGCGGCGGCCCGGCAGCCGGACGTCGCCGACCTGGTGGAGCTGGACATCTACGCGCAGTCCTTCGTGTGGCGCCACCCGGAGGTCGAGACGGTGATCCTCCGGCCGGTCCACATCGTCGGCCCCACCGTGCGCAACGCCCCCTCCAACTACCTGCGGCTCCAGCGGCCGCTCACGGTGATGGGCTTCGACCCCATGGTGCAGCTCATCCACGCCGACGACGTCTGCCGCGCCCTGGCCCTGGCGATCCGGCCCGGGTCGCGCGGCATCTACAACGTCGTCGGGCCGGGCGAGGTGCCGCTGTCGGCGGTGCTGCGGGAGCTGGGGCGCCAGCCGGTCCCGGTGCCGGCCTTCCTGCTCCGGCGGCTGCTCCGCCAGGCCTTCGAGTCCCGCCTCACCAGCTTCCCGCCGGAGGAGCTCGACCACATCCAGTACCTCTGCGCCGTGGACGGCTCGCGGGCGGTCCGCGACCTGGGCTGGGCGCCCCGCCACACGCTCCGCGAGACCATCCGCAGCGTGCTGGCGCCCGCCTGACCGATCCCCGGGGGGCCCGGCGGCCGGCGGCCCGGCTCCGGCCCGGGCGGCTCCGGAGGGCTCCGCCACCCCCCCTTCGGGCGCCCGCCCGAATGGGATGAAGGCCGGGCCGGGGCGCGTTATCGTTGCGCCATGCGGGGCACAGTCCTCATCCCCCTCGCGCTCCTCGCCGTCACCCCGATCCGGGCCCGGGCCTTCGAGCCCACCGGGGAGGTGCGCCTCGCCGCCGGGGGGCGCGGGGCCAGCGCCGCCTTCGACGCCACCCGCGTCGTCGGGCCGGCGGTGAACCTCACCCAGACCGCCGGCGGGACCTGGTCGGGCGACCTCCACGGCCGGAGCGTGGCCCTGGAGGTGACCGACCGGCGCATCAGCGCGCCGAACGTCGAGCTCTTCGTCGAGTCGGCCGGGGCCGTGACCACGGTCCGCGGCAACCTCTTCGGCCGCCACTACAGCCTGAGGTACGGGCCGAAGAAGCTCACCGGCCGGGCCGGCGGCTGCGCCGTCGACCTCGCGCGGACGAAGCGGGGGAACTTCGCCGGGACCACCGGCTGCACCGGCCCCCGCCGCCTGCCCATCGTGACCCGCACCTTCGTGCGGCTGCTGGGGCAGGCGCGCGATCCCGCCCCGCCCTACCCGCAGTTCGCCCTGGCGCTCCTGGCGGTCCTCCCCTGATGAAGGACCGGCTGGTCCGCGGCCTGCTCCCCGGCGCCGGCGCCCGCGTGGTGTTCGCGCGCGTCGGCGACACCGCCCGCATGTGCAGGGTGCTGCACGGCCTCTACCCGACCGCGGCCCACCTCTTCGCCGAGGGGCTGGCGGCCGGCCTCCTGCTCGCCTCCCTGCAGAAGGACCGCGCCCGGGTGAACCTGCAGATCCAGTCGGACGGCCCGGTGGGCGGCCTCTTCGTGGACGCCCACCCGGGCGGCGAGGTGCGGGGCTACGTGCGGGGCGCCTCGGTCCACTTCCCCGGCGACCCGCGGCTCGGGGCGCGGGCCGCGCTGGGCGGGGCCGGCACCCTCTCGGTGATCCGCGACCAGGGGGACGGGCAGTTCTACCGCGGCTCGGTGGAGCTGGAGGCCATGGAGATCGGCGCCGACCTGCGGCGCTACTTCGCCGAGAGCGAGCAGGTGGACACCGCCCTCGACCTGCAGGTGGTCCGGCGCGGCGAGGAGCCGCTCGGCGACGCCTGCGGGCTGCTGGTGCAGAAGCTCCCCGGCGGCGATCCGGAGGCGGTCCAGCGGGTGCGGGAGCGGCTCGCCGGCGGGGCGCTGGCCGCGGCCCTGGCCGCGCCGGCCCCGGCCCACGAGGTGATCCGGGCCGCCGCCGGCGAGGGCTTCGACCTGCTCGCCGACCAGGAGGTGGCCTACGTCTGCGGCTGCTCGCAGGAGCGGGCCCGGTCGGCGGTGGCGGTGCTGGGCGCGGAGGGGGTCGCCGAGATCCTCTCCTCCGAGGGGCAGGCGGTGGTCACCTGCGAGTTCTGCCGGCAGCGGTACGTGGTGGGCCAGCGGGAGCTCGAGGAGATCCGGGGGCGGCTGGGGGCGGGTTGACCCGCGGCCCGGGCCCCCGTGCTAGATTCGGCGGCGTCGCCCTCCCGGAGGTCGCCCATTCCCGCGAAGAGCCCGAAGAAGTCCCGGCGCACCCGCCGCCCGCCGCCCCCGACGCGCCGCCGGCCGGCCCGCGCCGCCCGGGAGCGGCCCCGGCGCGAGCAGCCGCTGGGC
>JAKAEO010000045.1 GCA_021818285.1 Myxococcales bacterium
CGACCAGGGAGCGCCAGGTGTCGGCGGAATCGGTCGGGGTCGCGGTCGACCTCGGGGCCGAGGCCGCGGTCGAGGCAGGGGGCGGGGCCGGCGTCGCGGACCGGCCGCCCGGCGCGGCGCCGCCCGGCCCCGGCGGCGGCGCCCCGCCCGACAGCTGCTCCAGCCGGGCCAGCAGCTCCGAGACCTCGGCGCCCGGCGCCAGGAAGACGCCCTTCAAGAGGCCGATCTCCAGCGCGAAGCGGGGTTGCTCCGACATCCGCACGTCGGCCACCGTCCGCTGGGCGACGTCGAAGAGCCGGGCGAGCTGGGCGGCGCTCGCCCCCTCCGCCTGGGCCAGCACCTCGCGCCGCTCGACGTCGGGGAGGTCGAGGGCCACGCCCGGCACCAGCTTCGCCAGGGTCACGTCGCGCAGGTGGCGCACCACCTCCTCGGCCAGCCGCCGCATCTCCAGCCCGCGCTCGTACAGGGCGGCCACCTCGGCCAGCACCGCGCCGCCGTCGCGGGCGAGCAGGCCGGCGCAGATGCGGGCGACCGCCGCCGCGTCCACCGCCCCCACCGCCTCGGCCACCTCGGCGTCGCTGGGGCGGTCGCCGCAGGCGGCCCGCACCCGGTCGAGCGTGGAGAGGGCGTCGCGCATCCCCCCCTCGGCGCCGCGGGCCACCAGCGCCAGCGCGCCGTCGGAGAGGGAGAGCCCCTCGGCCTCCACCACCCGGCGCAGCTGCTCCACGATCTGCCGCTGGGTGAGGCGGCGGAAGTCGAAGCGCTGGCAGCGGGAGACGATGGTCTCCGGCACCTTGTGGACGTCGGTGGTCGCCAGCACGAACTTCACGTGGGGCGGCGGCTCCTCCAGCGTCTTCAGCAGCGCGTTGAAGGCGCCGGTGGAGAGCATGTGGACCTCGTCGACCACGAACACCTTGAAGCGGTCGCGGGCCGGCCGGTACTTCACCGCCTCGACGATGTCGCGGACGTTGTCCACGCCGTTGTTGGAGGCGGCGTCGATCTCCACCACGTCCACGCTGCGGCCGTCGGCGATCTCCAGGCAGGGCGGGCAGCGGCCGCAGGGCTCGGCGGTGGGCCCCTTCTCGCAGTTCAGCGCCTTGGCCACCAGCCGGGCGCTGGTGGTCTTGCCGACGCCGCGCGGCCCGGTGAAGAGGAAGGCGTGGGCCAGCTGGCCGCTGCGCAGGGCGTTGGAGAGCGTCCGGACGACGTGCTCCTGCCCCGCCATCTCGGCGAAGGTCTGCGGGCGGTACTTGCGGGCGAGGACGAGGTAGGCCATCGGGGCGCCGGAAGGGGATCTGGGTAGCAGCTTTGGCGGCGGCGGGAAAGCCCGGCGCGCGCCGGCGAAAAAGGGGAGCCGGCCCACAATCCCCGGGCGCACGGCGGACCCTCTACCGTTGCTCCCTTCCGGGCCTGGCGGGGTTCGAGGACCCGACCGTCGCCCGGGGATTCTGGACCGGCTCCGCCCGGCCGACCGCGCCGGGTTGCTCCGCTTGCCGCGACATCCGCTCTGGCGGAGAGGGTGGGATTTGAACCCACGGTACCGTTCCCGGTACACACGATTTCCAGTCGTGCACCTTCAACCGCTCGGTCACCTCTCCAATCTGTATGGGGGAGCGCTCGGTTCCCCCGGAGCTTCGCTCGGGGGAACCTCCGCTCCCCCAAACCCCCTGCTCGCTCCGGGCCAGCCTCCTCCGGCTGGCCCTCTGCTCGCGGGGACGTCCTTCGCAAGTCTTTACGGAGAGCGAGGGATTCGAACCCCCGGTACCGTTGCCGGTACACCTGATTTCGAGTCAGGCGCCTTCGACCAGGCTCGGCCAGCTCTCCGCGGGCGGATCTAGCCGATTTCCGGGTCGGAGCCAAGCCGCCTGGCGCGGAAGAAATCCTTGAGCACCGCGCCGCACGCCTCGGCCAGCACGCCCCGCTCCACCGGGAAGCGGTGGTTGAGCCGGGGGTCCCGCGACAGGTCCATGAGCGAGCCCACCGCGCCCGCCTTGGGGTCGGCGGCGCCGACCACCAGCCGGTCCACCCGGGCCAGCACCAGCGCCCCGGCGCACATCGCGCAGGGCTCCAGCGTCACCACCACCGTCACCCCGGAGAGCCGCCAGCGGCCCAGCGTCCGCGCCGCCTCCCGCACCGCCAGCAGCTCGGCGTGGGCGCTGGGGTCGCGGTCCTCCTCGCGCCGGTTGCGCCCCCGCCCCACCACCCGGCCCTCGAAGAGCGCCACCGCCCCCACCGGCACCTCGCCCGCCGCCGACGCCTCGCGGGCCAGCGCCAGCGCCTCCTCCATCGCCTCGGCGTCGGTCACGCGCCGTTCCTACCCCAACCGCGCCGGCGCGGCCAGCCGCCGCTGGAGCCTCGCGCCCTTTTCTGGTAGGTCGCACGGCCATGAGCCGGATCTACAAGTCGCTCCCCCCCCGGGGCACCGCCCTGGGCATCGCCTTCAGCGGCGGCCTCGACACCCGCTGCGCCGTGGCCTGGCTGTCGGAGCAGGGCCTCGCCGTCCACGCCTACACAGCCGACCTGGCCCAGCCCGACGAGGCCAACCCGGCCGACATCCCGCCCGTCGCCCTCCAGCACGGCGCGGTGAAGGCCCGCCTGGTGGACTGCCGCGAGGCGATGGTCCGGGAGGGGCTCGCCGCCATCCAGTGCGGCGCCTTCCACCTCTCCTCGGGCGGCAAGAAGTACTTCAACACCACGCCGCTGGGCCGGGCGGTGACCACCACCGCCATCGTCCAGGCGATGCGCGAGGACGGCGTCCACGTCTTCGGCGACGGCTCGACGCACAAGGGCAACGACATCCAGCGCTTCTACCGGTACGGGATCCTGGTCGACCCGGAGCTGCGCATCTACAAGCCCTGGCTCGACCAGGCCTTCGTCACCGCCTTCGGCGGCCGCAAGGAGATGAGCGAGTACCTGGAGCGCCGGGGCCTCCCCTACAAGATGGGGACGGAGAAGGCCTACTCCACCGACGCCAACGTGCTCGGCGCCACCCACGAGGCGAAGGACCTCGAGCGCCTCGACACCGGCATGCGCATCGTCAGCCCGATCATGGGCGTCGCCCACTGGCGGCCCGAGGTGGCCGTCGCCGCCGAGGAGGTCACCGTCGAGTGGGAGCGGGGCCTGCCGGTGGCGCTGAACGGCCGGCGCTTCGGCTCGGCCTACGAGCTGTTCCTCGAGGCCAACCGCGTCGGCGGGCGGCACGGCCTGGGGATGAGCGACCAGATCGAGAACCGGGTCATCGACGCCAAGAGCCGCGGCGTCTACGAGGCCCCGGGCATGGCGCTGCTGCACCTCACCTACGAGCGGCTGCTCTCGGCCATCCACAACGAGAACACCCTCGACCTCTACTTCACGCTGGGGCGGCGGCTGGGGCGGCTGCTCTACGAGGGCAAGTGGTACGACCCCGAGGCGATGATGCTGCGCGACGGGCTGACGCGCTGGATGGCGCCGGCGGTCACCGGCACGGTGAAGGTGGAGCTGCGGCGCGGCGACGACTGGACCTTCCTCTCCACGGTGGCGCAGTACATGAGCTACGCGCCGGAGAAGCTCTCCATGGAGCGGGTCGAGTCGCCGGCCTTCACGCCCGAGGACCGGATCGGGGCGCTGGAGCTGCAGAACCTCTCCGTCGGCGACAACCGGGCGCTGCTCCTCCACCACCTCGAGGCGGTGCGGGCGCTGGGCGCGGCGCAGGCGGAGCCGAAGCTCGCCGCGCTGCTGGGCGCGAAGGAGGAGTGACCGGGCGCGGGCCCGGCGGCTACGGCGCCTGGCGCTCCGGGAGCCGCAGCTCCGGGTGGTCGGCGCAGTCGAGGCCGCAGGCGCGGCAGGTGTCGAGCGCGCACTTGGGCGTGATCTTCGCCGCCGTGCCGCGCCGCCACTCCCGCTGGAGGTAGGACTTGGCGAGGCCGTGGTCGAGGAAGTCCCAGGGCAGCCGCTCGTCGAGCCCCGCCTCCCGCCCCACGAAGAAGGCCGGGTCGTGCGGCCAGCGCGCCAGCGCCGCCCGGAGGTTCCCGCCGGTCTCCCGGTGGGCGAGCTCCAGCAGGTCGGCGGCGCGCCGGTCGCCGCGGGAGAGGAGCGCCTGCCCGTAGGCCTCGCGCGGCGAGAGGAAGTCCACCTCGACGCCCAGCGGCCGCAGCGCCTTCTCCAGCAGGCGGCGCTTCCCGAGGAGCTCCCGCTCGGGCGCGAGGCCGGCCCACTGGAACGGCGTCCAGGGCTTGGGGACGAAGGGGTTCACCGAGAGCGAGATGCGCCCCATCCGCGCCGTCGCCCGGGCGCGCGGCAGCATCACCTCCTCGCGGATGCGCACCGCCAGGCGGGCCATCCCCAGGACGTCCTCCTCGGTCTCGGTGGGCAGGCCGCACATGAAGTACATCTTCACGTGCTGCATCCCCTGGCCGAGGGCGTGGCCGGCGGCGGCCACCACCACGTCGTCGGAGAAGTCCTTGTTGATGACCCGGCGCAGCCGCTCGGTGCCGGCCTCGGGGGCGATGGTGATGGAGCGCTCCCCGCCCTCCGCCATGCGCCGCGACAGCTCGGGCGAGATGGCGTCCACCCGCAGCGACGAGGGGCTGAAGCTCCCGCCCTGCTCGCCGATGAAGCAGGTGAGCGGCCCCAGGCCGGTGTGGTCGCTGGTGTCCGGCCCCACCAGCCCCACCCGCATCCCCTTCTCGATGCCGCGCTTCACCTCGCCCCGCAGCACCTCCAGCTCCACCTCGCGGTAGGGGCGCTGCACGAAGCCGGCGGCGCAGAAGCGGCAGCCCCAGAGGCAGCCGCGGGCCACCTCGGTGAGGAAGAGGTCGCCGAACTGGGCGTCGGGCGAGTCCACCACCCGGCTGGTGGCCACCCGGGAGAGGTCGGCGACGTAGCGGCGCTCCACCCGCGGAGGGGCGCCGGCGCGCGGCGCGAACTCCTCGACCCAGCCGGCCCCGGCCCGGGTGTCGGCGTAGCGGACCCGGTAGCGGTCCGGCAGGTAGGAGCCGGGGAGCGCCGCCACCGCGTCCAGCGCCCCGGCCCGGTCCCGCGCGCCGCCCGGCAGCGACAGGAGCGCGTCGGCGAAGGGGGCGCAGAGCACCTCCCCCTCGCCCACCAGGAAGGCGTCGACGAAGGGGGCCACCGGCTCGGGGTTCATCTGCACCGCCACGCCGCCGGCGACGACCAGCGGGTGGCCCGGCCTCCGGTCGGCGGCCCGCAGCGGCAGCCCGGCCCGGTCGAGGATCCCGAGGACGTGGAGGTAGTCCTCCTCGAAGGAGAGGGAGAAGGCCACCACGTCGAAGGCGGCGAGCGGCCGGCCCGACTCCAGCGCCCGCGGCGCCCCGCCCTCCTCCGGCAGGAAGGCCCGCTCGCAGGCGACGCGCGGGTGGGCGTTCCAGAGCCGGTAGACGGCGTGGAAGCCGAGGTTGGCCATGCCCAGCCGGTAGGCGTTCGGGTAGACGAGCGCCACCGCCAGGCGGCCGCCCGGCTCCTTGCGGATCGCGCCCGCCTCCCGCGCCGTCCCCGGTTCCATCGGTCCGCATACCTAGGCCGGCGCGCGGCGGGCGGCAAGGGACGGTCGGGGGCCCCGGCTGTTGCCGCCACCCGGGAGCGGCCCCTACAATCCGCCGACCCTCGGGGACCCGCCCATGCGCAAGCTCGCCACCCTCGCCTTCCCCGCCCTCTGCGCCGCCGCCTGGATCGCGCTGCGGAGCAGCCCGGCCGGCGCCCAGGCGCTCGACCCCGCCGAGCTGCTCCCCGGCGTGGACCTCACCGAGCTGACCCCGGCGCAGCGCCAGGTGGCCGCCCAGGTGGCCCGCGACGAGTTCTGCTACTGCGGCTGCCCCCACACCCTGGCCCAGTGCCTGCGCACCCACAAGCAGTGCAAGCACGCCCCGCGCATGGCGAAGCTGGTGGCGCGCCTGGCCGCCACCGGCATGCAGCCGGGCGAGATCCTGCGGCAGCTGTCGGCCTACTACGACTCCTTCGAGAAGGGGCGGCGCGCCCGGATCGACCTCGCCGGCTGGGGCCCGCCCAGGGGCCAGGAGAAGGCGCCGGTGGCCATCGTCGAGTTCTCCGACTTCACCTGCCCCTACTGCCAGCTGCTCAAGCCGCAGCTCGACGAGTTCGTGGCCGCCCGGCTCGCCCGGGTGAGGCTCTACTACAAGCCCTTCCCCATCCAGAGCCACGCCCGCTCCACGGAGGCGGCGCTGGCCGGCGAGTGGGCCCGCCAGTCCGGCCTCTTCTGGAAGATGTACGACGCCCTCTTCGCCCACCCCCACGAGCTCTCCGACGAGGACCTGGCCGACCGGGCCGCGGAGATCGGCGGCGATCCCACCAGCCTGCGCGCCGCCCTGCAGTCGTCGGCGCTCCGGCAGCGCGTCGCCGCCTCCCAGGCCGAGGCCCGGGCCGCCGGCCTGCAGGGCACCCCCACCCTCTTCTTCGACGGCCGGCGGTACGTGCTCCCGGACCTCTCCCCCTCCGGCCTGGAGTTCACGCTCGAGGACGAGGAGGAGTGGGTGGCGAACGGCGGCTGGGCGCGGGACTGACGCCGGCCCGTGGCGCTGCACTTCGACATCGACGCGCACGGGCGGCTGGTCCCGGAGGGCGACCCGGTGCGCGAGGCGCTGGCCGACCGGGCCGGCCGCTTCCTGCTCCTCCCCACGGCGCCGGACCTGCTGGCGGCGCGGCGCGTCCCGGCGGCCGGCGGCGCGGCGGATGGGGCGCGCTGCCTGCTCTGCGGCGACCTGGCGGCCTTCCCCATGGCCGACTTCCTCGGCTTCCTCCACACCGCCCGGCTCGGCGGGACGCTCACCGTCTCCTCGGGCGGGGCCGAGCGCGCGGTCCTCTTCCGGGACGGGGAGGTCCGCGGCGCCCGCTCCGACGTGGTCGGCGAGCGGGTCGGCGAGGTGGCGGTGCGGCTCGGCTTCCTCCAGCCGGTGCAGCTCGCCGAGGTGGTGGGCGGGGCGCGGCCGGTGGGCAGGGCCCTGGTGGAGCGCGGCCTCCTCAGCGCCGCCAACCTCTGGAAGTGCCTCCACGAGCAGGTCACCGGCGTCTTCCACGCCATCCTCACGGCGCGGGAGGGGGTCTTCGCGCTGGTGGAGGGGGCCGAGCCGGAGGCGCCGGGGACGCCGCTGGCGGTGAACACCCAGCAGCTCCTCATGGACGGGATCCGCCGCATCGACGAGATGGGGCTCTTCCACGCGCGCATCCCCGGCCCCGACGCCTGGCTGCGCCGCCTCGAGCCGCGGCGGCCGGTGACGCTGCAGCCCCTGGAGGAGACCCTGCTCGCCCTGGTGGACGGGAACCGGCGCGTCGCCGACCTGGCCCGGGAGGCGCACCTCTCCGGGTTCGACGCCACCAAGGTGCTCTACCACCTCGCCGAGGCCGGCTACCTGGAGGCGGCCGAGGCGCCGGCGTCGCCGCCGTCCGGGCCCGGCGCCCCGGGCGATCGGGCGGCGCGCGTCGCCGCGGGCATGAACGCGATCTTCCACGAGGTGGCGGTGCACGTGGCGGCGGCCCGCGCCCGGGAGCCCTTCCAGGCGGCGGTGCGCGGCTTCCTCGCCGATCCCGCCGGACGCTTCGCGCCGCTCTGGAAGGGGCTGCAGCCGGCGCCGGACGGCACCCTGGACGCCGCCACCCTGCTCGCCAACCTCGCCGCCGCGCCCGGCCCGGCGCGGGCCGGCCTCCCCGCCGACCCCGCGCGCTTCCTCCTCGAGGGGCTCCGGGAGCTGCTCTTCTTCGAGCTCTTCCAGGCCGGCGAGCGGCTGGACCGGAACGCCGACGACACCCTCTCCGCCGAGGTGAAGAAGCTGCTCGAGGGGCTCGAAGGAGAGCGCTGATGCTCCCCTTCGTCACCGCCGGGCTGCCGGGATCGGGCGGGCGGCTCAAGGCCTCGCCCGAGGACTTCGCGGTGGAGGAGCTGCCGGCCTACGAGCCGCAGGGCCACGGTCCCCACCTCTGGCTCCGGGTGGAGAAGCGCGGCCGCACCACCCGCGACGTGGTCCGGGAGCTGGCCCGGGCGCTGTCGGTGGCGGAGCGCGAGGGAGGCTTCGCCGGGATGAAGGACAAGGCGGCGGTCACCACCCAGTGGCTCTCCTTCCCGGTGGCCCGCGACCCCGACCCGGCGGCGCTCGCCGGCGAGGGCTGGCGGGTGCTCGCCGCCTCGCGCCACCAGAACAAGCTGCGGCCCGGCCACGCCCGGGGCAACCGCTTCGCGGTGGTGGTGCGCGGGGGCGATCCGGCGCGGGCCGCCGCCTGCGCCGCGGCGCTGGCCGGGCGCGGCTTCGCCAACTTCTTCGGGGCCCAGCGCTTCGGCGCCGGCGGGCGCAACGCCGCCGTCGGCCGGACCTTGCTGCAGGGACGCACCGACGACCCGGAGGCGCGGCGGGCCGCCCGCGACCGCTTCCTGCGCCGCCTCTGCATCTCCGCCTGGCAGGCCGAGCTGTTCAACCAGTGGCTCGCCGAGCGGCTGGCCGACGGCCTCTTCGACCGGGCGCTCGCCGGCGACGTGATGAAGAAGCTCGACACCGGCGGCCTCTTCCTCTGCGAGGATCCGGAGGCCGACGGGCCCCGGGTGGCCCGCTTCGAGATCTCGCCGGCCGGCCCGCTCTTCGGCCACAAGCTGCGCGAGTCGGCGGGCGCGGCGCGGGAGCGGGAGGACCGGCTGCTCGCCGCCTCCGGCGTCGGCCCCGCGGAGCTGCGCCGCGGCGGCGGCGAGGCCGAGGGCACCCGGCGCGCGGCGCGGCTGCCGGTGGCGGTGGCGCTCGAGCCGCTGGAGGACGGTTACCGGGCCCGCTTCGAGCTGCCGGCCGGCTCCTACGCCACCGTGGTGCTCGGCGAGCTGATGAAGCCCGGGGCCGACGCCGGCCTCCCCGAGGAGAGCGAGTAGCCGACGTCGCGGGCCGCGGCGCCCGGCCGCGACCCCCTCCCGCGCCCGGCCGCGAGATCCTTGCGGCGGCGCGCCCCGAAAGGGAACATGGACCCGGCCGCCCCAGGGGAGTGGAGTGGCGGCCCCGGAGGGGACCGGAGCCGGCCGTGCGCGAGACCCGCCTCCACACCTGCATGCTCTGCGAGGCGGTCTGCGGCCTCTCGGTCGAGGTCGAGGACGGGCGCGCGGTGTCGGTGCGCGGCGACCCCGACGACCCCTTCAGCCGCGGCCACGTCTGCCCCAAGGCGGCCGCCATCCCCGACGTGATGGAGGATCCGGACCGGATCCGGGAGCCGCAACGGCGCGACGGCGAGCGCTGGGCGCGGGTGGGGTGGCGGGAGGCGCTCGCCGAGGCCGGGGAGCGGCTCGCCGCCGTCCAGCGCCGGCACGGCCCCGACGCGGTGGCGATCTACCTCGGCAACCCCACGGTCCACGGCTTCGGCGCCTCCACCGCCGCCATCCTCCTCTCGCGCGCCCTGGGGACCCGCTCGCGCTTCTCGGCGACCTCGGTGGACCAGCTGCCCCAGATGCTCGCCTCGCTGGAGGTGCTGGGGCACCAGTTCCTCCTGCCGGTGCCGGACCTGGACCGGGCCACCTTCCTGCTCGCGCTGGGGGCGAACCCGCGCGCCTCGAACGGCAGCCTGATGACCGCCGGCGACGTCGGGGCGCGGCTCGACGCGCTGCGGGCCCGGGGCGGGCGGCTGGTGGTGGTGGATCCGCGGCGCACCGAGACCGCGGCCCGGGCCGACCGGCACCTCGCCATCCGCCCCGGCGGCGACGCCGCCCTGCTGCTCGGCCTGCTCCACGTCCTCCTCGGCGAGGGGCTGGCCCGGCCCGGGCGGCTCGCCGGCTTCACCGACGGGCTGGACCGGCTCGAGGCGCTGGCGGCCCGCTTCCCGCCGGAGCGGGTGGCGGCCCGCACCGGCATCGCCGCCGCCGAGATCCGCCGGCTGGCGCGGGACTTCGCCGGGGCCGAGGCGGCGGTGGCCTACGGCCGGGTCGGCGTCTGCACCCAGGAGTTCGGCGCCCTCGCCTCCTGGCTGGTGCTGGCGCTGAACGTCGTCTCCGGGGCCCTCGACCGGCCCGGCGGCGCGATGTTCCCCTCCCCGGCCGTGGACCTGGTGCCGGGGGGGTCGCCGGGCAGCTTCGGCCGGCACCGCACCCGGGTGCGCGGCCTGCCGGCCTTCGGCGGCGAGCTGCCCGCCGCCGCGCTGGCCGAGGAGATCGAGACGCCGGGCCCGGGCCAGATCCGCGCGCTGGTGACCTTCGCCGGCAACCCGGTGCTCTCGACGCCCAACGGGGCGCGGCTGGAGCGGGCGCTGGCCGGCCTCGACACCATGGTCTCGATCGACCTCTTCCGGAACGAGACCACCCGCCACGCCCACCTGATCCTGCCCACCGCCTTCGGCTTCGAGAAGGACCAGTACGACGCCGTCTTCTACCAGCTCGCGGTGCGCAACGCGGCCCGCTGGGCGCCGGCCATCGTGCCGCCGCCGCCGGGGGTGCGCCCCGACTTCCGGGTGCTGCTCGACCTGGCGCTGGCGGTGCGGGCACGCGGCGGCGGGCGGCCGGGGTGGCGCACCGGGCTCGGCCTGCGCCTGGCGCGGGCGCTGGGCGAGCGGCGCCTCCTCGACCGGGCGCTGCGCGCCGGCCCGCGCCGCCTCTCGCTCGCGGCGCTGCGGCGCGCGCCGCACGGCCTCGACCTGGGGGCCCACCAGCCCCGGCTGCCCGGGCGGCTCCACACCCCGGGGAAGCGGCTGCGGCTCTTCCCCGAGCGGTACCAGGCCGACCTGGCGCGGCTGGAGGCCGACGTGGACGCGCCGCCGGCGGCGGGGACGCTGCTCCTCGTCGGGCGGCGCCAGCTGCGGAGCAACAACTCCTGGATGCACAACTCCCTCCGGCTGGTGAAGGGGCCGGCCGCCTGCACGCTGCAGCTCCACCCCGCCGACGCCGCGGCGCGCGGGCTCGCCGATGGGAGCCTGGCGCGGGTCCGCTCCCGGGTGGGCGAGGTGCGGGTGCCGGTCTCGGTGACCGACGCGGTGTCGCCGGGCGTCGCCTGCCTGCCGCACGGCTGGGGCCACGCCCGGCCCGGCGCGGCGCTGGGCGTGGCCGCCGCCCACGCCGGCGCCTCCTACAACGACCTCGCCGACGAGGAGCGCCTCGACGCCCTCTCGGCCACCGCGGCGCTGAACGGGATCCCGGTGACGGTGGAGCCCGGCGGCTGAAGCCGCCGGGAAACGACGCAGGAGCCTGGAGGGGTGACATGCGCGTGCTCGTGGCAGATGCCTTCCCGAAGGAGCGGCTGGCCGACGTCGCGGCGCTGGGCCTGACGGTGGACCACCGGCCCGACCTGCCGGCCCGCGAGCTGCCGGCGGCGGTGGCCGGGGCCTCGGCGCTGGTGGTGCGGGGCAAGCAGGTGTCGGCGGAGGTGTTCCAGCGGGCCGACGCCCTCTCCCTGGTGATCCGGGCCGGCGCCGGGGTGAACACCATCGACGTCGCCGCCGCCTCGCGGCGCGGCGTCTACGTGGCCAACTGCCCGGGCCAGAACGCCGTCGCCGTGGCCGAGCTGGCCGCCGGGCTCATGCTGGCCATCGACCGGCGCATCCCCGACAACGTGGAGCGGCTGCGCGCCGGGAAGTGGGACAAGAAGCGCTTCTCCGAGGCCCGCGGCCTCTTCGGCCGGACCCTGGGCGTGGCCGGGCTCGGCCCCATCGGCCGCGAGATGGTCCGGCGCGGCCAGGCCTTCGGGATGCACGTCGCCGCCTGGTCGCGTTCCCTCGACGACGCCGGGGCGCGCGAGCTGGGCGTGGAGCGGGCCCCGGACCTGGTGGCGCTGGCGCGCCGCTGCGACGTCCTCTCGCTGCACCTGCCGCTCACCGCCGAGACCCGGGGGATGGTGGGCCGGGCGGTGCTGGAGGCGCTGCCGGCCGGCGCGGCGCTGGTGAACACCGCCCGGGCCGAGGTGGTGGACCAGGCGGCGCTGCTGGAGCAGGCCCGGGCGGGCCGGATCTTCGTGGGCACCGACGTCCACGCCGGCGAGCCGGAGAAGGGGCAGGCCGACTTCGAGAGCGAGCTGGCGCGCCTCCCCAACGTCTACGGCACCCACCACATCGGGGCCTCGACGGAGCAGGCGCAGGACGCCATCGCCCGGGAGGCGGTGCGCATCCTCGCCGCCTTCGTGCGCGAGGGGACGGTGCCCAACTGCGTCAACGTCACCCGGAAGTCGCCGGCCCGCGCCCGGCTGGTGGTGCGCCACCTCGACAAGGTGGGGGTCCTCGCCAACGTGCTCACCGCCATCCGCGAGGCCGGCATCAACGTGGAGGAGGTGCAGAACACCGTCTTCGAGGGGGCGGCGGCGGCCTGCTGCACCCTGCAGCTCGACGAGCGCCCCCGCGCCGAGCTCCTCGACCGCATCCGGAGCCGCCCCGACGAGGTGATCTTCGCGGACTGCTTCGATCTCTAGGCCTCGCGGGCCCTGCCCGGCGGGGCGGGGCGCGGCCCCGTCCCGACCGGCGCGGTGGCGGCCGGCCCCCCCGGCGGTTATGGGCCCTGGCGGGCGGGGTGGAGTCGGCGCATGGCCCACGCAGAGACGTCGCAACTGGTGCCGAGGATCGCGGCGCTGCAGGACCGCACCTCCTACTTCCAGCAGCACTGGGAGGGCAGCTTCGAGGACTACCTGGCGATCGTCCGCCAGGATCCGGCGGTGACGCGGACGGCCTACCAGCGCGTCCACGACATGATCCTGTCGCACGGCACCGCCGAGCACGTCGACAACAAGAAGCGCGTCGTCCGCTACGCCTTCTTCTCCGACCCGCAGTTCGGCGGGAAGGACGCGGTCTTCGGCCTCGACGTCCCGCTGATGCGGCTGGTGAACGTCTTCAAGAGCGCCGCCCAGGGCTACGGCACCGAGCGGCGCGTCATCCTGCTCCACGGCCCGGTCGGCTCCTCGAAGTCCACCATCGCCCGGCTCCTGAAGAAGGGGCTCGAGGCCTACTCCCGCACCCCCGAGGGCGCGCTCTACACCTACTCCTGGGACGTGGAGCGCACCGGCGCCGACGGCGTCCGCCGCCGCGAGGTGATGCCCTGCCCCATGCACGAGGAGCCGCTCCACCTGGTGCCGGCCGAGTGGCGCGAGCAGCTGGTGGCCGAGCTGGGCACGGGGCGCAGCGGCTACGCCGTCCCGGTCGAGGGGGACCTCTGCCCCGCCTGCCGCTTCGTCTACCAGGAGCTGATGACCGAGCACCGGGGCGACTGGCAGAAGGTGGTCGAGCACGTCCGGGTGCGCCGGCTCATCCTCTCCGAGAAGGACCGCGTCGGCATCGGGACCTTCCAGCCCAAGGACGAGAAGAACCAGGACTCCACCGAGCTCACCGGCGACATCAACTACCGGAAGATCGCCGAGTACGGCAGCGACTCCGACCCGCGGGCCTTCAACTTCGACGGCGAGTTCGACATCGCCAACCGCGGGATCATCGAGTTCGTCGAGATCCTCAAGCTGGACGTGGCCTTCCTCTACGACCTGCTGGGCGCCACCCAGGAGCACAAGATCAAGCCGAAGAAGTTCCCGCAGACCGACATCGACGAGGTGATCATCGGCCACACCAACGAGCCGGAGTACCGCAAGCTCCAGAGCAACGAGTTCATGGAGGCGCTGCGCGACCGGACGGTGAAGCTGGACGTCCCCTACATCACCCGGCTGGACGAGGAGGTGCGGATCTACCGGCGCGACTACAACGGCCAGCGCATCCGCGGCAAGCACATCGCCCCGCACACCCTGGAGATGGCGGCGATGTGGGCGGTGCTCACCCGGCTGGAGGATCCCAAGAAGCACAACCTCACCCTGGTGCAGAAGCTCAAGCTCTACAACGGCAAGACCCTGCCCTCCTTCACCGAGGACAACGTCAAGGAGCTGCGGAAGGAGGCGGCGCGCGAGGGGATGGAGGGGATCAGCCCGCGCTACGTCCAGGACAAGATCTCCAACGCCCTGGTGAGCGACCAGGGCGAGGGCTGCGTGAACCCCTTCATGGTGCTGAACGAGCTGGAGGCCGGGCTCTGGCAGCACTCGCTCATCTCCTCGGAGGAGCAGCGCCGGCGCTACCGGGACCTGCTCGGCGACGTGAAGCGCGAGTACGAGGACGTGGTGAAGAACGAGGTGCAGCGGGCCATCAGCGCCGACGAGGGGGCGGTGGCCAAGCTCTGCGCCAACTACGTGGACAACATCAAGGCCTACACGCAGCGCGAGAAGGTCCGGAACAAGTACACCGGCCAGTACGAGGAGCCCGACGAGCGGCTGATGCGTTCGGTGGAGGAGAAGATCGACATCCCCGAGAGCCGCAAGGAGGTCTTCCGCAGCGAGATCATGAACTACATCGGCGCCCTGGCCATCGAGGGGAAGAGCTTCAGCTACCGCACCAACGAGCGGCTGCAGAAGGCGCTGGAGCTGAAGCTCTTCGAGGACCAGAAGGACTTCATCAAGCTGAAGAACCTGGTCTCCAGCGTGGTGGACCGGGACACCCAGGAGAAGATCGACGTGGTGCGGCAGCGGCTCATGAAGGGGGCCGGTTACTGCGAGATCTGCTCCACCGACGTGCTGAACTTCGTCGCCTCGATCTTCGCCCGCGGCGACGCCAAGGAGGAGCGCTGACCGGCGCCGGACCGGCATGCCGCTGCGGATCAAGCAGGACCAGGCCCGCTTCCGCGACATCGTCCGCGGCCGCGTCAAGGCGAACCTGCGGCAGTACCTCACCCGCGACGAGCTCATCGGCCAGCAGGGCAAGGAGCTGGTCTCCATCCCCGTCCCCGGCATCGAGCTGCCCCGCTTCAGCCACGAGGACCGGGCCCAGGGCGGCGTGGGCCAGGGCGAGGGGGAGCCGGGCGACCCGCTGGCGCCCGGCGGCGCCGACGGCGAGGGGGGCGGCGCGGGATCGGCCGAGGGCCGGCACCTGCTGGAGGTGGGGGTGTCGATCGACGAGCTCGCCGACCTGCTCGGCGAGGAGCTGGCGCTGCCGCGCATCCGGCCGCGCGGCACCGACCGGCTGGTGGCCGACCGCACCCGCTACACCGCCATCGCCGCCTCCGGGCCGGAGTCGCTGCGCCACGTGCGCCGGACCTACAAGCAGGCGCTGCGGCGGCAGCTGGCGAGCGGCACCTGGGACCCCCGGAACCCGGTGCTCTACCCGGTGCGCGAGGACTACCGCTACCGCAGCGGCAAGGCCGCGCCCCGGCTGGAGAGCAACGCCGTCATCCTCTACCTGATGGACGTCTCGGGCTCGATGGGGGACGAGCAGAAGGCGGTGGTGCGGGTCGAGTCCTTCTGGATCGACGCCTGGCTGCGCCGCCACTACCCGGGGCTGCGGGCCCGCTACCTGGTCCACGACGTGGCGGCGCGCGAGGTGGAGCGCGACGCCTTCTTCCGGACCCGGGAGTCGGGCGGCACCCGCATCTCCAGCGCCTACCGCCTGGCGCTGGAGCTGGTGCGCGCCGACCACCCGGCCGACGGCTGGAACGTCTACGTCTTCCACTTCTCCGACGGCGACAACGAGGGGGCCGAGGACACCCGGCGCTGCGTCGAGCTGCTGCGCGACGGGCTGCTGCCGGCCGTCAACCTCTTCGGCTACGGGCAGGTGGCCAGCCCGGGCGCGACCGGCGCCTTCCTCGGGGAGCTGCGGGCGGCGCTGGGCGACCGCGAGGAGCTGGTGCTCTCGGAGATCGCCGGGCGGGAGGGGGTGCTCGACTCCATCCGGACCTTCCTGGGGAAGGGGCGCTGAGGCCGTGAACCGGGCCAGCCGGCTGCCGCCCCACCTGCGCGACCTGGCCCGCCAGGTGGAGGGGTACGCGCTGGCCTACGGGCTCGACCCCTTCGACGTGGTCTTCGAGGTCCTGGACTTCGACGAGATGAACATGGTGGCCGCCTACGGCGGCTTCCCCAACCGCTACCCCCACTGGCGCTTCGGCATGGCCTACGAGCGGCTCTCCCGCCAGTACGAGTACGGGCTCTCGAAGATCTACGAGATGGTGATCAACAACGACCCCTCCTACGCCTACCTGCTCGAGTCCAACATGGACGTGGACCAGAAGCTGGTGATGGCCCACGTCTTCGGCCACGCCGACTTCTTCAAGAACAACTTCGCCTTCGCCCACACCCACCGGAAGATGATGGACGCGATGGCGAACCACGCCACCCGCGTCCGGCGCCACCAGGACCGGCTCGGGGTGGAGCGGGTCGAGGACCTCGTCGACCGCTGCCTCTCGCTGGAGAACCTCATCGACGACCAGGCGCCCCACGTGCGGCGGCGGCCGCGGCGCGGGGCGCCGGCGGAGGGGGAGGACCGCCGGCTGGCCCGGGGGCTGCGCGCCGACCGGGAGTACATGCAGGAGTTCATCAACCCGCCCGGCAGCCTGGCCGAGGAGCAGGCGCGGCTCGACGCCCAGGCCGGGCGGCCGGCCCGGCTGCCGGAGCGGCCGGAGCGCGACGTCCTCCTCTTCCTGCTGGAGCACGCCCCGCTGGAGCGCTGGGAGCAGGACGTGCTGGCCACGGTCCGCGACGAGGCCTGCTACTTCGCGCCCCAGGCCCGGACCAAGATCATGAACGAGGGCTGGGCCACCTACTGGCACAGCCGGATCATGACCGAGAAGGCGCTCGACCCGTCGGAGCTGGTCGACTACGCCGACCACCACGCCGGGACCCTGGCCACCGCCCCGGGGCAGCTGAACCCCTACCGGCTCGGCGTCGAGCTGTGGCGCGACATCGAGGAGCGCTGGGACAAGGGGCGCTTCGGCAAGGAGTACGAGGAGTGCGACTCGCTCGAGCAGCGGCGGCAGTGGGACCGCCGGCTGGGACGGGGGCGGGAGAAGATCTTCGAGGTGCGCCGCCTCCACGACGACGTCACCTTCGTGGACGAGTTCCTCACCATCGACTTCTGCGTGGCCCAGCGGCTCTTCGCCTTCGGCTGGGAGCCGGGGCGGGCCCGCTGGGAGGTCCAGACCCGGGAGTTCGCGCGGGTGAAGGAGCGGCTCCTGCGCCTCCTCACCAACCGGGGCCAGCCGGCCGTGGCCGTCGAGGACGGGAACCACGAGAACCGCGGCGAGCTGCTGCTCGCCCACCAGCACGACGGCGTGGACCTGCGCCTCGACTGGGCCCGGGACACCCTGCGCGCCCTGCAGTCGCTGTGGCGGCGGCCGGTGGTCCTCTCCACCCGCCTCGACGGGCGCCGCACCCTGCTGCGCTACGACGGCCGCGAGCACTCCAGCCGGCGGCAGGACTGACGCCGCCGCCCGGGGAGGGACGCCGCGGGATCCGGCCCGGCGGCCGGCGGCGACCTCCCCGCCGGCCCGCTAGTCGCGCAGCCGGACGATGGTGGTGGTCCAGGCGCGCGGCTGCCCGTCGGGTCCGACGTCCGGCTTCCAGACGCAGGCCTCGAGGGCCTGGCGCAGCTCCAGCATCGCCGCCGGGGTGAGGTCGGGCGAGAGGAACTGCACGAGCACCGGCCGGCCCGAGGCGTCGGCCGCGAGCTTCACGGTGACCCGCTCCAGGCCGTGCGCCAGCAGCGGCGCCTGCACCGTGGCGCGGCAGCCGGGGTCGGGCTCCGGGAGCGCGTGGGCGGCCGGCGCGTCGGCGATGCGGCCCGGGCCCCGCGCCGCCCCGGCCCCCGCGCAGCCGGCGGCGAGGAGCAGCGCGACCACCACGCCGGTCTGGCCCCCGATGCCCACGCCCTCATGGTACGCCCCCCGCCCGCGGGGGGCCTGGCGCGATTGGGCGCAGGCCCCGGGGAGGCGCGGTGGCGCCGCGCCCGGAGGAGGGGCGGCTACAGGGGCTGCGAGGCCTCGCGGAGCTCGAGCCAGCCCGCGGCCTGGTGGGCGAGGTAGGCGAGCACCGCCAGGTCGCCGGGGTCGAAGCTGCCGCCCTTCCGGTTCTTCAGCTGGACCACGCCGAGGACGCGCCCCCCCTGGACGATGGGCGAGCAGAGCAGCGACCGCGTCTCGAAGGCCGCGGCGCGGGAGATCTCCCGGAAGAAGCGCGGGTCCTTCTCCACGTCGCTCACCGCCAGGCCGACCAGCTCCTGGGCGCAGAAGCCGGTGATGCCGGTGCCCACCGGGATGGGGATGGCGGCCTTCAGCACCTCGGCCGCCTTGGCGCCACGCCCCACCGCGAACCGGAGGAGGCCGCCGCGCGAGAGCAGCACGAAGCCGACCTCGCAGGCGACCTTCTCCATCGCCAGCTCCAGGAGGAAGCCCAGGGCCTCGTCCTGCCCCTTCAGCTCGTGCAGCCTCGGCACGCGGACGAACAGGTCGGCCAGCACCTCCTCGCGGTGCAGCTGCTGGGGGGTCCGGCCGATGCGGCGCGGCGGCGGCGGCACCATCGGCTTCGGGACCTGCACCACCCTCGGCGCCGGGGCGCGGCCCGGCGCGGCGGCCGGCGG
>JAKAEO010000046.1 GCA_021818285.1 Myxococcales bacterium
CGATCTCGGAGCGCCGCGGTGGCCGGGACGGCGCCGGAGCCGTCCCGGGCGTAGCCGTCGAGCAGCGCCGCCACCGCCCGGCGCACCGGGAGCGGGGGCGGCGAGACGCCGGCGTGGTTCCAGAAGGCCCGGGCCGCGAGGTCGGGGAAGAGGCTGCGGTCGCCGAAGGCTGGCTGCACCGGATGGTCCTCGCCGGCCGGACCCCAGGCGGGCGCGGGGCCGCTACCTCTTCAGCGCGGCCAGGGCGGCGTCGTAGTTCGGCTCCTGGCCGATCTCCGGCACCAGCTCGGTGTAGGTGACGTTGTCCTTCTCGTCGACCACCACCACGGCGCGGCCGGTGAGGCCGGCCATGGGGCCGTCCACCAGCAGGATGCCGTAGTCCTTGCCGAAGTCCTTGGAGCGGAGCAGCGAGAGCGGCGTCACGTTCTGCAGCCCCTCGGTGGTGCAGAAGCGCTTCGAGGCGAAGGGGAGGTCGGCGGAGACCACCAGCACCGCGGTGTTGGGGAGCTTGCCGGCGCTCTCGTTGAACTTGCGGGTGGAGGTGGCGCAGACGTTGGTGTCGAGGCTGGGGACGATGTTCAGGACCTTGCGCTTCCCGGCGAAGTCCTTGAGCGACTTGTCGGAGAGGTCGTTGGCGGTCAGCTTGAAGTCGGGGGCGCGGCCGCCCACCTTGGGCAGGTCGCCGCTGGTGTGGATGGGGTTGCCCTTCAGCGTGACGTTGGCCATTCGGGATCTCCTTGGTGCGGCGGCGCTCCGGCCGCCAGTTGGGGTCGACACCTCGTTTGGGACCGGAGTCTAGGGCCGGGAGGCCCCATCCGGAACGCCAGCGATGGGGCGTGCGCCGGCACGCGGGAGAGCGGCGCGGTCGCGCTGGACGCCCGCGCCGGCCGGATGGACGATGCGGCGTGCCGCGGCGCGCTCCCCCATCCTTCGGCGAATCCGCGGCGCGCCTCGGCCTGGCGCGCCGGGTGGCCTGGGTAGACCTCCTGATCCTGGTGGCCGTGGCCGGCGCCATCGCCGGCGTCGTCGGCCTGGCGCGCGGCTGGAGCGGGGCGCCCCGCCCGGCGGTGGAGATCGACCTCTCGGCCCGCGCCCTGCCCGGCTACGCCCTCCGCTCGCTGCTGCGGGGGCTCGCCGCCTACGGGCTCTCGCTCGCCTTCACCCTGGCCTACGGGACCTGGGCCGCCAAGGACCGCGTCGCCGAGCGGGTGCTGATCCCGGCCCTGGACGTGCTCCAGAGCATCCCGGTGCTGGGCTTCATGCCGGGGCTCATCCTCGGGCTGGTGGCCCTCTTCCCGCGCGGCAACGTCGGCCTGGAGCTGGCCTCGGTGCTCATGATCTTCACCGGCCAGGCCTGGAACATGGCCTTCAGCTACTACCACTCGCTGCGGTCGCTCCCGCCCGACCTCGTCGAGGTCTCGCGGCTGGCCCGGTTCTCGGCCTGGCAGCGCTTCCGCCGGCTGGAGCTGCCGGCGGCGACCATCGGCCTGGTCTGGAACAGCATGATGAGCATGGCCGGGGGCTGGTTCTTCCTCATGGTGAGCGAGGCCTTCGTCCTCGGGGACCGGGACTTCCGGTTGCCGGGCCTCGGCTCCTACATGAGCGTGGCGGTGGCGAAGGGGGACGGCGCCGCCATGGCGCTGGCGGTGGCGGCGATGACCCTCCTGGTGGTGGCGCTGGACCAGCTCCTCTGGCGCCCGCTGGTGGCCTGGAGCCAGCGCTTCCGGCTGGAGGAGGCCGGCCAGGTGGAGGAGGCGCGCTCCTGGGTCCTCGCCCTGCTGTCCCGGTCGCGCCTGCTCCCGGCGCTGCGGGCCCTGGCGGCGCGCGCCGTCCCTCCCCGCCGCCCCCGGCCGGCGCGCCCGGACCGGCCGCCGCGGGGCGCGAGCCGCCGGGCCCTCCTCTCCCGGGCGGCCTTCGCCCTGCTGCTCGGCGCGCTGGCGCTCCTGGGCCTGCGGCTGGTGGCCCTGCTCCGCGCCGTGCCCGCCGCCGAGTGGCGGGCGCTGGCCGGCGCCGCCCTGCTCACCCTGGGGCGGGTGCTCGGCGCCACCGCCCTGGGCACGCTCTGGGCGCTGCCGGCCGGGCTGGCCATCGGCCTGTCGCCGCGCCTCTCCCGCCTGCTGCAGCCGGTGGTGCAGGTGGTCGCCTCCTTCCCCGCCCCGATGCTGTTCCCGGCGGCGGTGGCGGCGCTGGCGGCGGCCGGCCTCGGGCTCGGGCCGGGGAGCGTCCTGCTCATGCTCCTCGGCACCCAGTGGTACGTCCTCTTCAACGTCGTGGCCGGCGCCAGCTCCATCCCCGCCGACCTGCGCGAGGCGGCGCGGCTCTTCCGCTGGGGCCGCTGGCAGCGCTTCCGCGGGCTGCACCTCCCGGCGGTCTTCCCCTTCCTGGTCACCGGCTGGGTGACGGCGGCCGGCGGCGCCTGGAACGCCAGCATCGTCTCGGAGCTCGTGACCTTCCGCGGCCAGGTGCTCTCCACCGAGGGGCTGGGCTCGCGCATCAGCCTGGCCGCCTCCCGGGCCGACTACCCGGCGCTGGCGGCGGCGGTGACGCTGATGGCGGCGCTGGTCGTGCTCTTCAACCGGCTGGTGTGGCGGCGCCTGCACCGGCTGGCCGAGACCCGCTTCGCGCTCTCCCGCTAGGAGCCCGCCATGGCCGATCCCGCCCCGCTCTGCGAGCTCCGCGACGTCGTCCAGGAGTTCCCCCAGGCGCACGGCGCGCCGCTCCGCGTGCTCGACGACGTCAGCCTGGAGGTCCGGCCGCGCGAGGTGCTGGCGCTGCTCGGCCCCTCGGGCTGCGGGAAGTCCACCATCCTGCGGATCCTGGCCGGGCTCACGCCGCCGAGCCGCGGCGAGGTGCGGTTCCACGGCGCGCCGCTCCGCGGGCTCAACCCCGGCGTCGGCTTCGTCTTCCAGAGCTTCGCCCTCTTCCCCTGGATGACGGTGACCCAGAACGTCGCCGCCGTGCTGGAGGCGCAGGGACTCCCGGCGGAGGAGGTGGCCGAGCGGGCGGCGCAGGCGGTGCGGACGGTGGGGCTGGCCGGCTTCGAGGAGGCCCTCCCGCGCCAGATGTCGGGCGGGATGAAGCAGCGGGTGGGCATGGCGCGGGCGCTGTCGCTCGACCCGGAGATGCTCTTCATGGACGAGCCCTTCAGCCAGGTGGACGCGCTCACCGCCGAGAGCCTGCGCGCCGAGGTCGTCGACATCTGGTCGGCGGCGGGCCGGCGGCTCTCCGCGGTGGTGATGGTGAGCCACGACATCAAGGAGGTGGCCTGGATGGCCGACCGCATCGCCGTGCTCGACGCCCGGCCCGGCCGCGTCCGCACCGTGGTGGAGAACCGGCTGCCGCGCCCGCGCGACTACCGCGATCCGGAGCTCCAGGCGCTGGTGGACCGGCTCCACGACGTCATCACCGGGGCCCAGCTGCCGGACGTGGCGCCGCCGGCCCCGCCGGTCGAGCCGCTGCCCCCGGCCCGCCCCGGCGCGATCGTCGGGCTGCTCGAGTACCTGGACGCCCGCGGCGGGCGCGAGGAGCTGTTCCGCATCGCCAGCGACACCGGCCGGGAGTTCGGGGAGGTCATCGCCGCGGTGCAGGCCGCCGAGCTGCTCTCCTGGGTGGACACGCCGCGCCGGATGGTGGTGCTCACCCCCGCCGGCCTGCGCTTCGTCCGCGCCGCGCCGGCGGAGCGGAAGGCGCTGTGGCGGGAGCGGCTGCTCGGCCTCAAGCTCTTCGCCCTGGTCCAGGAGGCCCTGGAGCGCCACCCCCGCCACCGGCTCGACCGCGACTTCGTCCTCGAGCTCATCGCCCTCCACCTGCCGAGCGAGAACCACGACGCCGTCTTCGGCACCCTGGTCGCCTGGGCGGCCCGGGGCGGCCTCTTCGCCTACGACGAGGCGCGCGGACGCATCGCGGCGCCGCGCAAGCCGCGCCCGGCGCGTACGCCCGCGCGCCGGGGGGCGTGACCCGGGGCGCTACCGGCCGGCGGGCCGGGCCATGAGCTCCCGGACGTCGCCGGTGAAGGCGCGGACGTCGGCCTCGGTGGTGTCCCAGGCGCACATCAGGCGGCAGCCGCCCCAGGCGATGAAGTCGTAGAAGCGCCAGCCCTTGGCGTGCAGCGCCTCCACCACCGGCTTCGGCAGCTCGGCGAAGACGCTGTTGGCCTGGCGCGGCTGGAGCACCTTCACGCCGGGGAGGGCCCGCAGCAGACCGTCGAGCAGCGCCGCCATCTCGTTGGCGTGGCGGGCGTTCCGGAGCCAGGCACCGTCCTGGAGCATCCCCACCCACGGGGCCGCCAGGAAGCGCATCTTCGAGGCCAGCTGGCCGGCCTGCTTGCACCGGTAGTCGAACTCCCGCGACAGCGCCCGGTCGAAGAAGACCACCGCCTCGCCCACCGCCAGCCCGTTCTTGGTGCCGCCGAAGCTGAGCACGTCCACGCCCGCCTGCCAGGTGATCTCCTTGGGGGTGACGCCCAGCCCGGCGACGGCGTTGGCGAAGCGGGCCCCGTCCATGTGGATGCGCAGCCCGAGCGAGCGGGCGGTGGCCCAGATGGCCTTCAGCTCGTCGGGGTCGTAGACCGTCCCCACCTCGGTGGCCTGGGTCAGGCTCACCGCCCGCGGCTTGGGGTAGTGGATGTCGGTGCGGCGGCGGACCGCGTGCTCGACGGCGGCCGGAGTCACCTTGCCGTGGGCGCCCGGCACGGTGAGCACCTTCATGCCGTTGGAGAAGAACTCCGGGGCGCCGCACTCGTCCACCTCCACGTGGGCCACCTCGTGGCAGAGGATGGAGTGGTAGCTCTGGCCCAGCGAGGCGAGCGCCAGGGAGTTGGCGCTGGTGCCGTTGAAGACGAAGTAGACGTCGCAGTCGGTCTCGAAGACCTGGCGGACGAGATCGGCGGCCCGCGCCGTCCAGGGGTCGTCGCCGTAGCCGGGGGCGTGGTCGGCGTTGGCCTGGGCCATGGCGGCCCAGGCCTCGGGGCAGATCCCGGCGTAGTTGTCGCTGGCGAAGTGGCGGCGGGGGGTGTCGGTCATGGCGGCGCATTCTAGTCGGCCCCCGCCCGCCGGCGCAGCCCGATCGCCGCCGGCCCGCGCCGGCCTCACCGGACGCCGATGGGCTCGCGGGGGGGCGCCCCGCCGCGCCAGCGCTCCACCAGCCCCGGGAAGTCCCACCAGGAGAGGTGGCCGGGCCGGTCGGCCGCGCCGCGCCAGGCGGTGGGGCGCCCGGCGTCGCCCGGGCCGGGGCAGACCAGCGAGCCGACCCAGTCCCCCTTCTCGTAGACCTTGCCGACCAGCCGCGCCAGGCCGGCCATCTCCGCCTCGCCGATCCGCGGCCCCGACACCGCCTGGTAGAACTGCACCGTCACCCGGATCGGGAAGCGCGGGTCGCGCTCCACCCCGAGGCCGGCCAGCTCGGTGAAGGGGCCCTGCAGGGCGCCGTGGCCCAGCACGGCCGTCTCCAGGTCGGCGGCGCCGCGGGCGGCCTTCGACTCGGCCATGGCCATGGGCGCCGCGGCCGCGGGCGCCTCCAGCGCCCAGGGCCGCCGTTCCCGGTGGCGCAGCGGCACCTGGACGAGGAGCAGCAGGTTGGCGTCCTCGCCCACCTCGCCGGCCGCCTCGCCGTTCGAGGTCGCGCCCCGCTCCTCCACGTCGGAGAGCCGCTCGGCGGTGAGCGGGGCGCGCTCCCCGCCGGCGTTGAAGAAGAGGCGCTGGCCCCAGCTGCGGCCGACGCCGTCCCGGGCGTTGTCGATCACCGTGAGCGAGGTGCCCTGCCGCGTCACCAGGATGGTGAGGACCGCCGGGGAGCCGGCGGTCGACTGGTAGTTGAAGATCACCGGGTGGAAGGTGGCCTTGCCGCCCCGGGGCACCGGCAGGAAGGCGGCCTGGGCCGAGACCAGGGCGTGGCTGTCGCGCGGGGCGAGCAGCGAGCCGCCGCGGACGGCGCCGTCGCCGGGGCGGGAGAGCCAGCGCCCCGGGTCGTCGAGGAACTCGCGCAGCGAGAGCACCCGGTCGCGGCCGCCGGCCCGCTCGTTGCCGACCCGCAGGAAGATCCGGTCGAGCCGGACGTCGGCGGTGCGGTCGGAGAAGTTGGGGAAGCGCAGCACCGGCATCAGCGCCAGCGGGCGGGCGGAGCGGTCCTCCGAGACCACCTCGATGGTGACGTCGCTGATGTTGGGGCCGACCGAGGAGCCCTGCCAGCGGCCGGTGTCCTCCCAGGTGAGGTCGACGAGCCGCAGGCCGTGGCGCGCCGCCAGCGCCTGGGCGCCGGGGTCGCGGACCATCGATGCGACGCGGGCCACGGTGTCCGGGTAGGACGGGTCCTTGCGGACGCGCGCGCCGGGCGGGCCGGCGAGATCGCCGGGAGCGGCGGGGGCGGCGAGCGCGGCGGCGAGCAGCAGGGGGGCGAGGCGCATGGGGTTCCTCCTCCTGCCGGGGAGGAACGCGCCGGGGCCGGAAAGGATCTAGAGCCGGGCGCCGGGCCCGGCGCGCCGCCCCTTGAACACCCGGAAGAGCAGCCAGAGGCTGGGGAAGAGGGTCAGGGCCCCGGCGGCCAGCGCCCAGAGGAGCGGGACCAGCGTGGCCCGCGGGGCGGCGGCGGCGAGGGTGACGTCCGGCACCACCAGGTACGGGTACTGCGACGCCCCCCAGCCGAGGACGATGAGCGCCACCTGGGCGGCGGCGGCGAGCCGGGCCAGGCGGAAGCGCCGGACCCAGAGGGCGCCGAAGGCGGTGAGCGCGGCGGCGGCGGTGGCGGCGTGGAGCGGGAGCGACCAGGGGCGGCCGGTGAGCCCGTGGAAGACCAGCGGGGCGTCGCTCCAGGAGAGCAGCGCCGCGGCGGCGGCGGCGACGAAGACCGCCGCCCCGGAGAGCAGGGCGCGCCTCCGGAAGTCCTCCTGCAGCGCCCCGCGCGCCTCCACCGTGAGGTAGACGGCGGCCAGGAAGGCGAAGAGCGCGGAGGCGAAGATCCCGACCGCCGCCGGGAAGGCGCCGAGCCAGGCGCCGGGCGGGGAGAGCGGCGTGCCGTCGGGCGCGACCCGCAGGCGGCCCGAGGCCAGGGCCCCCACCGAGGCGCCGAGCAGCAGCGGCGCGATGACGCTGGAGCCCGAGAAGAGCAGCCCCCAGCGCGCCTGCACCGCGTCGCGGGGCTCGTCGTAGGTGCGGAAGGTGAAGGCGGCGCCGCGGAGCACGATGCCGAGGAGCAGCGCGGTGAGCGGCACGAAGAGCGTGGTGGTGACGGCGGCGAAGGCGGCCGGGAAGCCGGTGAAGAGCAGCACCACCACCAGGATCAGCCAGACGTGGTTCGCCTCCCAGATGGGCCCGATGGCCCGCTCCACCAGCTCCCGCTGCGCCTGCCGGCGCGGCCCGGTGGCCAGCAGGTCCCAGATGCCGCCGCCGAAGTCGGCGCCGGCGAAGAGGGCGTAGAAGACCAGCGCCGCCAGGATCACCCCGGCGAGCAGGGTGGCCGGGCTCACGGCCGCCCCTCCTCCGCCGGCGGCGGCGGGGCGTGCAGGATCTGCCGCCAGAGCAGGAGGGCGGTGGTGGCGGCGAGGAAGAGGTAGAGCACGATGAAGATCCAGAAGGGCGCCGAGAGGTGGGCCACCGGCGTGACCGCGTCGGCGGTGCGCATCACCCCCCAGATGGTGAAGGGCTGCCGCCCCCACTCGGTGACCAGCCAGCCCGCCTCCAGCGCCACGAAGCCGAGCGGCCCGGCCAGGGCCACCGCCAGGAGGAAGCGGGGGTGGACGGGGAGGGCGCGGCGGCGGACCGCCAGCGCCAGGGCGGCGAGGGCGAGGGCGGCGATGGCGGTGCCCGCCCCCACCATCACCTGGAAGGCCAGGTGCACCTTGAGCGGATCGGGCCAGCTGGAGCGCGGGAAGGCGTCGAGCCCCCGCACCTCGGCCGCCGGGTCGTGGAAGGCGAGCAGCGAGAGGCCGCTCGGGATCTCCAGCGACCAGGGGACGGTCCGGGTCGCGACGTCGGGGAGGCCGCCGAGGTGGAGCGGCGCGTGGGTGCGCGTGGCGAACTGGCCCTCCATGGCGGCGAGCTTCACCGGCTGGTTCACGGCCACCTCCCGCGCCGAGAGGTCGCCGGAGAGCGGCTGCAGCAGCGAGGCGGTCCCGCCCACCGCCAGCGCGATGGCCAGCGCGGCGCGGTGGAAGGGGTGGCCCGGCGACCGGCGCAGGAACCAGGCGTGGATGCCGGCCACGGCGAGGCCGGTGGCCGCGTAGCTGGAGAGCAGGACGTGGACCACCTCGTGGGCCCAGCCGGGCGGGAACATGGCGTCGAGGGGCCGGAGGGCGGTGGGGCGGCCCAGCACCAGGTCGAAGCCGGCCGGGTGGTTCATCCAGGCGTTGGCCAGGGTGACGAAGAAGGCGGAGAGGGCGCCGCTCGCCGCCACCACCGCGCCGCTGGCCAGGTGCAGCCGCGGCGAGACCCGCTCCCAGCCGTAGAGGTAGATGCCGAGGAAGATGGCCTCGGCGAAGAAGGCGAAGCCCTCCAGCGAGAAGGGCATGCCCACCAGCGGGCCGGCGAAGGCCATGAAGCGGGGCCAGAGCAACCCGAGCTCGAAGGAGATCACCGTCCCCGAGACCGCGCCCACCGCGAAGAGGATGGCGGTGCCCTTGGCCCAGCGCCGGGCCAGCTCGAGGTGGACCGCGGAGCCGGTGCGGCGCGCCCACCACTCCGCCAGCACCATGAGCAGGGGCATGGCGACGCCGACCGCGGCGAAGAGGATGTGGAAGGCCAGCGAGGAGCCGAAGAGCCACCGGGCCGCGGAGAGGTCGGTCACGTGCCCGCTCCTACCGCCGCGGGGCCGGGGCCGCAAGGGGAGGATCGGCGCGGCCGCCCGCGCGGGGCGGACGGGGCCCTGGCGCCGGGCGGGGGGACCGCCTATGGGATGGGCGTGCTCCGCATCCCCCCGCGCCTGCTCGACGAGCTGCGCCGCCACGGCGAGGAGAGCTACCCGGAGGAGAGCTGCGGCGTGCTCCTCGGGCGGCGCCGCGGCGGAGCCGGCGAGGTGGGCGAGGTGGTGCGCTGCGCGAACGCGCGGGCCGGCGCCTCCTCCGGCCGCTACGAGATCGACCCGCGCGACCTGCTGGCGGCCCGGAAGCGGGCGCGGGCCGGGGGCCGGGAGATCGTCGGCTTCTACCACTCCCACCCCGACCACCCGGCCCGGCCGTCGCCCACCGACCTCGCCGAGGCCCACTGGCTGGGCTGCTCCTACGTGGTCACCGCCGTCGCCGCGGGCCGGGCCGGGGCCACCGCCAGCTTCCTGCTGGCCGGCGGCGGCGAGGAGGACAAGCACTTCCGCGACGAGGAGCTCGCCGCCGCGGAGGCCGGCCCCGGCGGGGAGGCCGCGCCGGCCGTTCCCGCCGGCGGCGGGGAGTGGTAGCGAGGTGTCCATGGCCAGCGCACCGTCCGGCCCCGCGGGCCCGCCCGACCTCGGCGGCGAGGAGCTGCAGCGCTACGCCCGCCACCTCACGCTGCCGGAGGTGGGGATCGAGGGGCAGCGGCGGCTCAAG
Organism: Myxococcales bacterium; assembly: GCA_021818285.1. Taxonomy (GTDB): domain Bacteria; phylum Myxococcota; class Myxococcia; order Myxococcales; family Anaeromyxobacteraceae; genus JACRMN01. The sequence goes on from JAKAEO010000046.1 coordinate 9,509, forward strand.
GCGGCGCGGGTGCTCTGCGTCGGGGCCGGCGGGCTGGGCTCGCCGCTGGCGCTCTACCTCGGCGCCGCCGGGGTGGGGACGCTGGGCCTGGTGGACTTCGACGTCGTCGACCTCACCAACCTCCAGCGGCAGATCCTCCACGCCACCGCCGACGTGGGGCGGCCCAAGCTCCGGTCCGCCGCCGACCGGCTGCGGGCCATGAACCCGCACGTCGAGCTGCGCACCTTCGAGACCCGGCTCACCCGCGAGAACGCCCTGGAGATCCTCGGCGGCTTCGACCTGGTGGTGGACGGCACCGACAACTTCGCCACCCGCTACCTGGTGAACGACGCCTGCGTCCTGCTGGGCAAGCCCAACGTCTACGGATCGGTGTTCCGCTTCGAGGGGCAGGCCAGCGTCTTCTCCACCCGCGGAGGGCCCTGCTACCGCTGCCTCTACCCGGAGCCGCCGCCGCCGGGCGCGGTGCCCTCCTGCGCCGAGGGCGGCGTGCTCGGCGTGCTGCCGGGGCTGGTGGGGGTGATCCAGGCCACCGAGGCGGTGAAGCTGATCCTCGGGAGGGGGGAGCCGCTGGTGGGGCGCCTGCTGCTGGTCGACGCGCTCTCCATGACCTTCCGCGAGCTGGCCCTGCGCCGCGACCCGGCCTGCCCGGTGTGCGGAGACCACCCCACGGTGCGCGAGCTGGTGGATTACGACGAGTTCTGCGGCGTGCGCGGCGAGGCGCCGGCCCCGCCGGGCCCGGCGGGGGGCGGGCCGCCGGAGATGCAGGTGGAGGAGCTGAAGCGGCGGCGGGACGCCGGCGACGGGCCGCAGCTCCTCGACGTCCGCGAGCCCTACGAGGCCCGGATCTGCAGCCTGGGGGGGCTGCTCATCCCGCTCGCCGAGCTGCCGGCGCGGACCGGCGAGCTGGACCCGTCGCGCGAGCTGGTGGTGCTCTGCCGGTCCGGGGTGCGCAGCGCCCGGGCGGTGGACTTCCTGCGCCAGGCCGGCTTCGGGAAGGCCCGCAACCTGGCCGGCGGCATCCTGGCCTGGGCCGAGCGCATCGACCCGCGGATGGCCCGCTACTGATCCGTGGCCGCCGCGCGGCGGCCGCGGCGCCGCACCGGCCCGGTGCCCCCTCGGGCCCGGCGCTACCGCTGGCGGACGAGGCGCGCCTCGCCGGTGACGGCGAAGTCCTTCCCGGGCTCGGCCTGCTCGAAGACCGCCACCAGCTCGTCCGGGCCGTCGCGCCCCAGCGTCAGCCGGGCCCGCGCGCCGGGCGGGAGCGACTCGGCCTTCTCGGTGGTGAAGACCAGCCGGTCCGGGTCGCTCTTCGCCAGCAGGTACTCGTTCACCTGGCCCGAGGCGGTGAACTGGCGCCAGACCATCTTCCCGCGCGCCGGGTCGTTGGTGATGATCCCCATCTCCTCGGAGGTGCCGCCGGCCGGGCCGAGGATCGGCGAGCCGTGCAGCTCGAGCCGCTGCCCGCCGGGCGGGAAGTCGAAGGCCCACTTCAGCGCCGGCATCGCGCCGGAGGCCTTGGCCTCCCAGGTGCCGACCAGGTGGCGCACCGGCGTCCAGGCGTCGGGCGCGGCGGCCTTCGCCACCGCCCCGGCGGGCGGCGCGACCCCCTCGATCCGGGCCGCGGCCACGGGGTCGATGCGCTGGAGCAGGGCCAGCTCGAGATCCAAATCGCGGGTCTCCAGCTGGAGGGCCGGGTTGGTGTCGTCCCGCTTCAGCTGGGTGAAGACCACCCGGCAGCCGCCCGAGCCGGTGGGGAAGGCCTCGGCCCGCAGCCGGACGCCGCCCTCTCCGGCGCCGGTCTCGAGGATCCGGCCGCCGGTGGCCCGCGTCCGGGTGTCGAAGCCGGGGGAGAAGGCCTCCAGCAGGCGGTTGCGGGACTCGAGCCCCACGGCCTTCCGGTCCGCCCCCACCAGCGGGTAGCCGCGCTCGTTCGCCAGCTGCTGCACCTCGGGCCAGACCTCGGCCACCGAGCGCGGATAGGCGTAGTCGTCGAGGCCGCGCTTCAGCTTCGCCTGGCGGAGGGCGGTGGCGGAGCAGGAGGCCGAGGCCAGCAGGAGGAGCAGGGGCAGGGTGGAGCGGGCGGCGCGGGTCATGGTGGTCTCCGGGCCCGCATCCTACAACGGGGTGGACCGCCGGTCCCCGGCGAGGCGCCGAGGGAGGGCGCGGGGTGGTGCGCCGGCGCGCTTCGCGGTACCACTCCCGGCATGCAGCCCTGGGAGATCGTGGAGCGGGCCCGCGCGCCGGGGGGCGACGAGCTCCAGCTGGCGCGCCGCGGCGGCGAGTGGGTGGTCCGGGCCGGCGGGCGGGTGCTGATGTCGAGCCGGATGCACGGCTCGGAGGAGGCGCTGGCGGCGCTGGCGCTGCGCCGCCTGGAGCGGGCCCGCACCGTGCTGGTCGGGGGGCTGGGGCTCGGCTACACCGCCCGCGCCGCCCTCGACCGGGTCGGCCCCGAGGCCCGGGTGATCGTGGCAGAGCTGCTGCCGGAGCTGGCCGGGTGGAACCGCCGCCACGTCGGCGACCTCGCCGGCCGGCCGCTCGACGACCCGCGCCTGCGGCTGCAGATCGGCGACGTCTTCGGCCGCATCGCCGAGGCCCACGGGGCCTTCGACGCCATCCTGCTCGACGTGGACAACGGCGCCTCGCCCATCGCCGCCCCGGCCAACCGGCGGCTCTACGGCAGCAAGGGCGTGCGCGCCTGCGCCGAGGCGCTCCGGCCCGGCGGCGTCCTGGCGGTCTGGTCGGCCGGCCCCGACGAGGCCTACCTCGAACGTCTCTCCCGCGCCGGCCTGGCGGCCCGCGCCGAGGTGGTGCCGGCCCGGGGCGGGGGGGCCGGCGGCGGCGTGAAGCACGTCATCTTCGTGGCCGAGAAGCCTGGGGCGCGGCGCGCGGCGGTTCCTCGACCGCGCCGCTGAGGGCGTGGTAACAAGCGCCCCCTTGATCCGCTTCGACGCCATCTCCAAGCAGCACGGGAACCAGATCCTCTTCCTCGAGGCCTCGGCGGCGATCCACCGCGGCGAGAAGGTGGGGCTGGTGGGCCCCAACGGCGCCGGCAAGTCCACCCTGTTCCGCATGATCGTGCGCGAGGAGGAGCCGGACGAGGGGCAGGTGGCCATCGACCGCGGCGTCACCATCGGCCACTTCAGCCAGGACGTGGGGGAGATGCGCGGCCGCACCGCGGTGGCCGAGACCATGGACGGCGCCGGACCGGTGTCGGCGGTGGCGGCCGAGCTGCGGGAGCTGGAGGAGGCCATGGCCGATCCGGCCCGGGCCGCCGAGCTGGACGAGCTGGTGGAGCGGTTCGGCCACGCCCAGGCCCGCTTCGACGAGCTGGGGGGCTACTCGCTGGAGGCCCGGGCCCGGGAGATCCTCGCCGGCCTGGGCTTCTCCGAGGCGATGATGGACGGCGACGTCGGGACCCTCTCCGGCGGCTGGAAGATGCGGGTGGCGCTGGCGCGCATCCTGCTCATGCGCCCCGACGCCATGCTGCTGGACGAGCCCTCCAACCACCTCGACCTCGAGTCGCTCATCTGGCTGGAGGAGTTCCTCCAGGGGTACGAGGGGGCCATCCTCATGACCTCGCACGACCGCGAGTTCATGAACCGGGTGGTCCGGCAGATCGTCGAGATCGACGGCGGCGAGCTGACCACCTGGTCGGGCGACTACGACTTCTACGAGCGGGAGCGGGCCGTCGCCGAGCGGCACCAGCAGGCCCAGTTCGACCGGCAGCAGGCCATGCTGAAGAAGGAGCTGGCCTTCATCGAGCGCTTCAAGGCCCGGGCCTCCCACGCCGCCCAGGTCCAGTCGCGGGTGAAGAAGCTCGACAAGATCGAGAAGGTGGAGCCGCCCCGGCGCCGGAAGACGGTGGACTTCGAGTTCCGCGCCGCGCCCCGCTCCGGCGAGGACGTGGTGAAGCTGGCCGGGGTGACGAAGGGCTGGGGCGGGCGGAAGGTCCACGACCGGCTCGACCTCCTCGTCCGCCGCGGCGAGCGCTGGTGCGTGCTGGGCCAGAACGGCGCCGGCAAGTCCACCCTGCTGAAGCTCGTCGCCGGCGAGGCCGCGCCCGACGCCGGGTCGGTGACGGTGGGGGCGAGCGTGCGAATGGGCTACTTCGCCCAGCACGCCATGGAGCTCCTCGACGCGTCGAGGACGGTGTGGGAGACCCTGCAGGACGCCTTCCCCCGGGCGTCGGTGGGCTCGCTGCGGACGCTGTGCGGCTGCTTCGGCTTCTCCGGCGACGAGATCGAGAAATCCTGCCGGGTGCTCTCCGGCGGCGAGAAGGCCCGGCTGGTGCTGGCCCGGCTGCTCTACGACCCGCCCAACTTCCTGGTGCTCGACGAGCCCACCAACCACCTGGACATGGGCACCAAGGAGATGCTGGTCCGGGCCCTGGCCTCGTACGAGGGGACCATGCTCTTCGTCTCGCACGACCGGCGCTTCCTCGCCGCCCTCTCCAACCGCGTGCTGGAGCTGACGTCCGAGGGGGCGGTCCCCTACGGCGGCGGCTACTCCGAGTACGTGGCCCGCACCGGGCGCGAGGCGCCCGGCCTGCGCGAGGCCCCGGGGCGGTAGGCCGGCCGGGCCCCGCCGGCCTTCAGGCCGCGCCGTCGAGGAAGGCGGCGATCTCCGAGGCCCGCCGCTCCCCGTCGGCGCGCCCCAGCGCCAGCAGGTCGCCGCAGTAGCCGGGCTCGAAGAGCAGGTAGGAGAGCAGGCCGCCGCCGCCGCGCCGCCCCACGCCCAGGCCGCGCAGCAGCAGGCGGACGGAGCGGGGCAGGGCGTCGAGGTGGCGCAGCGCCACCTCCTCCAGCGAGGCCCCCGGCGTGACCGCGAGCAGCCCGACGTCGCGGAGCGGCACCGGGCTGCGCGGGAGGGCCGCCGGGTCGATCTGGCGCACCGCCTCGTTCACCAGCCGGATGCGCTCCAGGTCGGTGCCCAGCGCGTCGGTGAACATCCCGGCCAGCACCTGCCCGCCGATCTCGGCGGTGGAGGGCGGCGCGCCGGGCGGGCCGCCGGCGTGGCGCGCCCCCTGGGCGGCGACCACCAGGATGCGGTCGGCGCCGAGGTGGAGGGCCGAGGAGACCGGGGCCACCTGGCGGACGGCGCCGTCGCCGTACCACTCGCCGTCCACCTCGGCCGGCGGGAAGATCAGCGGGATGGCGCAGGAGGCGAGCAGGTGCTCGACGCCGATGCGGACCGGGACGCCGACCCGCTGGGCGCGGCTCCAGCCCTCGACGCCGCGCGCCTGGAAGAAGGTCACGGAGCGGCCGCTGCGCCAGGCGTGGGCCGAGACCGCCAGCGCCTCGAGGGTCCCGGCGGCCAGGGCGGCGTCGATGGCGTCGAAGCGGACGGTGCGGCGCAGCAGGTCGGCCAGCGGCGCGTTGTCGAGGAGGCTCGCCGGGCGGCGGCGGCCCGCCAGCGAGCCGAGCAGCCCCTGGGCCCGGCGGGCCAGGCTCCAGGGGTCGGTGCGGAACACGTCGCCGGGGTGCAGGCCGGTCCAGGTGGCCTGGAGCCGTTCCAGCGCCTCGCCGAAGCGCGTGGCGCCCGAGGCCAGGGCGGCGGCGTTGATGGCGCCGGCGGAGGTGCCGCAGACGATCGCGAAGGGGAGGGGGGCGCCCGGCGGGTAGCGCCCGGCGACCGCCTGGAGCACGCCCACCTGCCAGGCGGCACGCGCCCCGCCGCCGGAGAGCACCAGGGCGAGCTTCGGTCGCGGCGGGGCCGTCGGGCCGGTCACCCTCCATCCGTACACCGGCCCGCGCCGGGGGTGGTAGCCCCGGGGGCGGCGCTACGGCCCGAAGAGCGCCCGGACCACCGCCACCGAGGCGGCGAAGCCGGCCAGGTCGGCGAGCAGCCCGGCCGGCAGCGCCTGCCGGTAGCGGGTGATGCCCACCGAGCCCATGTAGACCGCCAGCACGTAGAAGGTGGTCTCGGTGGAGCCGGCCATCACCGAGACCAGCCGGCCGGCGTAGCCGTCCGGCCCGTCGCTGCGCAGCACGTCCCCGACCACGCCCAGCGCCGCGCCGCCGGAGAGCGGCCGGACCAGCACCATGGGGAGCACGCTGGGCGGCAGCCCCAGCGCCGCGGTGACCGGCCCGAGCAGGCGGGCGGCGCCGTCGAGCGCCCCCGAGGCGCGCAGCATCCCCAGCGCCACCAGCACCGCCACCAGCGGCGGGATGACCCGGACCGCCACCTGGAAGCCCTCCTTCGCCCCCTCCAGGAAGGCCGGGTAGACCTTCACCTTCCGCGTCAGGGCGTAGAGGGGGATGCCGGCCAGCAGCAGGGGGATGGCCCAGCGCGAGACCGCCTCGAGCGCCAGGCGGATCACCGGGGCTCCGGCGGGCGGGGGTAGAGGTGGCGCAGCAGCCGGGCGGCGGTGAGGGCGACCGCGGTGGCGCAGAGCGAGGCCACCAGCGTGGCGCCCAGGATGTCGGCGGGCTGGCGCGCGCCGGCGGCGGCGCGCAGGGCGATGACGCTCGCCGGGACGAGCTGCACCGAGGCGGTGTTCAGGGCGCAGAACAGCGCCTGGGCGTCGCTGGCCGTCCCCTTGTGCGGGTTCAGCTCCTCCAGGGCCGCCATGGCCTTGAGGCCGAAGGGCGTGGCGGCGTTGCCGAGCCCGAGCATGTTGGCGGCCACGTTCATCACCATGGCGCCGAGGGCCGGGTGCTCGGGGGGCACCTCGGGGAAGAGCCGGCGCAGCACCGGCCGGGCGGCGCGCCCGAGCAGCCGGACCAGCCCGGCCTCCTCCGCCACCCGCATCAGGCCGAGCCAGAGGGCCATGACGCCGGCGAGGCCGATGGAGAGGGTGACGGCGCGCCCCGCCGACTCCACCACCGCCGGCGTGAGCGCCTCCATCCGGCCGGTGGCCGCGGCCACGGCCACGGAGAGGGCCACCAGCAGCACCCACACCAGGCTCATGGCGGAGATTGTCGTCGCCGCCCAGGGCCGAGGCGAGTTTTCGGGAGCGGCGCGGCGGGCGCCGCCGCCGCCGACACCCGGGGGCGGTCGTGCGCTAAGCTCCTCGTCCGCCCATGCTCCGGAAGCTCCGCGCCATCTTCTCGACCCGCTGGACCGCCGGCCTGGCGGTGGTGCTGCTGCTCGGCGTCCTCTTCCTCCTCGCCGACGTGAAGAACCACCGGTTCGCCATGGTGGACTTCGAGGTCTTCTACCGGGCCGCCCGGCGGGCCTGGGCCGGCGCGAACCTCTACCGCCCGGTCGAGGACGGCTTCTACGAGTACAAGTACGGCCCCACCGCCGCCTACTTCTTCCTGCCCTTCGCGGCGCTGCCCCTCGTCGCCGCCAAGGTGGCCTACTGGCTCTTCCTCGCGCTGGTGGTCCCGGCCAACCTGTTCCTGTGCCTGCGGCTGGCGCGCCCCGGCTTCCGCGCCGATCCGCCCGGGCGGGTGAACCGGCTCACCCTGCTGGCCGCGGCCAGCGTCGCCGTCCACTTCATGCTGGAGCTGCACCTCGGCCAGGTGAACCAGCTCCTGCTGCTCCTCTACCTGCTGGCGGCCACCGCCGCGGCCGCGGGCCGGCCGCTGCTCTTCGGGCTCCCGCTCGCCGCCAGCCTCTTCCTCAAGCCCTTCGGCCTGGTCTTCCTGCCGTGGCTGGTCCTGCGCCGCCGCTGGCGCGACCTCGCCGCGCTCGTCGCCTGGACCGCCGCCGGGGCGCTCCTGCCTCTGCTCTTCTACACGGGCCCGGCGCTGGCGGAGCAGTACCGGGGCTGGGCGGCGCGCATCGGCGAGGAGATGGCGAAGAAGACCGCCCTGCTCGCCCCGGCCAACCACACCCTGGCGTCGCTGCTGGGGCGCTACACGCCGCTGCGCGCCCTGGCCGGATCGCCGGAGGGGTCGCGGGCCCTGCAGCTGGGCGTGCTGGCGCTGCTCGCGGCGGCCTTCCTGTGGTACGTGCGCCGCGGGCGCGACGCCGAGCGGGCGCTCCCGGGCGACTTCGCCGCGCTGCTCACCGCGGTGCCGCTGCTCGCCTTCACCAACTACAACGCCTTCGGCTCCACCATGCTGGCGGCGACGGTCCTGCTCTGGAACCTGGAGCGGCTCGCGGCGTGGCGCTGGGCCGCCGTCTCCGGGATGGTGCTGGTCGGCGGCAACGTCTACGACCTGTGGGGGAAGCGGCTCTTCGGCCTCTTCGACGACCTGTCGCTGGTGGCGGTGGGCGCGACCTTGCTCCTCGCCGCGCTCTTCGCCGGGCGGCGCCGCGGCGCCCTCTAGCCGGGCCCCGGGCTGACCCGCGCCGGCCTTCCCTCCGGGGTATTATGGACATACGTGTCCATAATCCATACAATCGTGGCACCATGATCCTCTCGGCTTCCTCGGTCCACGCGCTGCGCGCCGTCGCCTGGCTGGCCGCGCACGAGAACGGCGAGGCCATGCTGGGTCGCGACCTGGCGCGGCAGGTGAACGTGCCGGCCGACTACCTCTCCAAGGTCCTGGCCACGCTGGCGCGGGGCGGGGTGCTCACCGCCAGCCGCGGCGTGAAGGGCGGCTACCGCCTGGCGCGCCCGGCCTCGCGAATCCGGCTCATCGAGGTGGTGCTGCCCTTCGAGGGCAAGCGCGCCATCCCCGGGTGCCTGTTGCGGCCGGGCCACCCGTGCCGCGAGTCGGGCGCCTGCTCCGCCCACCCGGCCTGGGGCCGGGTGAAGGACGCCTACACCGCGTTCCTGGAGAAGACGACGATCGCGCAGATCAAGGGCGGCTCGTAGCGGACGCGGCGCGCGCTTCCCCGCGTCCCCGGCCGGTGGCAGCATGCGCCGCATGGAAAAGCCCGCCGCCC
>JAKAEO010000047.1 GCA_021818285.1 Myxococcales bacterium
CCGAGCCGCCGCCGCGGAAGGCGGCGCCGGCGCCGCGCCCCGCCCGCGGCAAGGACCCGATGGCCTCGGCCGTCGCCCGGGTGTCCGGCGCGCCCGCGCCACGTCCGTCCGGCGCCTTCGCGGTCCAGGTGGGGGCGACGCAGAGCGAGCCGGAGGCCCGGCGCCTCCAGAAGCGGTTCGCCGCCGACGGAGCCCGCGTCGCGGTCGCCGACCTCCCGGGGAAGGGGCGCTGGTACCGGGTGCAGGTGGGCTCCTTCGCCACCCGGGCGGAGGCGGAGCGCCGGCTCGCCGCGCTGAAGGCGCGCGGCCTCTCCGGCTTCGTCACCGAGCTCCGCTGATCTCCGCGGGGCGCGCCGTGGATCCCCGGCGGGCGGCGCAGTAGGATGCGCGCGCCATGCCCGATTTCCCGAGTCCGAAGCGCGTCGAGAAGCCCTGGGGCCACGAGCTGTGGTGGGCCCAGACCGATCGCTACGTGGGGAAGCTGCTCCACGTGAAGGCCGGCCACCGGCTGTCGCTGCAGTACCACCAGCGCAAGGACGAGACGATCCACCTCTGGAGCGGCGAGCTGCTCCTGGTCCTCGACGAGGGGGACGGGAGGGGGCTGGTGGAGCACCGCCTGGCGCCGGGCCAGAGCTACCACGTGCGCCCCCTCACCCGGCACCGCATGGTGGCGGTCACCGACTGCGACATCCTCGAGGTCTCGACCCCCGAGGTCGAGGACGTGGTGCGGCTCGAGGACGCCTACGGCCGGGCCGGGAAGTAGCGGGACGGAGGGGCAGGGGGCCGCGCCGCCCCGGGGCCGCGGGGCTCACCGCCGGAGCAGCAGCGCCACCGCCAGGCCGACCGCCAGCGTGGCGGCGAGCAGGAGCGCCATCCGCCGCGGGTCGCGGCGGAGCTCGCGCACCCCGTGCAGCGCCGGCATCCGGCCGAGGGGCTGCCAGAGCAGCGCCCCCTCCTGCTTCACCTGGTCCTCGTCGGTGAGGAAGCGCTGGGCGTAGAGGGCGTGCAGGTCGGCGAGGCTCGGGCAGACGAGCTCCCGCCCGTCCGGGCTCCGCACCAGGTAGCGCTTCGACGGAACGCGCCTCACGCCTCTCCCAGCTCCGCGCAGATGGCCTCGGCGACCTTGAGCCCGTCCACCGCCGAGGAGACGATGCCGCCAGCGTATCCCGCGCCCTCGCCGGCGGGGTAGAGCCCCGTGACGCCCGGGGCCTGGAAGTCCTCGCCGCGCACCAGGCGGCAGGGGGCGCTGGTGCGGGTCTCGACGCCGATGAGCACCGCCTCGGCGGTGGAGAAGCCGCGCATGCGCCGCTCGAAGCCCCGCACCCCGTCGCGCAGCGCCGCGCGGAGGGCCGGCGGGTAGAGCGCCTCCAGGTCGGCGTGGGTGAGCCCGGGCCGGTAGGAGGAGCGGCCCGGGGCGGCGCCGGGGCGCCGCTCCAGCCAGTCGGCGAGCCGCTGCGCCGGGGCCCGGTAGCCCCCGCCGCCGAGCGCGAAGGCCGCCGCCTCCCACTTGCGCTGCCAGGCGAGCCCCGCCAGCGGCCCCTCGAACCCCTCGGCGGCGAAGTCCTCCGGCGACACCGCCACCACCAGCCCGGCGTTGGCCAGCGGCGAGGAGCGGGCCGAGTTGCTCATCCCGTTGGTGCACTGCATCCCCGGCTCGGTGGGCGTCGGCACCACCACGCCGCCCGGGCACATGCAGAAGGAGAAGACGCCGCGGGCCTTCCCCTCCACCCGCGGGTTCTCGGCCAGCTTGTAGTCGGCCGGCGGGAGCCCGGCGCGCCCCGCCGCCGGCCCGTACTGGATGCGGTCGATGAGGGCCTGGGGGTGCTCCACGCGGAAGCCCGCCGCGAAGGGCTTGGCCTCGACGGGCCAGCCGCGCGCGGCGAAGAGCTCGTAGAGCTCCCGGGCGCTGTTGCCCGGCGCCAGCACCACCCGGTCGCCGTCCACCGTCCGGCCGTCCGCGAGCCGCACCCCGCGCAGGCGGCCGCCCGCCACCTCGAGGTCCACCGCCCGCGCCCCCCACTCGAAGCGGCAGCCGCCGGCCTCCAGCTCGCCGCGCATCGCCGCCACCGCCGCCGGGAGGACGTCGGACCCGACGTGGGGCTTCCCCTCCTCGAGGATGCGCTGGACGCCGCCGAAGCGGGCGAAGAGCTCCACCACCTTGCGGACCGCGGGGTGGTGGATGCGCGTCCCCAGCTTGCCGTCGGTGTAGGCCCCGGCGCCCCCCTCGCCGAAGTTCATGTTCGACTCGGGATCGAGCTCGCCGGCGCGCATCAGCCGCGCCACGTCGCGGCGGCGCGGGACCACCGGCTTGCCGCGGTCCAGGACCACCGAGCGCACGCCGCGCTCCAGGAGCCCCCAGGCGCAGAAGAGCCCGGCGGGCCCGGCGCCGACGACGATCGGCGGCGCGTCCGGCGCGCGGGCGCGCGGCGGGGGCGGCTCGGGGGCGGGCGCCGGCCGGACGCCGGGGTGGCCGCCCGGCAGCGCGCCCTCCAGGGTCACCTCCAGCTGCAGGAGCCAGCGCGGGTGGCCCTTGCGGCGCGCGTCGAGCGAGCGGCGGGTGACGGAGAGGTCGCGCAGCGCCGAGGCCGGGACGCCGAGCCTCTCGGCGGCGCGGGCCGCGAGCGCCGAATCCTCCTCCCCGAGCCAGAGGGGGACGTCTCCGATGAGGTAGCGCAAGCGCCCTCTTGTACCGCGGCTCCTCCTCCGCGGCAGCCGGCTGCGAAGCGTCCTACGCGCGTTCCTGACCCCAAACGGGTAAGACGCGAAGTAGGCTACGCGCCTCCTCGTAGGGTGTCTCGCTGCGTTATTTCCGTGAAATCGAATATATACGTGCAATGGACGGCGTGGCGCGGGGGTTGCTTCGATGCCCCACATCCAAGGGATGAGGATCTCGCCGATCCGTCAGAAGGAGTGGAAGCCATGATGGTACCGACCGTGCTGGACGCCAAGGGCACGAAGATCCTCGCCAAGTCGCTGTTCAAGGAGCTGCGCGGCAACGGCTACTCCGCGAACCAGATCCTGAGCCTGTCCACCGAGCTCATCGACCTCGTCACCCAGGACCTGCGCGACGCCAGCTCGCAGGGCGAGCTGGCGAAGGGCGACGATCAGCAACTGCCGGCCTGAGGGCCGGGACGCGGCGCGGCGCCCCCGCGCGGAGCCGGCAGAACGGCGCCCGGAAACGGGCGCCGTTCCTCTTTTTTCCACGGGCTTCTTGCGTTGACAGGCCGGTTCCCGGGAGCTAGTTTCCGGTGCCTTCGGCGTCGGCCCGCCAGCCCGGCGCCGGCACCCCACCAACCTTCACCCTGCGAGGGATCTCCATGGCGCGGATCGCTATCAACGGCTTCGGTCGCATCGGTCGCTGCATCGTTCGCGCCGCGCTGGAGCGCGGGGAGAAGGACCTCGAGTTCGTCACCATCAACGACCTCACCGACACCAGGACCCTCGCCCACCTGCTGAAGTACGACTCGGTCCACGGCGTGCTCGACGCCGAGGTGAAGGCCACCGCCACCGGCATCGTCGTCGACGGCAAGGAGATCCAGGTCACGGCGGTGCGGAGCCCCGCCGAGCTGAAGCACGCCGACAACCGCATCGACCTGGTGCTGGAGTGCACCGGCCTCTTCACCGAGCGCGAGAAGGCCGAGCTGCACCTGAAGGCCGGCGGCAAGCGCGTGCTCATCAGCGCCCCGGCCAAGAACCCCGACCTCACCGTGGCCTACGGCATCAACCACGAGAAGATCGACAGGCAGAAGCACCTCATCATCTCCAACGCCTCCTGCACCACCAACTGCCTCACGCCGGTGGCCAAGGTGCTGCTCGAGACCTTCGGCATCAAGCGCGGCCTGATGACCACGGTGCACAGCTACACCAACGACCAGAACCTGCTCGACCTGCCGCACAAGGACCTGCGCCGGGCCCGGGCCGCGGCCCTGTCGATGATCCCCGCCACCACCGGGGCCGCCAAGGCGGTGGCCGAGGTGATCCCGGAGCTGAAGGGCAAGCTGAACGGCACCGCGGTGCGGGTCCCCACGCCCAACGTCTCGCTGGTGGACCTCACGGTGGAGCTGGAGAAGCCGGCCACCGTCGAGTCCATCAACACCGCGTTCAAGGCCGCCGCCGAGGGCCGGCTCCGGGGGGTGCTGCAGTACTCCGACGCGCCCACCGTCTCGGTGGACTACAACGGCAACCCGCACTCCTCGATCTTCGACGCCACCAGCACCATGGTCATCGGCGACACCTTCGCCAAGGTCTTCGCCTGGTACGACAACGAGTGGGGCTTCTCCAACCGCATGGTGGACGTGGCCAAGCTGCTGGTGAGGTAGGCCGGCGCGCGGGAGGAGGGGAGATGGCCATCCGCACGCTCGACGCCCTGGAGCTCGCCGGCAAGCGGGTCTTCATCCGCGTCGACTTCAACGTCCCGCTCGACGAGCACGGGGGGGTCGCCGACGACCAGCGCATCCGCGCCGCCCTCCCCACCATCCAGCACGCGGTGCGCGCCCGCGCCCGGGTGATCCTGGCCTCTCACCTGGGGCGCCCCAAGGGGCGCGAGGAGAAGTACACCCTGGAGCCGGCCGGCGAGCGGCTCTCGGCGCTGCTCCAGCAGGACGTGATCCTGGCCGACGACTGCGTCGGCGACGGCGTCCGCAAGCTGGTGAAGGAGCTCCAGGAAGGGCAGGTGCTGCTGCTCGAGAACCTGCGCTTCCACCCGGAGGAGGAGAAGAACGACGAGGCCTTCGCCAAGGAGCTGGCCGGCCTCTGCGACGTCTGGGTGAACGACGCCTTCGGCACCGCCCACCGCGCCCACGCCTCGACCGCGGGGATGGCCCGCTTCGTCCGGGAGAAGGCGGCCGGCTTCCTCATCCAGAAGGAGGTCGAGTACCTGGGGCGCGCGCTGGCCTCGCCGAAGCGCCCCTTCGTGGCGCTGCTCGGCGGCGCCAAGGTCTCGGACAAGATCAAGGTCATCGAGAACCTGCTCGCCAAGGCCGACGCCGTGTGCATCGGCGGCGCCATGGCCTACACCTTCCTCGAGGCGCAGGGCGTCCCGGTGGGCCGGAGCCGCGTCGAGAAGGACAAGGTGGAGCTGGCGCGCGCGCTGCTCGAGAAGGCCCGGGCCCGCCAGGTGGACTTCCTGCTCCCGGTCGATCACGTCTGCGGCGCCGAGCCCAAGGAGACGGCGAAGCGTGAGGTGACGCCGGGCCGGGAGATCCCCGAGGGGCTGATGGGGCTCGACATCGGCCCGAAGACCCTCGACGCCTACCGGCAGCGGGTGCTGGCGGCCGGGACGGTGTTCTGGAACGGCCCCATGGGGCTCTTCGAGCAGAAGCCCTGGGCCGAGGGGACCCTCGGGATCGCCCGGGCCATGGCCGAGTCCCCGGCCACCACCGTGGTCGGCGGCGGCGACAGCGCCGCGGCGGTGGAGGAGGCGGGGCTGGTCCCGAAGATGACGCACGTCTCCACCGGCGGCGGCGCCAGCCTCGAGTTCATCGAGGGGCGCGTGCTCCCCGGCATCCAGGTCCTGGAGGGCTGACGTGGCGCGCACCAGGTTCGTCTGCGGCAACTGGAAGATGCACAAGACCCAGGCGGAGGCCCGGGAGCTGGTGCGGGCCCTGGGCGCGCTGCTCGCCCCGGTGGCCGGCCGGGTCCAGGTGGCGGTGGCGCCGCCCTTCACGGCGCTCTCCGCGGTCCAGGCGGCGCTGGCGGGGAGCGCCGTCGAGCTCGCCGCCCAGGACGTGCACTGGGAGAAGCAGGGGGCCTTCACCGGCGAGGTGTCGGCGCCCATGCTGCTCGACGCCGGGTGCCGCCACGCCATCGTCGGCCACAGCGAGCGCCGCCAGCTCTTCGGCGAGACCGACGAGACGGTCCGCAAGAAGGTGGTGGCGCTGCTGGGGGTGGGGATCCTGCCCATCGTCTGCGTCGGCGAGACGCTGGCGGAGCGCGAGGCCGGGCGCACGCTGGAGGTGGTGGGGCGCCAGGTGCAGAACGCGCTGCAGGGGCTGCCCGCGCCGGACGTGGCGCGGCTCACCGTGGCCTACGAGCCGGTCTGGGCCATCGGCACCGGCAAGACCGCCACGCCCGCGCAGGCGCAGGAGGTCCACGGCGCCATCCGGTCGCTGCTGCGCGACCTCGCCGGCGAGGCCGCCGAGCGGGTGCGCATCCAGTACGGCGGCTCGGTGAAGCCCGACAACGCCGCCGAGCTCATGGCCCTGCCCGACGTGGACGGCGCCCTGGTGGGCGGCGCCGCGCTCAAGGCCGACGACTTCATCCAGATCATCCGAGGAGCCATCCGTTGATCACGCTCGTCACCATCATCCACGTGTTCGTCTCGATCATCCTCATCCTCGTCATCCTGTTGCAGGCGGGGAAGGGGGCCGGCATCGGCTCCGCCTTCGGCGGCGGCGCCCAGACCGTCTTCGGCGGCCGGGGCTCCCAGACCTTCCTCGGGAAGGTCACCAGCGCCGCGGCGGCCATCTTCATGCTCACCTCGGTGACGCTGGCGGTGCTCTCGTCGCGCAGTGGCTCGGTGGTGCGCGGCGACGGCCCCCGGCCGGCCGCCCCGGCCCCCGCCCAGGCGCCGCTCCCGGCCCTGCCGGCCGCGCCGCCCGCGTCGGGTCCGGTGTCGGCCCCGGCGCCCGCCCCGGCCCCGGCGCACGCGCCGACGCCGGCACCGCAGAAGCCGTAGCGAAGCGGGAAGGCCCGGCGGCGCACGCCCGTCCACCCGGGGACACAAGACTCGCGGACGCGGCGTGGAGCCGGGCGCCGCGGCGCGGGCCAGCCGCTCCTCAGCGCCGGGAGTCCAGTTCCGCGAGGAAGACCGAGGGTGCGACGACGCGGAGGCCGGCGAAGCCGTCCAGCGGGGTGAGATGGCGAGTGTTGCCCGTGACCACCCATCGCGCCCCGCCGGCGAGCGCGGTCGCCAGGTAGACGTTGTCGGCGGGGTCGGCCTTGACCACGTCCAGCGTGGGCAGGAGGTCCGTCGAGATCAAGTGGGCGCTCGCCACGGCCCGCTCGATGAGCAGGCGGGGATCGGTCCGGAACTTCCCGGCCAGCTTCGGGTACGCGATGACCCGCAGGCACTCCTCGACGATGGGTGGAGACCAGACGAGCTCGAAGCCTTCGCGCAGGCGCGCGCGGGTCAGCAGCTCGGCGCACTTGCCCTCGGAGAGGGCTGCGGTGACGACGACGTTGCAGTCGAGGACCGCCCGGATCACCGGGATCTCGTCGCCCGCTTCGCCTCGTCGACGAGGGCCATGGCCTCGTCCTCGGCAAGGCTGCCCGGCTTCGCTCCCTGGAGCTGGTCGCGGAGCTGCAGCGCGGCGAGGTCCCGGTGCAGCTCGGCCTCGATGACGCCGCGGCCCCATTCGGACGCATCCTCGCCCTTGGCCGCGGCGACGCGCTTGATGGCGGCGAGGGTCTTCTTGGCGACCCGCATCCGGTAGACGGCGTCCTTGCGCATGAACCTATTGTAGCTACAACGGCGCTACGACGCAATTGCGGCAAATCGCTGGTCCCGTCTCCGCAAGGCGCCGGCTCGCCAGAGGACGACGGTCGTGACCAGGAGGGGCAGGACTTCTGCAAGGTCCGAGATGACCGGCGTGTCAGGCAAGCAAGTGAGCGCACCCTTGATGGAACTCAGGCCCGCGGCGTTCGTGAAGACGTGCAACGCGAGGCAAGGCCAGACGCTCCCCGACGCCTCGTACAGCCAGCCGAACACGAAGCTAAGGCACATGACCTCGGCCGCGAAGGTGATTCCACCTCGCAGTGTCGCCGAGTGGCCGAACCAGACGCTGGGATGCCACGTGAACCAGACCAAGCCCGTGATGGCGAAGGCCACGACGGGGCCGGCCGGCCGCAGCTTCTCGACGAGGTAGCTCCGCCACCCGATCTCCTCCCCCACCAGGAACAGGGCCATGCCCGGCAGGGCGCGGAGCACGCGGGGCACGCCGGATGCGGCCTCGCCCGGGTGGAGCTTGCAAATGCCGGCGACGACATCGAACAGGTCATGGACGAGGTTCCAGGCGAGGGGCAAGAGGGCTGCAACCACCCAGAACCGCAACTTGACGCCGCGGATGCCGAGGTGGGCATCCGCGAAGCCCTCCCGGCGCATGGCCTTCCGCATGACCACGGCGGCGAGCAGGGGGCTGTAGACCGCTACGACGTTCCAGAGAGGATCCCACCCGGCCTCCACCGCGAATCGAGATGCCCAGCAGAGGCCGATCGCCAGGGTCACGAAGAGCGCAACATCGCGCCACGGCACCACGTCGGGCGCAGGGCTTCGCATTTCCGAAAGCTAGCACATTTAGTGCGAGGTGCCGGACTTGAACTTCATCCGTGGGACCACGCTTGACGGTCCACCTCGCGTGCTTACGGTGCGGGAACCAGCTCGGAGGGCCGAGTGACGCTTGTTCGGGAGACGTATCGGTTGCGTCTCGATGCGCGCAGCGCAGCGACCGTCCGGCTCCGACGATGGCACGGAGGCATGTGGTGGGCGCAGGTCGCCGCCTCGGGCCTCCTGGCGTTGGTCCTCATCCTGGCCGCCCAGCACGAGACCGCCGCCGCGTGGGTGTTCTTGCCCGTGGGTGGGCTCATCGCCGCGTACGCGGCCGAGCGCGAGCTGGGACGTCTCAAGAACCGGTCGGCCCGCGCGGCGGCCATGTACGGTGCCGCGCTTGCCCGCCTGGACGGCCGCTGGGAGGCCGTCCCATTCACGGGTACGGAGTTCGTTCCCGCGGATCACGTGAACGCGTTCGACCTGGACATCGTCGGCGAGCGGTCGCTCTTCGCGCGTCTCAACACCGCGAGGACGCGAATGGGCGCTCGAGAGTTGGCCAGTTGGCTCCTGGAGCCCGCGGACCAGGAGACGCGCCTCAGGAGGCAGGAGGCGGTCAGCGAGTTGCAGGGGCGCCTGGACCTTCGCGAGGCGCTCCATACAGCCGGCCCGGATGGAGTGGCACACATCGACGAAGACCTGGTGAGGGCGTGGGCCAGCGGCGATGTCCACCTCCCCTGGCCATGGGCCCGTGTGCCGCTTCGCGTCGCGGCGTGGAGCGTCGTCGTCGCTTCGGCTGGAGCCGCCGCTGGTTGGTGGAGCGTCTCCTTCCTCGTCGCAGCGGTCGCGACAACCGCCCTCGTGCACATGCTCCTCCGCGCGCGCGTGAACGCCGTGGTGGTCGGGGCGCTCGAGCCGCTTCGGCAGCTTTCCGTGACGGCCGCGGTCATGGCGGAATTGGAGAAGGAAGCCTTCCGTTCGCGGATGCTTCGGGAGCTCCAGGGCGTGCTCCTGCGAGGGGGACGCGCGTCGAAGCATGTCGCTCGCCTCGACCGGCTGGTCGCGGGTCTCCTGGCGATGCAGGCCGACGTCATCGCGGTCATCGGCTTCCCGCTCCTTTGGCCGGCCAGGAAGGCGCTCGGGGTAGAGGCCTGGCGCAGGGCCCACGGATCGGACATCGCGTCATGGATGCGGGCCGTCGGCGCCTTCGAGGCGCTCTGCTCGGTCGCCACCTGGTGCGACGAGCACCCCACCTACCGCCAGGCGGAGGTGGTCGCCGACGGTCCGGTCTTCGAGGCCGAGGGCCTCGGCCACCCGCTCCTGCCCGACGGCCGCTGCGTTCTCAACGACGTGAACCTGGGCGGCCTCGGGCCGCGCCTCCTGCTGCTCTCGGGCTCGAACATGTCGGGCAAGTCCACGCTCATCCGGGCCGTGGGCATGACCGTCGCGATGGGCCTCGCGGGAATTCCCGTCCGAGCCACACGGCTCAAGCTGTCGGCGACGAGGGTCGGCGCATCGATTCGCGTGCGCGACTCGGTCGTCCATGGCGAGTCACGGTTCTACGCGGAGCTCAAGCGCTTGAAGCAGGTCGTCGGCCTGGTGGAGGCCTCGCTCCCGGTCTTCTTCCTCTTCGACGAGATCCTCGGTGGGACGAACTCCCATGACCGCCTGGCGGGGGCCTCCGGACTCCTGGTGGGGCTCATACGCCGCGGCGCGATCGGAATCTGCTCCACCCACGACCTCGCGCTGGCGGGGATCGCCGTGGAGCTGGGCGCTCGGGCCATGAACGCCCATTTCGCCGACCGCGTGGAGGGCGATCGACTGGTCTTCGACTACAAGCTCCAGCCCGGCGTGAGCCGCCGGACCAACGCGATGGAACTCATGCTGGCCATGGGGATACGGGCCTGACGTCCTCGCCCTCGTGCGGTCCGAGCGGGTGCGGCGTGGAGGCGGGACGCTGCAGCGGCCGCCTCGAGGGCCAGCGGCGAGAAGACTGGTGCCCAGGGCGAGATTCGAACTCGCACGCCTTGCGGCGCCACCCCCTCAAGATGGTGTGTCTACCAGTTCCACCACCTGGGCGTTTCGGCGGCCGTATGTAGCACCGGGGCCGGTGGGAGGCAAGCGGCCCCGGGCGCGAAAGGAGCGGCCTCCGGAGGGGCGCTGTATCATCGCGCCATGGGCGAGGAAAAGCGCCGCGAGCCGCGCGTCGAGGCGAAGCTCGCCCTCCGCCTGGCCTTCGGGTCGCTCGACGAGTTCGTGGAGCGCTACGCGCTCAACGTCTCGCGCGGCGGCATCTTCGTCCGCACCCGCGACCCGCACCCGGTGGGCACGCCGGTGACCCTGGACCTGCAGCTCGCCACCGGCGAGCGGGTGGTGCGCGGCAAGGGGGTGGTGGCCCGGGCCACCGCCCCCTCGGCGCCGGGCGAGCCGCACCGCGACCCGGGCATGGGCATCCGCTTCACCGAGCTGGACGCCGAGAGCCGCGGCCTCATCGAGCTGGTGGTGGCGAGCCGGGCCGGCGCCGCCGGGGCGGAGCCGCAGGACGAGGAGGCGCGGGCCTTCGCCGAGAGCCTGCTGGCGCCGCCGGCCACCGCCCGCCCGCAGCCGGTGGCGCGGATGGCGCCGGTGCAGCGCCGGGCGGCGGGGGTGCGGGCCCTGGGCATCGACCTCGGCACCACCAACTGCTGCGTGGCCGTCGCCGAGGGCGGGAAGGCGCGGGTGCTGGGCTCGCGCCAGGGCTGGAACACCGTCCCCTCGGTGGTGGCCTTCGACGCCCACGGCCGCCTGCTGGTGGGCCAGCCGGCCAAGGCGCAGATGGTGGCCAACGCCCAGAACACCGTGAGCGGTTCGAAGCGGCTGGTGGGCCGCCCCTTCGCCAGCCCCACGGTGCAGGCCTGCCGCGAGCGCTTCTTCTACGACATCGTCGAGGGGGACCGGGGCGAGGCGGCGGTGCGCTTCGCCGGGCGCGACTTCACGCTCCAGCAGGTGGCCGCCTTCCTGCTCGCCGAGATCCGCCAGGTGGCGGCCCGGGCCCTGGGCGAGGAGGTGGCGCGGGCGGTGGTCACCGTCCCGGCCTACTACAACGACCACCAGCGCCAGGCGGTCCGCGAGGCCGGGCGGCTCGCGGGCCTGGAGGTCGAGCGCATCGTCAACGAGCCCACCGCCGCGGCCCTGGCCTACGGCCACGGGCGCAACCTGGACGAGCGGGTGCTGGTCTACGACCTCGGGGGCGGGACCTTCGACGCCTCGCTGCTGCGCATCCAGGGGGAGGTCTACGAGGTCCTCTCCACCGGGGGCGACACCTTCCTCGGCGGCGTGGACTTCGACAACCAGCTGGTGGACCACCTGGCCTGGCGCTTCCAGGAGGAGAACGGCTTCCCCCCGCCGCCGGAGCGCGCCGTCTGGCAGCGCATCCGCGACGCGGCGGAGGAGACCAAGGTGGCGCTCTCGCTCTCGGAGCGGGCGCTGGCCCACGTGCCCTACCTGTGCAAGGACGCCCGCGGGCAGGACCTGGAGCTGCGCGTCGAGGTGACCCGCGCCGAGCTGGAGGAGCTGACCGGGCGGCTGGTGGAGCGGACGCTGGAGATCTGCCGCGAGGTGCTCGCCTCGCAGGGGCTCGCCGCGGCCGACCTGGGCCAGGTGCTGCTGGTGGGCGGGCAGAGCCGGATGCCGCTGGTCTGGCGGCGCATCCGGGAGGTGCTGGGGCGCGAGCCCTCCCGCGCCGTCCACCCCGACGAGGCGGTGGCGCTGGGGGCGGCGCTGCTCGCCGGCTCGGGCGACCGCATCGACTCGGTCGTGCTGGTGGACGTGCTGCCCATGGGCATCGGCGTCGGCCTCCCCGGCGGCCGGATGGTGCCGGTGATCCCCCGCAACACGCCGCTGCCGGCCCGGAAGGCCTACCAGCTGGCCACGGTGCGCGACCGCCAGGCGGAGCTGGAGCTGGCGGTGTTCCAGGGGGACTCGCCGCGTGCCGCCGAGTGCGAGTACCTCGGCACCCTGCGCGTCGGCGGCCTGCCGCCGCGGCCGCGGGGCGAGGTCCGGGTGAGCGTGGAGTTCGCGCTGGGCCACGAGGGGCTCCTCACGGTGACGGCGCGCGACGCCGCGGGCGGCCGGATCGGCGAGGCGCGCTTCGCCACCTCCGACACGCCGGAGGAGCTGCGGCGGAAGCTCGGCGTGGCCGAGCCCGCCCGCCCGCCGCCCGGGGCCCGGCCGCTCGAGCCCGAGCCGCCGGGCGGGGCCCGCCCCGGCCTGTTCCGCCGCCTGCTGGGGTGGAGCTGAGGCCGGCGATGGCGCCGCCCCTGACGCTGCTGCTCTCCGCCGCCGGCTGGCGGGAGCGCTGGCTGGGGGTGTCCCTGGCGCTCACCGCGGCGGCGCACGGCGACCCGGTCCGGGTGGCCCTGGCCGGCGAGGCGCTGCGCCTGTTCCTCGGGGGCCGGTTCGACGAGGGCGCGCCGCCGGAGGCGGAGGCGGCCCGGGTGGGGTCGCTCGCCGCCATGCTGGAGGAGGGGAGGCGGGGGCTCGGGCTCCGGCTCTGCGCCTGCGCCACCGACGTCCGGCTCGGCGGCTTCGACCCGGCCGGGGCGGCGGCGCGCCTGGAGGTCACCTCGCTCCCCGAGCTGTGGCGCGAGGCGCGGGAGGGGCGGCTCGTCGCCCTGTAGCCCCCCGTTGCCGGGAGGGCGCCTCTGCCCCTATACCTTCCGCCGGAGGCCTGGATGGCGGATGCGCTCTCGACGAAGTGCGCGCTGGTGATCGGCGCCGGCGGGGTGGGTGGCCCGGCCCTGCTCGGGCTGGCGGCGGCCGGGGTGGGCCGGCTGGTGGTGGTGGACGGCGACGCGGTGGAGACCAGCAACCTGGCGCGGCAGCCGCTCTTCGGCGAGGCCGACGTCGGCCGGCGCAAGGCGGAGGCCGCCGCGGCCCGCCTCGCCCGGCTCTTCCCCGGCGTCCGCGTCGAGGCGGTGGACGGCCGCTTCGACGAGGCCAGCGCCGACCGGCTGCTCCGGGGCGTGGACGCCCTGGTGGACGGGTCGGACAACTTCGAGACCCGCTTCCTCGCCAACGACGCCGCCCTGCGGGCCGGCATCCCCCTGCTGCACGCCGGGGTGCTGCGGACCACCGCCCAGCTGCTCACGGTGATCCCGGGGAGCACCGGTTGCCTGCGCTGCCTCTTCGAGGCGCCCCCGGCGCGCGGCGAGGTGCCGGACTGCGCCGAGGCCGGCGTGCTCGGGCCGGTGGCCGGCTTCGCCGGGGCGCTGCTCGGCGCCGAGGCGGTGCGGGTGCTCTCGGGGGAGCGGGGCGCCTACGCCGGCAGCCTGCTGGTCTGGGAGGCCCGCACCGGGCGCTCCCGCGCCGTGCCGGTGCGGAGCCGGGCCGACTGCCCCGCCTGCCCCTCCGCGCCGCACCGCGCCGCGCCGCCCGCGCCCGAGGTGGTCCGCACCGGGCCGGGAGGGGCGCCGTGAGCCCGGCCGCCCGCCTCGACGTCCGGGCCGTCGCCTGCCCGCTCACCTGGGTCCGGACCCGCATCGCGCTCGACCGGCTCGGCGCCGGCGAGGCGCTTGAGGTCCTGCTGGAGGCGGGCGAGCCGCTGGAGAGCGTGCCCCGCAGCGCCGAGCTGGAGGGCCACCGGGTGGCGGAGCGCGCCCCGCACCCGGGCGGCGGCTGGCGCGTCCTGCTGGTGAAGGGCTCCGGCGCGCCCCTGGCCGCCGGGTCCTGGGAGGTCTGACGCCGTGCTGCTCTCCGACGACGAGGTCGCCCGTTACGCCCGCCAGCTGCTGGTGCCGGGCATGGGGGTCGTGACCCAGGAGTTCCTCCGGGCCGCGCGCATCCAGGTGGTGGGCGGCGGCCCGGTGGCCGGGCCGGCGATGCTCTACCTGGCGCAGGCCGGCGTGGGCATCCTCCTGCTCGACGACGCCGCCGAGGTGGCCCCCGAGGACGCCGCCGGCTGGGTCTACCCCCCGGACCGGGCCGGCGAGCCGCGGGTGACCGCCGCCATCGAGTCGCTCAAGGCGGCGACGCGGTGGGTGCGGCCCCGCATCCACGCCACCGGCGCCGAGCCCACGGCGGCCCTGATCTGCGGCGGCGGGGCGCTGGCGCGCGAGGGGGCGGAGCGGGCCCGGCGCGCCGGGATTCCCCACGTGGTGGCCGACGCCGACGGGGAGGGCGGGGCGGTGATCTCCATCCCGCCCGGCGCCCCCTGCTACACCTGCGCCTTCCGGATCGGGACCGGCGTTCCGGCCCCCGCCCCGGTGGCGGCCGCGGTCGGCGCGCTCGCGGCCGGGGAGATCCTGCTCCTGGCCGGGGGCGTGCTGCAGCCGCCCCAGGGCCGGCGCATCGACCTGGTCCGGGGCCACCCTCGCACCAGCCCGACGGTGCGCCAGCCCGGCTGCGCCTGCGCCACGCGCGCCTGACGGGCCCGGGGAGCGCCGGCGGCGATCGCGGCGGACCCGGGCGGCCGGGTGCCCCCTCCGTTCGGGGGCCGATATCGCGCCGCAGGGGCCGCCGGCCCCGTGGAACGGCGAAAAGTGGCCTGTTTCTGGTGGGACGGCCGGGAGCGCGGCTATAATGGCCGTCACTCGTGGTGACGCAGCCTCCGCGAGCGGATGCGGCTGGCGCGTGGAGCCCGGGGAGGAGACCATGGAGCTGCAGCCGCAGCACGGCGGGTTCGTCATCTGGATCACCGGGATGCAGGGCGCGGGGAAGAGCACCCTGGCGCACCACCTGCACAAGCGGCTCACGGCCGCCGGCCGGCCGGTGGAGCTCTTCGACGCCGACGACGCCGAGCAGATCCTGGTGAAGGGGCTGGGCCACGGCAAGGAGGACCGCGACACCGCCGTCCGCCGGGTGGGCCACGTCGCCAGGCTGCTGGCCCGCCACGGGGCGGTGGTGGTGGTGGCGGCGCTCTCGCCCTACCGCGAGCCGCGCGAGCAGCTGCGCCGCGAGGTGCGCCGCTTCGTCGAGGTCTTCGCCGACTGCAAGATGGAGACGCTGCAGCAGCGCTCCGACGTCTACCGCAGGGCCATGGCCCAGGAGATCCAGAACGTCGCCGGGGTGGACGACCCGTACGAGCCGCCGACCCACCCGGACGTGCTGCTCCACACCGACGCCGAGCGGGCCGACGCCTCCGTGCTGCGCATCCTCCAGGCCCTGGTGGACGCGAAGTACATCGGCCCGACCGAGTTCGGGCGGCTGACCGGCGGGCAGAAGCCGAAGAAGGCGGCCAAGGGGAAGCCGGCCCGGGGCGGCAAGGGCAAGGGCGCTGCCCGGGCGCGGCCGGGGGCCCGCAAGGCCGCCGCGCGCGCCGGGGCGAGGAAGCGGCGCTAGCCGCTCCGCCTGGAACCGGCCGACCGGCTCCGCTACATTCCCCGGGCCGTGCCCGGACTCGACGACCTCCGCCGCGCCAGCGCCGACCGGCTCGACCGGTTGAAGGCCGCGGTGCGCGCCTCGGGAGGGGCGCTGATCGCCTTCTCGGGGGGCGTCGACTCCACCTTCGTGCTGGCGGTGGCCCGCGAGGTGCTCGGCGACCGCGCGGTGGCGCTCACCACCCACTCCCCCAGCGTCCCGGCGTCGGAGCGGGAGGAGGCACGCAGGCTGGCGCGCCTGCTGGGCGCGCGTCACCTCGAGGTGGAGAGCCACGAGGGCGACGACCCGCGCTACCGGGCCAACGGATCCGACCGCTGCTACTTCTGCAAGGGGGAGCTGTACCGGCTCTGCGCCGAGGCGGCCAGCCGCGAGGGGCTCGCCGCCGTCCTCGACGGCTTCAACGCCGACGACCGGTCCGACCACCGGCCCGGCCACCGCGCCGCGGCCGAGGCCGGCGTCTCCTCGCCGCTCGCCGAGGCCGACCTGGGGAAGGCCGAGGTCCGCGCCTGGAGCCAGGCCTACGGCCTGCCCACCTGGGAGAAGCCGCAGATGGCCTGCCTGGCGTCGCGGCTTCCCTTCGGCGTCGAGGTGACGCCCGCGCGGCTGGCGCAGGTGGAGCGCGCCGAGGCGGCGCTGCGGGCGCTCGGCCTGCGCAGCTTCCGGGTGCGCTGGCACGGCGACGTCGGCCGGATCGAGGTGGCGGCCGATGAGCTGGAGGGGGCCTTCGCCCTCCGCGCGGCGCTGGCGGCCGCCGTGAAGGGCGCCGGCTTCAAGCTGGCGGCGCTGGACCTGGAGCCGTTCCGCAGCGGCCGGATGAGCGAGATCGCCGGGCTCCTGCCGGTCCGCCGGTAGCTCGCGCCCGCCGCGGCCGCCGGATGGCCCCGCCGGGGCCAATTCCCGTTTGTCAAGAGCGAAAAATTGACCCTCGGATACCGGGTGGTAGCGTGTAGGCAAAGGTAATCACATGGAGGGAAACGGAATGAACGCTGCCCACGCCCACCCCGCGGACGACCTCGCATCCGTCGCAGTCAACCGGCTGGAACCCATGCTGATCCGGCTCCCGCCAAACCTGGCCGTCCGCCTGCGGCAGCTCGCCCGGGCGACGCGCATCCGGCAGTCGGACTACCTCCGGGAGGCCGTCTCCGACCTGCTCGCGAAGTACGAGCACCTCCTGGCGAGCGAGCAGCCGTGAGCCCCTCCCAGAGGCCCTCGTTCGGGGTACCCATCGGCCGCATCGCGCTGCGCCGGGTGCCCGCGCCCCGCGCCTCCTCGCCGGTGCTCGCCTTCTTCGAGGAGCGGGCCGACCGGCCGCGGCACCTCCCCGCCGCCGAGCCGGCGCGTCCCGCGGGCAGCCCCGCCGCCTGAGTGCGCGCGAGCGACCGGCTCAGGGGCTCCCCGGGAAGAGCGGCGGCTGGTACGCGACCGCCGCCAGGGTGAGCCCCCAGCCCGGCGCCCGCACCCCGCGGTAGCGTCCCCGCGCCGCGATGAGCTCGGCGACGACCGAGGGCGGGGCGAGGCCCAGCCCCACCGCCGCCGCCGTGCCCACCAGGTTGCGGACCATGGCGCGCAGGAAGCCGCGCCCCTCCAGCACCAGGGCCCAGAGCGGCTCCCCCTCCGCCGCGATCACCTCGGCGGAGAGCAGGGTGCGCACCGTGCCGCGCTGCTCGCCGGGCCGCGCGAAGCCGGTGAAGTCGTGCTCTCCCACCGCGGAGCGGAGCGCCGCCCGCATGGCCGCGGCGTCGAGCGACGGCGCCGGCGCGCCGGGGAAGGCGCGCTCGTCCGGGAGCGTCCAGGCGTAGGGACGCAGGGCCGGGGGCGGCGGCGTCCCCACCAGGTAGACGTAGCGCCGCGCGCGCGCCGAGGCGCGGGCGTGGATCGACGGGTCCACCCGGGCCGCCGCCCTGCACCACAGCTCCGGCGGCGTCGCGCGGTTCACCGCCGCCCGGAGCACCTCCGGGTCGTGCGCGGCGCGGGCCCAGAAGGTCACCACCTGCGCCAGGGCGTGCACGCCGGCGTCGGTCCGCGCCGCCACGTCCACGCGCCCCGCGAGGCCCAGGGGACGGAGGGCCCGCTCCAGCGCCTCCTGCACCGACGGCAGCCCGGGCTGGCGCTGGAAGCCGCGGAAGGCTCCGCCCTCGTAGGCGACCAGCAGCGCGTAGCGGCGTCTCTCCACGGCGTGCTAAGTTTGCCCGCCGCGCGCGCCCCGAGGAAGGGGCGGGCGCTCCCGATGAGCGAGCCGTCGAGCCGAGAACCCCCGGAGCGGGGCGCGCCGGGCCCCGAGCCGGAGTGGACCTTCCAGCGCGACGGCCAGGTCTTCGGCCCGGTCCCCGAGTCCCGCCTCCGCGAGCTGCTCTTCGAGGGGGAGCTGGACGCGGCCACGCCGGTGGCCGAGGAGGGGGGGAGCTACCGGCCGGTGGCCGAGGTGAGCCGCTTCCTGGTGGACCTGCGGAAGGCGGAGGCGCACCTGAAGGTCGAGCGGGAGGTCACCGACTCCCGGCGGCTGGCGGCGCGGCGCCGCAAGGTCCGGGGGGCCGGCGCGGCCGCCGCCGCGGTCCTGCTGCTGGCCGGCGGGCTGGGCGGGGCGGCGTGGCT
>JAKAEO010000267.1 GCA_021818285.1 Myxococcales bacterium
CCGAGCCGCCGCCCCGCTCGGCGCACCGCTCGCGCCACCGCGCCGCCCGGGCGGCGCGGGCCGCGCCGGTGATCGCCGCGTCCCTGACCGTCGGGCGCTCCCGCGCCACGGTGCGCGTCGCCTCCGGCGACTCGCTGTGGGCCATCGCCCAGCGCTTCGGCGTGGCGGTCGACGAGCTGTGCCGCTGGAACGGCATCCGCAACGCCCGCCGGCACCGGCTGATGCCGGGCGACGAGCTGGTGGTCTACGCGCCGCAGCGGGCGCCGGCGGCCGCGCCGCCCGGGTAGGCCGGGGTGGGCGGCTGTGGGCCCGCCCCCCTGCGACAAAGCGTGGTTCGACCCTGGATCTCCACCGCAAGTTCGTGTAAACAGGCGCCCTCGTCCCGTCCTGACGCCCCGTCCACCGCGCTCGTGAATAAGAGCGCACCAGGAGCGTCAAGTCGTTCGAGGCACCCAAACCTCCACCAGGGAGTCACGAAATGAAGCGCGTCATCGTCGCCCTCGCCGCCGTCGCCTTCGCCACCGTCGCGTACGCCGACGGGGCCGCCACCTACGCCGCCAAGTGCAAGATGTGCCACGGCGCCGCCGGCGAGGGCTCCAAGATCCACGCCCAGGCCATCAAGGGCATGAAGGCCGACGTCGTCCTCAAGACCATCACCGAGGGCAAGGGCAAGATGAAGCCGGTCAAGATCGAGAACGCCAAGGAAGTGGCGGCGTTCGTCGCCGGCCTGAAGTAGGCCCCAGCCGATCGCAGTCTCCGGGGCCGCGGGTCGAGAGACCCGCGGCCTCGTCGTTTCAACGGGGGCTGCGCCCCCGGCCCTCCCCGGCTTCGCTGGGGCCCCTCCCCCTCTAGGCGATCGTCCGGGCCGGGTCGACGCGCGAGGCGGCCGCCGCCGGCGCCAGGGCGCCGAGGACCGCCGCCAGCGCCGCCACGCCCGCCCCCGCCGCCCAGAGCCACGCCGGGAAGAGGAAGAAGCTCGGCGGCCGGAAGGGGAAGTCGGGGAGCAGCCGGAGCGCCACCCGGTCGAGCCCCGCCGAGGCGCCCCGGGCCAGCGCCGCGCCGGCCAGCCCGCCGCCGAGCCCCAGCAGCGCCGCCTCGGCCAGCACCAGGGACCGGACGTCGGCGCGCGTCGCCCCCACCGCCTGGAGGACCGCGATCTCCCGGGCCCGGGCCCGGACGCTCGCGAAGAGCGACTGGGCGATGGCCAGGGCCGCCACCGCGATCATGAGGAGCGCGAGGAGCGCAAGCGCCGCGGTGGCCACCGCCACCACCGCGCCGGCCCGCTCCGCCACCGAGCGGTCCGACTCGTCCACCGCGTAGCCCATGCGCCGCACCGCCGCCGCCACCGCCGGCACGTCGTCGGGCCGCGCCGCCAGCAGCGAGACGCCGGTGTAGCCGAGGTCGGGCTTGCCGTACTCGCGGTGCAGGCGGCGCACGGTGTCGAGCGGCATGGCCAGCATGAAGGTCGGGACGCGGTCGGAGAGGCCGGCCAGCCGCAGCCGGGCGTCGTAGACCCGGTCCTCGGTCTTCAGGGGCACGATGGAGTAGCCGATCCGCACCGGCAGCTGCAGGCCGACGAGGGCCGGGCCCGGCGGAAGCCGGCGCACGTTCCACGCCGGGGCGATGGTGCGGTTGTAGGCCTCGAGCAGCCGGCTGGAGATCACCACCGGGATGGGCCCGCCGTCGCCCGGGTCGGCGAAGGAGGCGCCCGGCGGCAGGTCGCCGGCCACCAGGCCGGGGTCGACGCCCACCACCGGGATCTGCAGCGTGAAGCCGGGGGGGTAGTTCAGCGCCAGCCCCTCGGGGCCGCGGGTGGCGGCGACCGGCACCCGCAGGCTCATCCGCGGCCAGGCGGCGGTGACCCCGGGCAGCTCCCGCAGCCGGCGGACCGCGGCGTCGTCCAGCGTCCCGCCCCCCAGCACCGGCCCGAGCGACACCGCGCCGGGGACCACCTCCACGAGGCGCGCCTCGCCCGGGAACATCTGGCGGACCGCCGCGCCGGTCCCGAGCCCCAGCGACAGGAAGAAGCACAGGGCGGCGGCGCCGGCCGAGACCGCGACCCCGTTCAGCAGGGCGCCGCGCCGGTCGGCGCGGAGGTTCAGGACGGCCAGCCGCAGCAGGGCGCCGCGCCTCACCGCAGCCTCCCGCCCTCGAGCCGCAGGACCCGCGCCGCCGCCTGCGACACCCGCTCCTCGTGGGTCACCACCAGCACCGTCATCCCGCCCCGCGCCAGCTCGGCGAAGAGCTGGATGATGCCCTCGCCGGTGGCGGTGTCCAGGTTGCCGGTGGGCTCGTCGGCGAGCAGCAGCCGGGGGCCGGCGAAGAGCGCCCGGGCGATGGCCACCCGCTGGCGCTGCCCGCCGGAGAGCTGGCCGGGCCGGTCGCCGGCCCGGTCGCCGAGCCCCACCCGGGCGAGCGCCTCGCGGCCGGCGTCGAGCAGCGCGCTCCGCGGCCGCGCGCCGCCCCCCTCGAACCAGCCCGGCAGGCAGGCGTTCTCCAGCGCGGTGAGCTGGGGCAGCAGGTTGAAGGCCTGGAAGACGAAGCCCACCTCCCGGTTGCGGAAGGCGGCCCGCTCCCGCTCGGAGAGGGCGCGCAGGTCGTGGCCCGCAACCCGGGCCTCCCCCTCGAAGTCGGCGTCCAGGCCGCCCACCAGGTAGAGGAGGGTGGACTTGCCCGATCCCGACGGCCCCACCACCGCCACCATCTCGCCGGGCGGGACCTCGAGGTCGAGGCCGTCGAGGACCGGCCGGTCGCGCCCGGCCTCGCGGAAGCGCTTCACCACCCCGCGGAGCCTGATCACGGAGCCAGCGCCTCCACCGCGAGGTCGATGCGGGCGGCGCCGGGGACCACCTCCAGGCGGAGGGAGGCGGCGGAGAGGTGGGAGGCCGGCTCGAGGAAACGGTCCACCAGGGCCCGGAGCACGAAGCCGTCCGGGCCGGTGCCGAAGGCCTCGGGCGGCAGCTCGCGCACCCGGCGCACCAGGCCGGGGAAGTCCACCGCCGCCGCGGCGCCGCCCGACTCCAGCGCCGCCCGCGCGCCGGGCGTCGGCGCCTCGAAGCCGGGGCCGCGGGCGCCGAGCGCAGCGAGCCGCCCCGCGCCGCCGGCGACGAGGAGCCGGTCGCCCTCCAGGGCCCAGGCCAGCGTGCCGCCGCCCACCGGCACCGACCAGGCGCCGCCCCCGGGACGGGCGGCGATCCGCAGGCCCAGGGCCGGGCCGGCCCGCTGCAGCCGGACGAGCTCGCGCCGCAGGGCCTCCGGGTCCTTCACCCGCGCCACCGCGGCGAGGTGCACCAGCCGGAAGGGGTCGCGCGCCGCCGCCGCCACGCCCCCGGCCAGCGCCGCGGCGTCGAAGCGGGGGGAGAGCGAGAGCCCGGCCGCCGCCCCCGGGGCGAGGTGGGCGCCGACGTCCCGGGCCAGGTCGAGGCGCGCCCGCCGCAGCCGGCCCGCGAGCCCCTCCGGCAGGAGGTAGCCGACCCGGCGCAGCAGCGCCGAGGGGCTGCCGCCGAAGCGGGCGGCGGCGAAGAGGTCGCCCGGCAGCCGCGACAGCTCCTCGCGCCCGGCGGCGGCGGCCTCCGGTCCCCCGGCCACCTCCCGCCAGACCTCCTCGCGAGCGGGCGGGAGCAGCAGCACCGCCCGCAGCCACAGGCCGGCCGGCCCGGCCCGCAGCCCGAGCGCCCCGCCGTCGCGCGCCGGCGGAAGCTCGGCGGCGAGCCGGGGCGAGGGCGGGGCGAAGAGCAGCGCGGCGAGCGCCGCGCCGAGCCCGGCGCGGGCGGCGG
>JAKAEO010000048.1:0-316 GCA_021818285.1 Myxococcales bacterium
AGCTACGCCTGCCAGGGCATCTGCCACGCCGGCACCTGGAGCTGCTCGGGCGTTGCCTGGAGCTGCGTCGGCGCCGGGACGCCGCGCCCCGAGACCTGCAACGGCCTCGACGACGACTGCAACGGCATCGTGGACGACAACGTCACGCCGCCGGGCGGCGTCGCGACCTGCTACACCGGGCCGACCTTCACCGGCACCCCGGTCCCGGGCACCAGCACCGGCTGCCAGGTCTCCGGCTCGACGATCGTCTCCTGCCAGGGCGAATGCCGCTCCGGCACCTGGGCCTGCGTCTCGGCGGCGTGGGTCTGCAACGGCC
>JAKAEO010000048.1:326-18024 GCA_021818285.1 Myxococcales bacterium
GGTGCTCCCGGCTCCCGAGCGCTGCGAGTCCACGCTCAAGGACTACAACTGCAACGGGATCGCCGGCGACGGCTGCGACTGCGTCCTCGGCACGGTGCAGCCCTGCCCCTATCCCCCCTACACGTCGGGCAACGTCACCCCCGGCCTCGGCATCTGCCGCGCCGGGACCCAGAGCTGCGTCGCCAATCCGGGCGGCCCCAACGTCTGGGGCGCCTGCGCCGGCCAGGTGCTGCCGCACCTCGACGCCTCCGGGAAGCCGGCCGAGATCTGCGGCAACGGCCTCGACGACGACTGCAACGGGATCGTCGACGATCCGTCCGTCTGCGACTGCAAGGCGGGCGACACCGTTCCCTGCTATCCGGCGGCCACGGCCGGCTGCACCGCCAAGCCGGCCGGCGGCAGCTGCGCCTCCGGGACCACGGAGCTCGCCGGCTTCTGCTGCACCGGCGTCTGCTCGCCCGGCGTGCGCACCTGCGTCGCCGGCAAGTTCAGCGCCACCTGCAGCAGCGCGGTCACGCCCAGCCCGGCCGAGAAGTGCAACGGCCTGAACGACACCTGCTCGGCCTCCTGGAGCGGCGACGGCGCCGCCCCCTGCGGCACCGGCCAGGCCTGCGTGAACGGCGTCTGCACCATCCCCACCATCCCCAGCGAGGGCAGCTGCGCCTGCGGCTACGTGAAGACCGGCGCGGCGCCGCCGTACTCCTGCGCCCCGGCGGCCTGCCCCGACACCGCGGGCGGCCACGTGGCCGGGACGCCCTGCCCCGCCGGTCAGCTCTGCCTCATGGCCGACGGCAGCTGCCCGGCGCCGGGCAAGGGCGGGACCACCTGCGTCGATCCGTGCGCCGGCAAGAGCTGCGGCGAGGGGGCCTACTGCTCGGGCGGCGCCTGCGTCGCCGGCGGCTGCACCGCCACCGGCTGCACCGGCGCCGACGCGGGCAAGGCCTGCCGCAACGGGACCTGCCAGGTGGATCCGTGCGCCGGCTTCACCTGTCCCGCCGGCACCTTCTGCCGCGGCAACTACGGGGAGAGCCCGCCGGTCGCCGACTGCGTCCGCCCCTGCGCCACCGTGGTCTGCCCGCAGGGCCAGGCCTGCGGCGCCGACGGCTTCTGCGCCCCCGACCCCTGCGCCACGGTGACCTGCGGCGCCGGGCAGGCCTGCGTGGCCGGCGCCTGCGTCGCCGACCCCTGCCCGCCCGGCCACTGCGGCCAGAACCAGATCTGCACCGCCGGGCGCTGCGCCGACGATCCCTGCGCCGGGACCGGCGCCGTCAGCTGCCCGGTGGGCACCTGCCGCGCCGGCCAGTGCTACGACACCGCCAACCCGAACGGCTACGGCGCGGCGCCGGCCGGCACCTCCACCACCAAGAGCGGCTGCGGCTGCGGCAGCGCGGGCGACTCGGGCCCGATGGCGCTCGTCCTCTTCGCGCTCGGCCTCCCGCTGGCGCGCCGGCGGCGGCCGCGTCCCCGGCGCGGCGCCGGCGGCGCCGGCCTCGCCCTCCTCGCGGCCCTGCTGGTGCTGGGCGGATCGGCCTGCAGCAAGACCACCAAGGAGAAGCCGAACTGCGAGACCTGCGGCGCCGACACCTGCGTGGACGTCCGCACCAGCGCCGCGAACTGCGGCGGCTGCGGGGCCGCCTGCGGGGCGGGCCAGACCTGCGGCAGCGGCACCTGCATCGCGGCCGCGGCGGTGCCGGTCATCACGGCGGCCTCGCCGGTGCCGGTCTCCGGGACCGCCACGCTCACGGTGACCGGGACCGGCTTCACCACCGGCGCCGCCACCCGCCTGCGGGTCTCCGGCGCGCTGCCCCAGGCCGAGATCGCCCCGGCGCCCGGCAGCCTGACCTCGACCAGCCTGCAGGCGCCGGTGGACCTCTCGGCGGTCGGCACCGGCACCCTCCAGCTCCAGGTGGTGAACGCCGACCGCACCGTCTCCAACGTCTGGGGCGTGGCCGTCGGGACGCCGACGCCGATCATCACCAGCGTCTGCGCGGCGGGCAGCTCCCCCTGCGCGTCCCAGGGGACCGCCGGGACGGTGGTCGCCGGGGTGGTCGTGACCGGGAGCAACTTCACCTCCAACGCCGTCTGCGTGCAGCGGGTCGGGACCGTCGAGACGGTCATCGTGCCGTCGGCGCGGATCGTGCCGACCTCGCTCACCTGCGACCTCGACCTCCGCGCCGCGCTCCCCTCCACCACCGTGCAGGTGATGGTCCAGAACGAGAACGACGTCCGGTCGTCCGCGGCGTCGTTCCAGGCCGTCAGCCCCGGCCCGCCGGTCGTCACCGGCCTCTCGCCGAACACCGCGCCCCAGGGCGCCGAGATCAACCTGCTGGTCACCGGGACGGCGTTCGAGCCGGCCAGCGCGGTGGAGATCGGTCCGGGGACGGCCGGCACCGCCACCACCTGGACGCCGCTGCCCACCACCTACGTCTACTCCACGTCGGTGCGGGCCAACCTCTCGCTGGCCAGCTACGCGGCCGGCTTCTACCAGGTCCACGTGGTGAACCCGGGCATCGGCACCTCCGGCGCGATGGACTTCAAGGTCCTGGCCTCTGCGCCGGTGGCCTCGAACGTCACCGTGACCCCGGCCATCCCGGTCCTGGGCCTGACCGGCGTCCAGCTCGCGCTGGGCGGCTCCGGCTTCGACGCGAGCTGCGCCCTGCAGGTGCAGCCGCCGCTGGGCGCCTTCCGCGCCGCCGACACCTCGACCTTCTCCTCGCCGCAGCTGCTGCTCGGGACGGTGAACCTGACCGCCGCCGGCGACACCGCCGGCACCTGGAACGTCCGGGCCGGCTGCGGCGGGACGACCACCGCCGCCCTCCCCTTCACCGTGGCCTCCAACCAGGCCTCGCTGGTGTCGGTGACGCCGGCCGGCGGCGGCCAGGGCGACACCGTGCCCGTGACCCTCGCCGGCGCGAACTTCCTCTCGGGGATGAAGCTCGAGCTGACGACGCAGGGGGGCGCGGTGGAGCAGACGGTCACCCCGGTGCTCTCGGGGGCGCCCCCGGCCTCCGGCGCCACTGCCTCGCTCTCGCTCGCCGGGGTGGCCACCGGGGTGCACCTCCTCCGGACGGTGAACTACGTGGGGGCGACGGCGGCCCCGGCGTCGAACCCCATTGCCTTCTCGGTGACGCCGGGCACCCCGGCCATCACCTCCATCACGGTGGCCGACTGGAACAGCAACGGCGCCTGCGCCACTTCCGGCTATTGCCGGACTTGCACCACTCCCGCAACCTGCAGCAGTCCCGGCGCCTGCGCCGTCCAGCAGTCCAACAACGTGCTGGTGACACTGAGCGGGAGCAACTTCGGCGCTGGCGTCTCCACCGTCTACGTGAACTCGGTGATCACTGGGAAGGTGGACCTTTCCACCATCCCCGGCGTGGGGTTGGTGACGGTGACCAGCGCCACCGCAATCCAGGTCATCCTGGACACCACCGCGGTGCTGGGCGGTGTGACCTACGGTCTGACGGTGGAGAACCCCGGGCAGCCCGCTTCGAACACCGCGGCCTTCACGGTACTGACCTCCGGAACCTGCCCTTAGGGCGACCCGGGGCGACCGTCGGGGGCGCCGATCCCCTTCGTCACCGCCGCGACCGCCACGGCCGGGTCGATGGGCTTCTTCAGGATCTCGTCGGCGCCGATGCGCCGGTACATCTCCACCTCGCCCTCGGAGATCCGGGCGCTGATGATGGCCAGCCAGGTCTTCCGCCAGTGCGGGTGGGCCTTCACCAGGCGGCAGACGTCGGCGCCGTTGATCTTGGGCATGTAGACGTCGAGCAGGACGGCGTCGGGCTCCAGCGCCGCCATCTTGCGGAAGACCTCCTCGCCGTCCACCGCGTAGCCGACGTCGTAGCCGGCCTCCTCGAAGGCGCCGGTCAGGGCGTCCACCACCGCCATCGAGTCGTCCACGATCAGCACCCGCTTCCGGCGCGCCATGCCGATCTCTTACCGCAGCCGATCGGCGAAGGCGACTCCGCGGACGCCGCGCCGCCTGCGCAGGAACGGCAGGACCAGCAGGCCGGGGAGGCCGGCGCCGCCGCCGGTGCAGCCGCACCCGGTGGAGGCGCGGGAGGAGGAGCCGCAGGAGCCGGGCAGCTTCTGCTGCAGGGCCGGCTGGCCGGGCGGGTAGATGGTGCAGACCGCGCCCACGTCGTCCGCCTTCAGGACCCGCTGCGCGGTGGAACCGCCGGAGAGGGTCGGGGCCATCACCGAGGGGGCGGCGGTCTGGTGGTCGAGCCCGATCATGTGGCCGGTCTCGTGGGTGACCACCGACCCCACGTCCCACTCGACGCAGCCCTCCTGGTTGTAGCCCGGCCCGGTGCAGGTGGGGACCGGGGGGTTGGGCCCGGCGCAGGTGAAGTAGTGGCCGGTCGGCCGGGAGGTGCTGCCGTTCCAGTCCCAGAGCTCGGTGTCGGCGTCGAGGATCTGCCCGTTCCCGGTCCGGAAGGTCACCACCGTGAGCGCCAGGGTCCCGGTGCTGGCCGCCTCCTCCCAGCAGTTGTAGAGGTTGCCGCAGCCGCCCTGGGTGAGGCAGGGGGTGCCCGCCGGGACCATGTCGGCGCAGGTGCCCTTGCGAAAGACGATCAGGTCCTGCCCGTCCTCGACGCCCACCTGGATCCGGGCGACCGGGTCGGTCTGGGCGCCCTGGTAGGCCGTGGTCAGGCCGGTGCAGGGCGTGGGGTCGGTGGGGGCGGTCCGGGCCTGCGCCCAGGCGTCGACCGAGGCCTTCACCAGGGTCTCCAGCGTCGGGAAGTCGCCGCCGCAGGAGGCGTTCGCGCAGCCCGCCGGCGCGCAGCCCACCGGCACCTGGGCGGTGGAGAGCCGGTAGGAGAGCACCGGCGGCGCCCCCGCCCACCACAGCGCGAAGCCGGCGTTCGGGTCGCCCGGGCAACTGCTGGAGCGGACCCAGGCGGCCGCCGGCGCCGCCGCGGCCGCGAGGAGGCAGGCGGTGGCCGCCCGCGCCGCGAGCCTCACCGGGCCTCCCGCACGCGCCGCTCCAGCTCCTCGACCGGCATGGGGCCGGAGGCCCGCTCGCCCGGCGGCAGCCGCCGGGGGAGCAGCCGGAGCCCGGAGAGGTCGGGCCGGGCCTCGCCGCCCCGGATCGCGAACTTCCCCTGGGCCATGCCGGTGACCTGGTGGACCCGGCCCGCCGGTGCGAGGAAGACCACCACCTCGTCGCCGTCGGAGAAGGCCGCGGCGCCGTCCACCCGCTGGCCGCGGTCGCCGATCACGCCGCCGGGGACGCGCACCGTCACCACCGCCGGCGCCTTCCCGCGCCAGCTCTGGGCCACGCGGACGTCGACGAAGGTGTAGATGCGGCTGCCGTCGGCGCCCAGCCGGCTGCGCTGGCGCACCACCTCGCCCCGCACCACCAGGTCCGAGGCGCGGGCCAGCTCCTCGACGCTGGCCACCCGTGCGGTCGCGGCCGCCGCCGGCGCCGCGGCCAGCAGGGCGGCGGCGGCGAGGAGGGCGCGGGTCATGGGAGCATCCTAGCGGGCCGCCGGCGCGCCCGCGACGGCCAATCCGGAGCCCGTTGTGCTAGCTTCCGCCCGCCATGGCCACCCCCCGCCTCCGCTTCGCTCCCTCTCCCACGGGCTACCTGCACATCGGCGGGGCCCGAACCGCCCTCTTCAACTGGCTCTGGGCCCGCCGCACCGGGGGGCGGTTCATCCTGCGCATCGAGGACACCGACCAGGGGCGCTCCACGCAGGCGGCCGAGGCCGCCATCCTCGAGGGGCTGCGCTGGCTGGGGCTCGACTGGGACGAGGGGCCGGAGGTCGGCGGCCCGCACGGCCCCTACTTCCAGATGCAGCGGCTCGACCTCTACCGGGAGCACGCCGAGCGGCTCCGGAAGGCCGGGAAGGCCTACGCCTGCTACTGCTCGCGCGAGGAGCTGGACGCGCAGCGCCGGAAGGCCGAGGCCGAGAAGCGCCAGTTCCGCTACCCCGGCACCTGCCGCGACAAGCCCCACGACCCCTCGAAGCCCCATGTGATGCGCTTCCGGATGCCCGAGACCGGGGCCACCACCTTCCAGGACCTGGTGAAGGGGGCCATCACCACGCCCCACGACACGCTGCAGGACGAGGTCATCCTCCGCGGCGACGGGGTGCCGCTCTACAACTTCGGCGCGCTGGTGGACGACGTCACCATGGGCATCACCCTGGTGGCCCGCGGCGACGACCACGTGAACAACACCGCCCGGCAGATCCTGATGTACCAGGCGCTGGGCGTGGAGCCGCCCACCTTCGCCCACCTGCCGATGATCCTCGGGGCCGACAAGACCCGCCTCTCCAAGCGCCACGGCGCGACCAGCGTGACCGCCTACCGCGACATGGGCTACCTGCCCGGCGCGGTGGTGAACTACCTGGCGCGGCTCGGCTGGTCCCACGGGGACCAGGAGATCTTCACGCTCGAGGAGCTGGTGAAGGACTTCGACTTCGCCGACGTCGGCGCCACCGCCGGCGTCTTCAACCCGGACAAGATGCTCTGGGTGAACCACGAGTGGATGCGGGCGCTGCCGGAGGAGGAGCTGGCCCGCCGGGCCCTCCCCCACCTCCGGGCGGCCGGGCTCGACGCCGCCGACGACGGCAAGCTCCGCCTCCTGGCGCGGGTGGCCCGCGAGCGGGCCCGGAGCTTCGGCGAGATCGCGCAGCAGTTCCGCTACTTCTACGCCCCCGTCGAGCTGGACCCGAAGGCCCGGGCCAAGTTCCTCACGCCGGAGAGCCGGCCGCTGCTGCAGGCGGTCCGCGACGGCCTCGCCGCCATGGCCGCCCCCGCCGCCGAGGGGCTGGAGCGGCTCTTCCAGGGCGTGGCCGAGGCGCGGGCGCTGGGCGTCGGCAAGGTGGCCCAGCCGGTGCGGGTGGCGCTCACCGGCGGGACCGCCTCGCCGGGCATCTACGACGTGGTGCTGATCCTCGGGAAGGAGGAGTCGCTCCGGCGGCTCGACGCCGCCCTGCGGCTCCTCGCGTAGGGGGCGGTCCGGCGCGCGCCGGCGGCGCGGGCGGCGGGCGTTGACGCGCTGCCCCGGTCGGGCTACACGGGTCTTGACCGTGCACCGGATGTCTCGCTATAAGGCCGCGCTCGCGGCGGTTTTCCTGGGCCTGCCGGGCCTGGCGCTGGCCGAGAAGGTGGCGGGCGCCACGCTTCCCGACGGGGCCCGGGCCGTGGAGCCGTACCGGTACCGCGTCGAGAGGAGCTACGAGGACACGCTCAGGTTCTTCAAGGCGACCTACCCTCCGGCGCGGTTCCCGCGGAAGGTGATCGTGAACCAGCCGGGGCTCAAGGCGGTCCACATCGAGAACCCGGAGGCGAGGCCGGGCGGCTGGGACGGGCTGAACGTCTACGAATGGAAGGGCGAGACCAGGATCTTCGTCCTCACCACGCCGGGAAAGAAGGAAGCTCCCCGGAGGAGATGAGCAAGGGACATTGGGGGATCGTCTAACGGCAGGACGCCAGACTCTGGATCTGGCTATCTAGGTTCGAATCCTAGTCCCCCAGCCAATTCCGCAGTGCGCGCGTTGACTTCCAGAAGGCGCGTGCGTTAGTAGAGGGCAGCTTCGTGGCCCCTTCGTCTAACGGTTAGGACGTCGGCCTCTCACGTCGAAAACATGGGTTCAAATCCCGTAGGGGTCACCAGTCGTGCCCCGCCAGCAGTGAGAGCTGGCGGGGCTTTTTCTTCGTCCCGGCGTCCCTGACGGGCATCCGTCTTGACGGACGGACATCCGCCCAATAGGATGCTCGTCCACTTCCACGGATGACCCCGCGCAGAGGACGACGATGGCCCTTCCCCCTACCCGCAAGCTCCGCTTCGAGACGCTCCAAGTCCACGCCGGCCAGGAGCCGGCGCCCGGCACCAACGCCCGGGCGGTCCCGATCTACCAGACCACCTCCTACACCTTCGACTCGGCGGAGCACGGCGCCCGGCTCTTCGCGCTGCAGGAGTTCGGGAACATCTACACGCGGCTGATGAACCCGACCACCGACGTCTTCGAGAAGCGCGTCGCCGCGCTGGAGGGAGGCGTCGCGGCCCTCGCCACCGCGTCGGGCCAGGCGGCGCAGTTCATCGCCATCGCCAACATCGCCCAGGCCGGCGACAACGTCGTCTCCACCAGCCTCCTCTACGGCGGCACCTACAACCAGTTCAAGGTGACCCTGCCCCGCCTCGGCATCGGCGTGAAGCTGGTGGACGGCGACGACGCCGGGGCCCTGAAGAAGGCCGTCGACGGGAAGACCAAGGCGCTCTACGTCGAGTCGATCGGCAACCCCGCCGGGAACGTGCCCGACTTCGAGGCCCTGGCGAAGCTCGCCCACGACAACGGCATCCCGCTCATCGTCGACAACACCTTCGGCGCGGCCGGCTACTGGGCGCGCCCCATCGAGCACGGGGCGGACGTGGTGGTGGAGTCGGCCACCAAGTGGATCGGCGGCCACGGCACCTCCCTCGGCGGCGTCATCGTCGACTCGGGCAGGTTCGACTGGGCGGCGAGCGGCAAGTTCCCCTTCTTCACCGAGCCCTCGCCCGGCTACCACGGCCTGGTGTTCAACGACGTCTTCGGCCCCAAGGGGGCGTTCGGCAACATCCAGTTCATCATCCGCGCCCGGGTGGAGGGGCTGCGCGACCTGGGGCCGGCCCTCTCCCCGTTCAACGCCTTCCTGCTCCTCCAGGGGCTCGAGACGCTCTCGCTGCGCGCCGAGCGGCACGGCCAGAACGCCCTGGCCCTGGCCCGCTGGCTCCAGGCGCACCCCTCGGTCGCCTGGGTGAACTACACCGGGCTGGAGGACCACCCGTACCACCAGCGCGCCCGCAAGTACCTGCGCAACGGGTTCGGCTCGGTGTTCACCTTCGGGATCAAGGGCGGCGCCGAGGCCGGCAAGAAGTTCATCGGCGCCGTGAAGCTCGCCAGCCACCTCGCCAACGTCGGCGACGCGAAGACCCTGGTGATCCACCCCAACTCCACCACCCACCAGCAGCTCAGCGCCGAGGAGCAGAAGTCGGCCGGGGTCACCCCCGACCAGATCCGGGTCTCGGTGGGCATCGAGCACATCGACGACATCCGGGAGGACTTCGACGAGGCCTTCCGCGCGGCGCGGTAGCGCGCCGGCGCGCAGCCGTCACGCCGGGGGCGGCGACCCGGGGACGGCGGCGGGCGTACCCTGGCCGCGGGCGCCGGGGGCAGCCGGGGAGCCGGAGTCGCGGGCGGCGCCGCCGGAGGGAGCACGCGCGCTTCGGACCGGGGGCTCGTTCCCTTCCGCGACCGCGAGGAGGCCGGGCGCCGCCTCGGCGCGCGCCTGGCCCGGCTGCGGGGCGAGGCGCCGGTGGTCCTGGGGCTGCCCCGCGGCGGCGTGCCGGTGGCCTTCGAGGTGGCCCGCGCCCTGGGCGCGCCGCTCGAGGTGCTGGTGGCCCGCAAGCTGGGCGCCCCGGGCAACCCGGAGTACGCGCTCGGCGCCATCGCCGAGGGCGGCGCGGTGGTCCTCGAGGACGAGGCGGTCGCCGAGTCGGGCGCCGGCGAGGCGGAGCTGGCGCGGCTGGTCGAGCAGGAGACGGCCGAGCTGGCGCGCCGCGTGCGCGCCTACCGCGGCGACCGGCCACTCCCTCCCCTGGCGGGCCGGACCGCGATCCTGGTCGACGACGGCATCGCCACGGGGCGGACCGCGCTGGCGGCCGTCCGGGCGCTCCGCCGGCTGGGCCCGCGGCGCCTGGTCCTGGCGGCGCCGGTCGCCGCCGCCGAGACCGCGGCGAAGCTCCGCGGAGAGGTGGACGAGCTGGTCTGCCTCGCCGAGCCGGAGCTCTTCTTCGCGGTGGGCAGCTGGTACGAGCGCTTCGGCCAGACCTCCGACGACGAGGTGCGGGAGCTGCTCGAGCGCGCGCGCCCGACCTGACCGGCATCAAGCCTGACGCGGGCGCGGCGCCCCATCGCAGTTGACCCCTCCGTGGTGCCCGGAATGCGAGCAGGCGGGGCTGGCGCCTCGTTCCCGGCTCCACCTGGGTGCGGCGTCTTGTCGAGCGCCGCGCCGGATCCGCCCGGGTGAGGAGTTGCCGAATCGTCAGGACCCGGTCCTGCCACGATTGCGGTCCTGTCACGATTGGTTCACGCCGCGCTCTGCCCTGTTCGGCTGGTCGCACATGTGTGTCACCCGTTCACGGCAAACCCACAGCGTGTCGCGCAGGCGCACGACTCCCCACATCGCCGGGAAGGTCGTAGATCATCGGCGCGGCGGAACCGGGGCGGGGGGGCCGCCCGAGGAGTTGCACCGGATGTTGAAGGAGCATTCCAGACTGCTCGAGGCCGCCCTGCGCGTCCTGGACGCCTTCGCGCTCCTCCTGGCGCTGCCGCTGGCGTTCGAGCTCCGCGGCTCGCTCCTGCACGCGCCCGGCGCGCGCTTCTCCATGGACCAGCACGGCCTGCTGCTGGCCGGCTCGCTGCTCGCCTGGTTCACCACCAGCTGGCTCTTCGGCGTCTACGAGACCTACCGCACGCGGCCGGTGGGCGCGGAGCTGGGCCGCATCGCGCGCGCCATGCTCGTGACCTGGCTGGTGGTCGCCGCCGTCGCCTTCCTGGAGCGGGGGTACGACCTCTCGCGGCTGGCGCTGATCCTCTACCTCCCCCTCTCCTTCGCGCTCGTCGGCGGCGGGCGGATGGCGCTCCGGTTCGCCGCCCGGGGCGCCCGGCGGCGCGGCCTCAACACGCGCTACTTCGCGGTGGTGGGCTCGGGCGACATCGCCGAGGACGTCGTCTGCTCCGTGGCCGCCCACCCGGAGTGGGGCTTCTCCTTCGCCGGCTACGTCCTCGAGGACGACGCGCCGGCCGAGACCTGCGACGTCCCGGTCCTGGGCCGGCTGCGCGACCTGGGAAGGCTCCTCGAGGACCGGGTCCTCGACGAGATCTTCTTCGCGGTCCCGCGCCACCGCCTCGACCGGATCCGCGGCGCCGTCCGGCTCTGCGAGGAGCAGGGCGTGTCGTTCCGCGTCTGCCTGCAGCTCTTCGAGGACACCGCCTCGCGGATGACGCTCTCCGACCTGGCCGGCCTGCCCACGCTCTCCTTCACCCGCACCCCCTCCGGCGAGCTGGCGCTCGCGGCCAAGCGGGCCTTCGACGTCCTGGCCAGCGGGCTGGCGCTGCTGCTCCTCGCGCCGGTGCTG
The DNA here is from genome assembly GCA_021818285.1 of Myxococcales bacterium. Classification (GTDB taxonomy): domain Bacteria; phylum Myxococcota; class Myxococcia; order Myxococcales; family Anaeromyxobacteraceae; genus JACRMN01. The sequence continues at coordinate 11,464 of JAKAEO010000048.1, forward strand.
GGCGCCGTGGCGGCCCTCATCCGCCTCGACTCCCCCGGCCCGGTCTTCTTCCGCCAGAAGCGGGTGGGGCTCAACGGCCGGGCCTTCACGCTCTTCAAGTTCCGCAGCATGGTCCGGGACGCCGAGACCCGCCTCGAGGCGCTCCGCGGGCGCAACGAGATGAGCGGCCCGGTCTTCAAGATGGCGAGCGACCCGCGCGTCACCCGGATCGGCGCGTTCATCCGCCGCACCTCGCTCGACGAGCTGCCCCAGTTCTGGAACGTGCTGCGCGGCGAGATGAGCATCGTGGGACCCCGGCCGCCCCTCCCCTCCGAGGTGCACAAGTACCAGCGCTGGCAGCGCCGGCGCCTGAGCGTGAAGCCGGGAATCACCTGCACCTGGCAGATCAGCGGCCGGAACGAGATCGACTTCGAGCGCTGGATGGAGCTGGACCTCGCCTACATCGACCACTGGTCGCTGTGGGGCGACATCCAGATCTGCCTGAAGACCATCCCCGCGGTGCTCACCACCCGCGGCGCGCGCTGAGCGGCCGTCCCCGGCCGCGGGCCTGGCTCCCGGTCACCGCCGGTATAGAATCGGCCATGCCCGCCGGACGCCCGCTCGTGCCCCTCCTGGCCCTGGCCTGCGCGGCCGCGCTCCCCGCGGCCGGCTGCGCCACGGCGCAGCGCTGCCGCGTGACGCCCTGGCTCGAGGTGGAGCAGCGGCACCGGGTGGACGTGCTGCCCGGCGTGGGCTGGGGCGAGGACGTCGCCAGCGTCCGGGTCCGGACCGCGGCCGGCTGGCGGGAGACCGAGCGCCACGCCGCGGCCTCCTGCCACCTGGTGCCGGACGCCGTGGTGCTGCTGCTCCACGGGGGGCCCGGGCTCGGCGCCGGCGAGGCGCACGTCTACCGGGAGGGGCGGGAGGCCCCGGTCCGCGTCGACCTGGCGGCCTGCCCGCGGCCGCTCGTCCTCGCCGACGGCGGGACCATCCTCTGCTCGCGCTGCGCCGGGGCGGAGGCGCAGGCTCCGGCCGGCGGCTGCGAGGCCGAGACCTTCACCGAGCTGGACCTGGAGGGCGCCGTCCGCGAGGAGCGGACGCTGCCGCTGCCGGTGTCCGGGGCGGGCGCCGGCTGCCACGTGGAGCAGGTCTTCGGCCTCTCCGCCGCGCGCCGCCCGGTGGTCCGCGTCGCCTGCCCCGCCCGGTCCCCCGGGCGCGAGGGCGGCTCCTGGATCCTGGCCGACGTGGAGCTGGGCGCCGACGGCTTCACCGAGGTGGCCGCGCAGGACCTGCCCCGCCCGCGCACCTCGCTGCCCTGGCTGGACGCCCGCTGCCAGCGCGGGGCGCCGCCGGCGGCGCGCTAGAGCATCGCCCGGCGCAGGTCGCCGAGGAGCCGGGCCAGCGCGGTGGTGAAGCGCACCGCCAGCGCCCCGTCGACGACCCGGTGGTCGTAGGAGAGCGAGAGCGGGAGCATGCGCCGCGGCGCGAAACGCTCGCCGTCCCACACCGGGCGGATCGCGCTGCGCGAGACGCCGAGGATGGCCACCTCCGGCGCCTGGATGATGGGGGTGAAGGCCGTCCCGCCGATCCCGCCCAGGCTGGTGACGGTGAAGCTGCCCCCCTGCATCTCGGCGGGCGCCAGCTTCCCTTCGCGGGCCCGCGCCGCCAGCTCGCCGGTCTCCCGCGCGATCTCCAGGATCCCCTTGCGGTCGGCGTCGCGGAGCACCGGCACCAGCAGCCCCTGCGGCGTGTCGGCCGCGAACCCGACGTGGACGTAGCGCTTGAGCACCAGGCTCTCGCCGTCGAGCGAGGCGTTCACCTCGGGGAACCGCGGCAGCAGGGTGGCGCAGGCCTTCACCAGGAAGGCGAGCATCGTCACCTTGACGCCGCCCGGCCCCTGCTCCTGGTTCAGCTGGACCCGGAGCTCCTCCAGCTCGGTGATGTCGGCCTCGTCGTGCTGGGTGACGTGCGGGATCATCACCCAGTTCCGGGCCAGGTTGGCGGCCGAGATCCTGCGGATGCGCGGCAGCGGCCGGGTCTCGACCGGACCGAACCGGGCGAAGTCCACCTGGGGCCAGGGCAGCAGGTCGAGCCCCGCGCCCCCGCCGCGCGGCGCGCCGCTGCCCTCCATCACCTGCTTCACGAAGCGCTGCACGTCCTCCTGGAGGACGCGCCCCTTGGGGCCGCTGCCGGCGACGCGCGCCAGCTCCACGCCCAGCTCCCGGGCGAGGCGGCGGACCGAGGGGGATGCGTGGGTCGCGGCCGCGCGGAGTTCGTCTCCCTCTCCCCGGTCCCGGCCGGGGAGGGGGGCGGGGTGAGGGGCGGGCGCCGCGGCCGGGGTCGCGGTCGGAGTCGCGGCGGGCATCCCCTTCCCCTCCTCCGCCACCTCCAGTGTGAGGAGCACCGTGCCCTCGCGCACCCTGTCCCCCACCTTCACCTTCAGCTCGCGCACCGTGCCGGCCCGCGGCGACGGCACGTCCATGGTCGCCTTGTCCGACTCCAGCGTGACCAGCGGATCCTCGCGCCTCACCGTGGCGCCGGCCTTCGCCTGGATCTCGATGATGCCGACGTCGGGGATGTCGCCGAGGGCCGGGACCCTCACCTCGATGGTGTCCATGGTCACACCGTCCAGGGCGCGGGCCTGCCGGGATCGATGCCGTAGCGGGCGAGCGCCTCGGCGACGCGGGACGCCGGGACGCTCCCCTCCTCGGCCAGGGAGGCGAGCGCGGCCACCGCCACGTGGTGCCGGTCCACCTCGAAGAAGCGGCGCAGCTTCTCCCGGGTGTCGGAGCGGCCGAAGCCGTCGGTGCCCAGCACCCGGTAGCGGCGCGGGACCCAGGGCCTGATCTGCTCCGCGAAGGCGCGCACGTAGTCGGTGGCGGCCACCACCGGGCCGCTGGTCGGGCCGAGGCACTCCTCGACGTGCGAGCGGCGGCGCGGCGCCGCCGGGGAGAGCCGGGCGGCCCGCTCCGCCGCCATCCCGTCGCGCGCCAGCTGGGTGAAGCTCGGGCAGCTCCAGAGGTCGGCGCCCACGCCCCAGTCCTTCCGGAGCAGCTCGGCCGCCGCCATCACCTCGCGGAAGATGGCCCCGGAGCCGAGCAGCTGCACCCGCGGGCCGCCGCCCGCCTCCGCCGCCTGGAAGAGGTACATGCCGCGCAGGATGCCGGGCGCCGCCCCCTCCGGCATCGCCGGCTGCGGGTAGTTCTCGTTCATCACCGTCAGGTAGTGGTAGGCGTCCTCCTGCTCGGTGAGCATCCGGCGCGCGCCGTCCTGGACGACGACCGCCACCTCGTAGGCGAAGGTCGGATCCCAGGAGACGCAGTTGGGGATGGCGGAGGCCAGCAGGTGGGAGTGGCCGTCCTCGTGCTGCAGCCCCTCGCCGTTCAGCGTGGTGCGGCCCGCCGTCCCGCCCACCAGGAAGCCGCGGGCCCGCATGTCCCCGGCCGCCCAGGCCAGGTCGCCGGTCCGCTGGAAGCCGAACATCGAGTAGAAGACGTAGAACGGCAGCATCGGCGTGCCGTGGTAGGAGTAGGCGGTGGCGGCGGCGATCCAGTCGCACATCGCGCCGGCCTCGTTGATGCCCTCCTGCAGGATCTGCCCGCTCTTGTCCTCGCGGTAGAGCATGAGCTGGTCGGCGTCCTGCGGGGTGTAGAGCTGGCCCACCTGGCTCCAGATCCCCAGCTGCCGGAACATCCCCTCCATCCCGAAGGTGCGCGACTCGTCGGGCACGATGGGCACCACCCGCGGCCCCAGCACCGGGTCCTTCAGCAGGGTCTGGAGGACCTGCACGAAGGCCATGGTGGTCGAGATCTCACGGTCCCCGGTCCCCTGGAGGACCTTCTCGAAGGCGGAGAGCGGCGGGACCGCCAGGGACTCGGCCTTGCGGCGCCGGTGGGGGCGGTCGCCCCCGAGGGCGGCGCGCCGCGCCCGCAGGTACTCCAGCTCCGGCGAGCCCTCGGCGAACCTGAGGTAGGGCACCTGCTCCAGCTCGCCGTCGGGCACCGGCAGCTGGAAGCGGTCGCGGAAGTGGCGGATCGACTCGGCCGACATCTTCTTCTGCTGGTGGGTGATGTTCTGGGCCTCGCCCGACTCCCCCATGCCGTAGCCCTTCACGGTCTTGGCGAGGATCACCGTCGGCTCGCCGGTGTGGTGAGCGGCGGCGTGGTAGGCGGCGAAGACCTTGAACGGGTCGTGGCCGCCCCGGTTCAGGTTCCAGATGTCCTCGTCCGAGTAGTCGGCCACCATCTGCCGCAGCTCGGGGGTGTCGAAGAAGTGCTCCCGGACGTAGGCGCCGTCCTTGGCCTTGTAGGTCTGGTAGTCCCCGTCCACCGCCTCCATCATCCGGCGCTGCAGGGCCCCGGACCGGTCCCGGGCCAGCAGCGGGTCCCAGTGGCGCCCCCAGATCACCTTGACGACGTTCCAGCCGGCGCCGCGGAACTCGCTCTCCAGCTCCTGGATGATCTTGCCGTTGCCGCGCACCGGGCCGTCGAGCCGCTGCAGGTTGCAGTTCACCACGAAGATCAGGTTGTCGAGCTTCTCGCGCCCGGCCATGCCGATGGCGCCCATGGCCTCGGGCTCGTCGGTCTCGCCGTCCCCCACCATGCACCAGACCTTGCGCCCCTCGGTCCGGGCCAGCCCGCGGTCCTGCAGGTACCGCATGAAGCGGGCCTGGTAGATGGCCATGAGCGGCCCGAGCCCCATCGAGACGGTGGGGAACTGCCAGAAGTCCGGCATCAGCCAGGGGTGCGGGTAGGAGGAGAGCCCGCCGCCGTCCACCTCCTGCCGGAAGGCGTCCAGCTGCTTCTCGTCGAGGAGCCCGAGCAGGAAGGCCCGCGCGTAGATCCCCGGCGCCGAGTGGCCCTGGATGAGCAGCAGGTCGCCGCCCTGCTCCGGGGTGCCGGCGCGCCAGAAGTGGTTGTAGCCGACGTCGTAGAGCATCGCCGCCGAGGCGAAGCTGGCGATGTGCCCGCCCACGTTGGTGTGCTTGTTGGCGCGCACCACCATGGCCATGGCGTTCCAGCGCACGAAGTGGCGGATGCGCTGCTCCAGCGCGAAGTCCCCGGGCAGCGGGGCCTGCCGCTCCACCGGGATGGTGTTCACGTAGGCGGTCTGGGCCGAGAAGGGCAGGTAGGCGCCCGAGCGCCGCGCCCGGTCGATGAGCCGCTCGATGAGCTGGTGGGCGCGGTCCGGCCCCTCGCGCGCCAGGACCCCTTCCAGGGCGTCGAGCCACTCCTGGGTTTCCCGTGGGTCTACGTCCGGACGGTCGTCCATGGCCGCTCCCATAACCGCGGGGAGCGCGCCGGGCAGCTACTTCCACACGCCGACGGTGCGCCCCCGGTGGCCCGCCTCCCGCAGCACCAGCGTACCGCGCTTCCACGCCTCCGCGGCGCGCGGACCCACCCAGAATCCCTTCGGGTCGCTGCGGCGCAACGTCTTCCGGCACCAGGAGTGGACGTCCTCGAAGAGCCGCCGGAGCGCGTAGGGCTTGCCGGGCTCGCTGGTCGCGGCGTCGGCCCCCTCCAGATCCACCCAGAGACGGCCCGCCACCAGCTCCCCCTCCTCGTTCCGGAGCGAGCGCTCGTAGTGGAGCACCGGGGAGGGGACCTCCTCGATGGCCAGCATCCCCTTGTCGGGCCCGCGCTTCACGGGGTGGACCACCACCGGCCCGAGCCGCTCCGCCGCCAGGTACCAGGCCGCCCCCTCCAGCCCGGCCAGCGCCGCCTCGTCCGCGCGGGGCGCCACCCACCCCGGCGGGACCAGCTCCGGGTAGACGGTGAGGCCGTGGCGCGCCAGCTGGCGGAAGAGGGCCCGCTCGTCCTCGGGCAGGAGGAAGTAGTGGAGGGTCGCCGCCATGGTCACCGCGCCCGGGAGAGGAGGACGTCGTAGCTCTGGGCGATGCGCGTCGCCAGGATGAGCAGCTCGCCGACGCCGCCCGGGTCCACCAGCTCCCCGCGCCCGTTGTCGCCGTAGAGCACGTTGACCACCTGCCCGCGCGCCAGCACCGGCATGGCGAAGGAGTTCCGGGGGGCGCCGCCGCCCAGGGCGCGGAGGAACCGCACGTTGGCCTCGGTCTTCTGCGGCGGCCCGAGGAAGTGGGCCCGGCTGGCCACCACCGTCTGGAAGAGGCCGGGCTGGTCCAGCTGGACGTGGACGCGCGCCACGGCCTGGGGCGTGACGCCGGACCCCAGCCCCTCCCAGCCGTCGGCCCGGCGGCCGCGGACGGTCAGCAGCACCGCCCGGCGGAAGTGGGAGCGCGCGCAGCGCAGCACCACCCGGGCGATGGCCTCGCGGTCCTGGACGCCGGCCAGCGCCCTGGCGGCCTCGTCGAAGGAGAGCGGCGGGACCTCGGCGCCGGCGGCCGGGGTCAGGGAGATGACGCGGTCGCCGGGCGGCGCGCCCTGCCCGGCGTCCCGCTGCAGCGCCGCGAGGACCTCCGCGTCGCTCACCAGCGCGTCTCCGAAGACGGCGCGCTGCGGGAGCGGCGGTGGCCCCGGCCGCCCCCCCGGTCCGGGGTCCGGCCCGGCCGCGGCCGGCGGCGGGGCGCCCGCCGCCACGTGGTCGTACAGCGCGGCGAAGTCGGCC
>JAKAEO010000049.1 GCA_021818285.1 Myxococcales bacterium
CCGCCAGCGCCGCGGCCCCGAAGGAGCCGGCGCCCGCGGCGAGCGCCGCCGCCGGGACGGGCGGGACCACCAGCCCCGCGGCCAGCCCGGCGGCGATCCCGGCGGCGGTGAGCGCGCAGCCGCGGCAGAGGCGGGCGCGCCGCCCCACCGCGAGCAGCTCCGGCCGGTAGGCCTCGCAGAGCGGGTGGTGGGCCCAGCGGTGGAAGGCGTGGGCGCGCCGGGCCAGCCGGTCGATCCGGCGCGCCAGCGGTCGGGGGAGCCGGCCCACGGCGCCCCGGCGCGCTCAGGCCCGCGCGGGCCGGAGCACCACCGCCGTCCCGTAGGCCACGATCTCGTTGGCGTTCTGCATGAGCTCGCTCGAGTCGAAGCGCATGCCCAGCACGCCGTTCGCCCCCATCACCCGGGCGTGCTGCTCCAGCCGGTTCATGGCCTCGTTGCGGCTGTCGTTGGCGAGGTCGGTGAACAGGGTGATCTCCCCGCCGAAGAAGGTCTGGCAGCCGGCGCAGGTGGTGCCGACCACGCTCCGGCTGCGGACGGTGATCCCCCAGCAGGGCCCGACGATGCGCTCGACCTCCAGGCCCGGCGGCGGCTCGAAGGTGGTGAGGATGGGGATCTGGTGCGGGGCGATCTGGTACACGGGGGCTCCGGGTCAGTGGGAGATGAGCACCGGCGTGGTCATCGAGCGCAGCACCTTGCGGGTGCTGGCGGCGATGCGCGCCGAGGGGAAGCCGTGGGCGTAGCCGCCCATCACGGTGAGATCCATCTGCAGGTCGAAGCCGCGGGAGAGCAGCATGTCGGCGACGTCGATCTCCTCCACGTCCACGATCACCGGCTCGTACCGGGCCTGGACGCCGTGGGCGGCGAGGTGGGCCACCACGTCGAGCGGCGGCATGAGGTTCACGCCCTTGGGCGGCCGCTGGAAGGCGAGCACGTGCACCGCCTCGGCCGCCTCCAGGAAGGGGAGGGCGTCGTGGAGGGCGCGGGCCGCCTCGCGGCTGCCGTTCCAGCTCACCAGCACCCGCCGGCCGGGCTCCGGGTAGCGGCCGACCGAGGGCACCACCAGGACCGGGCGGCCGGCGTGGAGGACCACCTGGTCCACCAGGTCCTCGGGCACGCGGGAGGCGTCGGCGTCGTGCTGCCCGAAGATGGCGAGGTCGGCGTAGCGGCAGCAGATCTCCGCCTGGCCCACCACCACCCCGTACTCGCCCGGCTCGATGGCCCACCACTCGGCCGCCACCGTGCCGCCGGCCCGCCCCTCGAAGCCGGCGCGGGCCTGGGCCATGGCCTGGAGCATGGCGTCGCGGGAGCGGCGCCCCACCAGGCCGGGCCCGAGGACGTCGCTCTCGGCGAAGAGGCCGGTGAGGCGCGCCCCGTACCGGCGCGCCATCGCGAAGGCCAGGTCGAGCCGCTCGGCGCAGCGCTCGGTCGAGTCGACGTGGACCAGCAGGTGCTTGAAGGACATGGCGTTCTCCCGGAGGTCGGGATCGCACGTAGCATCCGCTCCCCGCCCGCGCCAGGGCAAGCGCGAACTGCGCCCCGGGGCGCGGCGCCGCGCCCGCGGCCGCGCGGCGCCCGGGTTCTGGCATGATGCGCCCCATGCCCCCGATCCGCGCCGCCGGCCCGGTGCCCGGGAGATGAGCGGTGCGCCCCCCGGGCCGCGCGGGGCCGCCGCGGCGCGGCTGGTGCTGCCCTTCGCCGGCGCCTACTTCCTCTCCTACCTGTTCCGCACCGTGAACGCGGTGGTCGGCCCGGTGCTGCTGCGCGAGCTGTCGCTCTCGGCGGCGGCCATGGGGCTGCTCACCGGCGCCTACTTCCTGGCCTTCGCGGCGGCGCAGCTCCCGCTGGGCGTGCTCCTCGACCGCTTCGGCCCGCGCCGCGTCGAGTCGGCGCTGCTCCTCGCCGCCGCCGCCGGCGCCGTCGCCTTCTCCGCCGGCCACGGCCTCGCCGCCCTCGCGGCCGGCCGCGCCCTGATCGGCTTCGGCGTCTCCGCCTGCCTGATGGCCGCCTTCAAGGCCTTCTCGGCCTGGTTCCCGGCGGAGCGCCAGGCGGCGCTCACCGGCTGGATCATGACCGCGGGCGGGCTCGGGGCGCTCGCCTCCTCGGCGCCGCTGGAGGCGGCGCTGCGGTTCACCGGGTGGCGCACCGTCTTCCTGGTCCTGGCGGCGGCGACGCTGGCGGCGTCGGCCGCCGTCCGCTTCGGGGTGCCGGAGGCGGCGCGATCCCGGCCGCCCGAGCCGGCCCGCGAGCAGTGGCGCGGGCTCGCCCGGGTCTTCCGCAGCGCCCACTTCTGGCGCGTGGCGCCCACCGGGCTGGTCTCGACCGGCGGCTTCATGGCGGTCCAGGGGCTGTGGTCGGCGAGCTGGCTGCGGCACGTGAGCGGCCACCCGCCGCGGGTGGTGGCCGGCCACCTCGCGGCCATGGGGCTGGCGATGCTGCTCGCCTACGTCGCCCTGGGGCTCGCGGCGACGCCGCTCGCTCGGCGCGGCGTCCGGACGGCGCACCTGATCGGCGCCGGGATCCCGGTGGCCGTCGCCGTCCTCGCCGCCATCGTCCTCGAGGCGGTGCCGCACACCCGGCTGCTCTGGGTGCTCTACGGCGCCGCCTCCAGCACCGGGACCCTGGTCTACGCCGAGGCGGCCCGCGGCTTCCCGGCGGAGCTCTCGGGCCGCGCCAACACCGCGCTGAACCTGCTGGTCTTCGTCGGCGCCTTCGCCATCCAGTGGGGGATGGGGGGCGCCATCGACGCCCTGGCGGCCCGGGGCCTCTCGCAGGCGGCGGCCCACCGGGCCACCTTCGGCGCGCTGGCTGCCGCCCAGGCGGCGGCCTGGCTCTGGTTCCTCGCCGCCGGCCGGCGCGCCGCGCCCCGGTAGCCCGCCCCCCGCCGGCCCCCGCGCCTCCCCGCCGCAGCGGCGGGCCCGGCGCGCGCCCCCGGGCGGTCGTGGCCCACGAAAGGGGCGTGTCGGACCGCTCGCGCGCGGCGCACCATGGATCCGCGCACGGGCCGATCCCCGTCGGGAGGAGCACATGATCCCCACCATGATCGAGGCGCATCTCCGGTTGCGGCACACGGGGTTCGAGCACCACGTCCACGCCCCGGCGATGACGGCGCAGGAGCTGGCGGCGGCGGAGCACGTCAGCGGCCGGCGGGTGATGAAGACGGTGGTGGTCCGGGTCCACGGCGAGCTGGCGCTGGCGGTGGTCGGCGCCGCCGAGAAGGTGAACCTGGGCGCCATCGACGAGGCCACCGGCGGCACCGCGGAGCTGGTGGGCGAGGAGGAGTTCGCGCGGCGCTTCGTGCCCTGCGAGGCGGGGGCCGAGCCGCCCTTCGCCCTCTTCGGCCTGCCCATCTTCGTGGACGAGAAGGTGGAGCGCGAGCGCACCGTGCTCATGCCGGTGGGCACCCACGAGGACGCGGTCCTGCTCGACACCCACGAGTGGATCAACTGCGAGAAGGCCCAGCCCGTCGCCAACCTCGGGCTCCGGGTCCAGTAGCCCCCCGGCCGACGGAGCCGGGGGACGCTAGGCGTGGCGGTACTTGGGCGGCTCGACCCGGTTCAGGAAGATGGGCAGGCCGCGCTTGTTGGCGTAGAGCGGCCGGTACCGGTCGGTGTTGTACATGCTGGCCACGTCCACGGTCCGGGGCCCGAGCTTCGGGTCGGGGATGTGCACCAGCTCGTAGCAGCCCCCCACCAGCGCCGACATCAGGCCGCTCTCCCCCTCCAGCACGGCGTCCAGGGCCATCGTCCCGTAGGTGGAGGCCACCAGCTTGTCGATGAAGTCGGGGTCGCCGGAGCGCAGGTCGTAGGTGAGGTCGGAGACGATGGTCTCCTCGCCGGTGCGCCGCCTGATCTCGTCGGAGAGCACCTCGGCGACGCTGGCCTTCTTCCGGTGGCCGTAGGCGTCCGGCTCGCCGTACTCCTGGACGGTGTAGCCCTGCCACTCCGCCCCCTCCGAGAGGATCACCAGCGCGTAGTTGCTGGGGTTGTCGCGTTTCTCGGTGACCAGCAGGTCGATGAGCCTTTCCAGATCCACCTTGTACTCGGGGATGACGCAGCGGTTGGAGGTGACGTGGGCGGTGTAGAGCGCGGTGAAGCCGGCGTCGCGGCCGAAGACCCGGAAGACGCCGATGCGCTCGTGCGAGCCCACCGTGGTCCGCTGCCGCTCGATGGCGTCGGTGGCGCGGGTGATCGCGGTGGAGAAGCCGATGCAGTACTCGGTCCCCTGGACGTCGTTGTCCATGGTCTTGGGGATGGCGATCACCTTGCAACCCTCGTCGTGCAGCCGGGCCGCGTAGCTCAGGGTGTCGTCGCCGCCGATGGCCAGCAGGCAGTCCACCTGGAGCGCCTCGAGGTTCTCGAGCACCCGGGGGGTGAGGTCCCAGGTGACGCCCTTCGGCCCCTTCGCCGAGGGGAGGTCGACTTCCTCCAGGTGGGACGGCAGGGCCTTGATCCGCGCCGGGTTGGTCCGGGTGGAGTGGAGCACGGTGCCGCCGGAGCGGTCGATGGTCCGGGTGTTCTCCCGGTTGAGCTCCACCACGTAGCGGGCCTTGCTCCTCGCGTCCGAGAGGTCGAGGTGGGTGAGCCCTTCCCAGCCGCGCCGGATCCCCACCACCTCGCAGCCGTTCTCGTGGCCGCGGTAGACGACGCTCTTGATGACGGAGTTGAGGCCCGGGACGTCGCCGCCGCCGGTGAGGATGCCGATGCGCTTGCGCTTCATGCGGCGAGCGTACTGCGCCCCGGAGGGCGCAGGAAGCGGCACGCCGCCACGGCCGTCCCGGCCAGGGCCGCCGCCAGCAGGAAGCTCGCCGAGAAGCCCCCGGTGCGGTCGGCCAGCACCCCGCCCAGGGCCGGGCCGGCCACCTGCCCCAGCCCCAGGAACAGGGTGAGGAAGCCGAGCGCCCGCAGGGTCCCCTCCGGGCCGACGTGGTCGCCCACCGCCGCGGTCATGATGGCGGGCACCGACCAGGCCACCACCCCGAAGCAGGCCACCGAGAGGTAGAGGAAGGGGCGGGGCAGGTGCAGCCCGGCCAGCAGGTAGGCCGCGAGCTGAAGCGAGAAGACCAGGGTGAGGCCGGCGCGGCGGCCGAAGCGGTCGGAGATCCAGCCCGGGACCGGGCCGGACAGCAGGCTGAGCAGCCCGATGGCCGACCAGAAGATCCCGGCGGTCCCCTCCGAGAAGCCCCGCTCCCGCACCATCGAGGTGACGATGAAGGTCACGTAGATGGAGTAGGTGGCGCCGAACATCGCGTAGAGGAAGGCGAGCAGCCACACCGCCGGGCTGCGGTGGTAGGGCCGGGCGGGCGCGGCGGCCGGCGCCGCCCGGGGCTCGCGGGGCAGGTCGGTGCCGTAGGCCCGGAGCCCCTTCTCCTCCGGCTGGTTGCGCAGCAGCAGCGCCGAGAGCAGGGCCACCACCGCCACCGCCGCGGAGAGCACCAGCCAGCTGGTGCGCCAGCCGCCCGCCCCCTCCCGGGCGTTGATCCAGGGGATGAGCTGGCCCGAGACCACGATGGCGAAGCCGCTGCCGATGGTGGCGAAGCCGGCCGCCCGGCCCCGGGCGCTGGAGAGGAACCAGCGGGCGATGAGCCCCATCACCGGCACGTTGGCGCCGCCGCTGCCGATCCCGGTGAGGACGTAGAGCAGGAGCAGGGGGAGGAAGGAGCCGGCCCGGCTGACGAGCGCCATGGAGGCGGCCACCAGGAGCAGGGAGCCGGCCACCAGGGCCCGCGGGCCGAAGCGGCCGGCGACGCGCCCCGCCACCAGCACCGCCGCCAGGTAGCCGACGAAGTTGGCGGTGCCGACGTAGCCCAGCTGCGCGTAGGAGAGGCCGAGCGAGGCCCCCATCGACGGGAGCAGCATCCCCAGCGCGAAGCGGCCGAAGCCCAGGCAGGCGAAGATGCCGAGCATCCCCGTGCCGACGACGACCCACCCGTAGTGGAAGCGCGGCTCCCGCACGAGCCGCCCATCCTACACGGTCCGGTCCGCGGCGCGCTGCCCTCCCCGGTCCCGGGCGATGAGCAGGTAGATGGCCGGCACGAAGAACAGGGTGAAGGCGGTGCCCACCGCCATCCCGGCCACCAGCACCAGGCCGATGCTGTTGCGGGCCGCCGCGCCCGGCCCCGAGACCAGGGTCAGCGGGAAGTGGCCGGCGACGGTGGCGACGCTGGTCATGAGGATGGGGCGCAGCCGGGTGACGGCCGCCTGGCGGACGGCGTCGATCTTGGCGAGCCCCTGGCCCTGCAGCTGGTTGGCGAACTGGACGATGAGGATGCCGTTCTTGGCGACCAGCCCCACCAGCGTCACCAGCCCGACCTGCGAGTAGACGTTCAGGGTGGTGGTCCAGCCGTCGGTGAAGAACCGGATGTTGGGGTTCGGCATCTTCAGGAACATCACCACCAGCGCGCCGAACATGCCGAGCGGCACCGAGCCGGCCAGGATGACGAAGGGGTCCCGGAAGCTGTCGAACTGCGCCGCCAGCACCAGGAAGATGAGGACCACGGCCAGCAGGAAGGCGGGGAGGAAGCGGTTCCCCTCGGTGCGCAGCTGGCGCGACTCGCCGGTGTAGTCGAGGGTGTAGCCCTTGGGGAGGATCCGGGCCGCCTCGCCCTCGATGAACTTCAGCGCCTGGTCCAGCGGCCGGATGGCGACGCCGCTGAGCTTCACGGAGTTGAGCTGCTGGAAGCGCGGCAGGGAGCGGGGCACCACCGAGTCGCGGATGGTGGCGATGGAGCCGAGCGCCACCAGCTGCCCGGCGGGGCCGGTGACGTAGACGTCCTTGAGCTGCTCCGGGTTCAGCCGGTCGACGCGGAGGAGCTGGGGGATCACCTTGTAGCTGCGGCCGGCGATGCTGAAGCGGTTCACGAAGCCGCCGCCCACCGCCGAGGAGAGGTCCTGCCCGACCGTCTGGAGGTTCAGCCCCAGCTCGGCGGCCTTGTCCCGGTCGATCGCGATCTCCGACTGGGGCTGGTCGATCTTCACGTCGATGAGCGGCGGGAAGGCGAAGAGGCCGCTCTTGGCCGCCGCCGCCTGGATCTGCTGGGCGAAGCCCAGGATCTCGCCGGTGTCGGCGGTGGAGGAGATCACCACCTCCACGGGGAAGCTGCCGCCGCCGGGGAGGGCCGGGGGCACCACCGCGAAGGTCTGGATCCCGGGGATGGCGGAGAGCTTCGACTGCAGCTCCGGGAGGATCCGGAAGGCGGTGCGCCGGCGCTCGTCCCAGGGCTTGAGCCCCACCCCCCAGAAGCCGCCGGTGGGGAAGGTGATCTGGAAGGTGAACCGCGCCTCGGGCAGCGACATCGCCGCGGCGTTCACCGCCCGGGTGGAGGGCATCACCTGGTCCAGGGTGGAGTTGGACGGGGTGTTCACCACCCCGAAGAGCACCCCCTGGTCCTCGGCCGGCGCCAGCTCCCGCGGGGCCATCGCGAACATCACCACCACCAGCGCCGCCACGGTGATCCAGCCGGTGTAGATCACGCCGCGCACCCCGAAGGACCAGTCGAGGTGGCGCTCGTAGGTGGCCTTGATGCGCTCGAAGGTGCGGTGGACCAGGCCGGCCAGCCCGCGGTCCTCCTGCCCCGGCCGGAGCAGCCAGGCCGACATCACCGGGGAGAGGGTCAGGGCCACCACGCCGGAGATGGTCACCGCGCCGGCCAGGGTGAGCGCGAACTCGCGGAAGAGCGAGCCGGTGAGGCCGCCCTGGAAGGCGATGGGGGTGTAGACCGCCGCCAGGGTGATGGTCATGGCGACGATGGGGCCGACCAGCTCCCGGGCCCCGGCCAGCGCCGCCTCGACCGGGGTCTTCCCCCCGCGCAGGTGGCGCTCGACGTTCTCCACCACCACGATGGCGTCGTCCACCACCAGTCCCACCGAGAGCACCACCGCCAGCAGGGTGAGCAGGTTCACGGTGAAGCCGAAGACCTGCATGAGGAAGACGGCGCCGACGAGCGACACCGGGATGGCCACCACCGGCACCAGCACCGAGCGCAGCGAGCCCAGGAAGAGGAAGATCACCACCACCACGATGAGCAGGGTGTCGCCCAGGGTGGACTCCACCTCGTGGATGGCGCTGCGGATGTACTGGGTGGCGTCGTAGGCGATGGTGGCCTTGATCTGCGAGGGGATCTCCTTCTGCAGCGAGTCCATCTCGGCGCGGACCCGGCGCATCACGTCGAGGGAGTTGGCGTTGGGCAGCGCCCAGACGCCGATGAACACCGCGGTCTGGCCGCTGAAGTTCACCGCCGAGTCGTAGTCCTCGGAGCCCAGCGCCACGTCGGCGACGTCGCCGAGCCGGACCACCGCACCGCCCTGCTCCCGCACCACCAGCTGCCGGAACTCCGGCACCGAGCGCAGGTCGGTGTTGGTGGTGAGGTTCACCTGGACCAGCGCCCCCTTGGTCTGGCCCACCGCCGCCAGGTAGTTGTTGGCGGCCAGCGCCTGGCGCACCTGGGCCGGGCTCACCCCCAGCGCCGCCATCCGGTCGGGCTTGAGCCAGATGCGCATGGCGAAGGTGCGGGCCCCGAGGATGTCGGCGCGCTGCACCCCCTCCAGCGCCGAGAGGCGCGGCTGCACCACCCGCACCAGGTAGTCGGTGATCTCGTTCTGCTTCAGCAGGTCGGAGGAGAAGGAGAGGTAGCCGGCGGCGAACTGGCTGTCGGCCGACTCGATGTTCAGGACCGGCACCTCGGCCTCCGGCGGGAGGTCGCGCCGCACCTGGTCCACCTTGGAGGCGATCTCGGCCAGGGCCCGGTTGGCGTCGTAGTTCAGCCGGAGCCGGGCGCGGATGGTGGAGAGCCCCTGCTTGCTCTCCGACTCGATGTAGTCGATGCCGTCGGCGGCGGCGATGACCCGCTCCAGCGGCGTGGTGATGAAGCCGCGCACCAGGGCGGCGTTGGCGCCGACGTAGGCGGTGGTGACGGTGACCGCGGCGTTCTCGCTGCGCGGGTACTGCCGGACGTTGAGCGAGCGGATCGCCTGGACGCCGGCGATGACGATGACGACGTTGACGACGATCGCCAGGACCGGGCGCCGGATGAAGAGGTCGGTGAAGGCCATGGACGGGGTCCGGGCGGGTCAGGGGTCGACCGGCCGCGGGGCCAGCTCGGCCTGGGGGGCCAGCTCGTCGTGGACCACCACCGCGGCGCCGTTGCGCAGCTTGAAGGCGCCGCTCCCCACCACCGTCTCGCCGGCCGACAGCCCCGAGGTCACCGCCACCAGGTCGCCGCGGCGCTCGCCGAGCCGCACGAAGCGCTGCCGGGCCACCAGCGTGGCCTTCCCCGCGCCGTCCTTCTGCTCCTCCAGGGCGAAGACCGAGTCGCCGTAGGGCGCGTAGAGCACGGCGGTGGCCGGGATCACCAGCACCGGCCGCCTCTCCGGCGAGAGCACCTCGACGTTGACGAACATCCCCGGCCGCAGCCGGCCGTCGGGGTTGGCGAAGGTGGCGCGCACCCGCACGTTGCGGGTGGCCACGTCCACCTCGGGGTTCACGGTGGTGACCTGCCCCTCCCAGGAGGCGCCCGGGAAGATGTCGGTGCGCATCCGCGTCCGCTGGCCGGGCCGGACGTCGGCCAGGGCCTGCTGCGGCAGCCAGAAGTCGGCGTGGATGGGGTGCACCGACTGGAGCGAGGCGATGGGGGTGCCCGGCGAGACCACCTGGCCCAGCTCCACCTGGCGGATGGCGACCCGGCCGTCGAACGGGGCCCGGATGGTCTTCTTGGCGATGGTGGCCTTGAGCGAGTCGACGGCGGCCTGGGCCTGCTTGGCGCGGGCCTGGGCGGCGTCCAGGTCGGCGGGGGTGTTGGAGCCGGCCTGGCGCAGGCTGGTGGCCCGGTCCAGGTTGATCCGCGCCAGCGAGGCGTCGGCCTCGGCCGCCTCCAGCTGGGCCTCCTCGGTGGAGGTGTCGAGGCGGATGAGCACCTGCCCCTTCCTCACCGCCGCGCCCGACTCGAAGGAGACCTCGCGCACCGTCCCGGGCAGCTCGGCGCCCACGGTCACGGCGCGGACCGCCACCAGCGTGCCGATGGCCGCCCGCGAGGACTGCCACTCCTCGGCGCGGACCTTGGTCGAGGAGACCGACTCCGGGGGCGGGACGAAGCGCTTGCCCGCCTTCAGCATCGCCGCGATCTGCCCGCCCTTCACGCCCGCGAGCAGCCCCACCAGCGCCACCAGCCCCAGCCCCGCCAGGGCCCAGGTCCTCGTCTTCGCTTTCATGGCCGAGCTTCATAGACCAAAAGCGCCCTCTCCGCGCGCGCACCGCGCCGGGCGCCGGCCCCCGTCCCCTTCTGGGATGCGGTCCCGTGTCCGCACTCGCGGCGTGGCCCCCCGCCCGCGCCGGGTATCCTCGCCCGGTGTGCGGCCGCCGCGCCGCTGGACGCCGGCCCGCGGGTGGGCTACCGGTTCGGCCACGACCTCCCCGAGGTGGCATGCGACCCGTCGAGACCTCCCGCGAGCAGCTCCTCTCCTTCTCCACCGACCCGGAGCTGGAGCGGCGCTGGCGGGTGCTGGACGGGCCCATCGCCGGGAACCTGCGCTTCGGCCTGCTGCTCGAGGTGCTCGACGCGCTGGCCGGGGAGATCGCCGTCTCCTACGCCCGGCCCCGCCCGCCCCGCCAGCGGATCGTCACCGCGGCGCTCGACGAGATCGTCGTCCGGAACGTGGCCGACGTCGCCCGGGACGTCCGCTGCAGCGCCCGCGTCAACCACGTCGGGCGCAGCTCGCTGGAGGTGGGCATCCGGGTCGAGTCGCCCGGCGAGCCCTCCCACCTCGCCTCCTGCTACTTCACGATGGCGGCGCGGGAGGGGGACGGGGACGGGGAGCGGGCGCTCCTCCTGCCGCCGCTCGAGCCCGCCGACGACCTGGAGCGGGCCCGCGCCGCCCGCGCCGAGGCGCGCCGCGAGGCGCTGCGGCGCGAGGCGGTCTCCGCCTTCCAACCGCCCACGCCCGAGGAGTACGCGCTCATCGCCGGGCTCTACCGTGCCCAGGAGGCGCCCGGCTTCTCCGGCCTGGCGGTGCGCCAGCTCACCATGGAGACCTGGGAGCGCACCTACCCGGAGCAGGACAACCCCTGGAAGACCATCTTCGGCGGCTACCTGATGCGGCGCGCCTACGAGCTGTCCCAGCTCTGCGCCGAGACGGTGGCGCCGCAGCGGCCGCTGCTGGCGGCGGTGAACCGCATCCGCTTCGTCCGGCCGGTGCAGATCGGCGACAAGCTGCACCTCACCAGCCGGGTGGTCTACACCGCCGGGCCGGCGGTCTGCGTCGAGACCTCCATCGAGCGGCTCTCCCGCGACCGCACCGTCCGGGCCCTCTCCAACTCCTGCCTCTTCACCTTCCTCAACGTCGGCCCGGCGCTGGAGCCCCTGGAGGTGCCGCCGGTCTACCCGGGGAGCCACGCCGAGGAGGCGCGCTACCTGGCGGCGCGCCGCAACCTCCTCGGCCTCGCCGCGCGCACCACCAAGGGCTGGCTCGCCTCCCACCTCGGGGCGGCCGCCGGCGACGCGGGCCGCGGCCGGTGAGCGGCGGGAGGGGACCGTGGACCTGAACCGGCTGACCCTCTTCGAGGCGGTGGCGCGGACCGCCAGCTTCTCGGCCGCCGCCCGGGAGCTGGGCCTCCCCAAGTCCTCGGTGAGCCGCGGCATCTCCGGGCTCGAGGCCGAGCTCGGCGTCCAGCTCCTGGTGCGGACCACCCGGCACGTCTCCCCCACCGCGGCCGGCACCGCCCTCTACGACCGGGTGGCGCCGCTGCTGCGCTCGGTGCAGGCGGCGGTGGGCGACCTGCCGGAGCGCGAGGAGCAGCCCACCGGGCTGCTGCGGGTCACCGCGCCGGTGGACCTGGGGGTGCTGTTCCTCGCCGAGGTGGCGACCCGCTACGTCGCCCGGCACCCGGGGGTCTCCATCGACCTGCACCTCACCGGCCGGGTGGTGGACCTGGTGGCCGAGGGCTTCGACGTGGCCCTGCGGGTCGGCGCCCGGCTGCAGGACTCGACGCTGGTGGTCCGCCGGGTGGCGCCGGTGGCGCTGCGCCTCTACGCCTCCCCGCTCTACCTGGCGCGGCGGGGGACGCCGCGCTCGGAGGCGGAGCTGGCCGCCCACGACCAGGTGCTCTTCCGCAGCGGCCCGCAGCGGCTCCGGGTGGTCTCGCCGCGCGGGGCGGCGCCCGAGGCGCCGCGCGCCCGCATCGTCTGCGACGACCTGCTCTTCGTGCGCGACGCGGTCCGGGCCGGCGGCGGCATCGGGCTGCTGCCCACCTTCGTGGCCGAGCCGGACGTGGTGGCGGGGCTGCTCTCGCGGGTGCTGCCGCGCCTGGAGCGGACCGCGGGCCACCTCCACCTGGTGACCCCGGCGGCGAAGCACGTCCCGCCGAAGGTCAGCGCCTTCCGGGAGCTGGTGCTGGAGCTGCTCCGGACGCGGTGGGGCGCGCCCCCTCCGCCGGGAGCGTGACCGCCGGGCCGGCCGGCCGGTACCAGGCGCCGCGCAGGCGCGGCAGCCCCTCGGCCCGTCCGCCGGGGAGCCGGCGCGCCAGCAGCAGCTGGTAGACGCTCACCTTCCCGGTCCGGAAGGCGGCGGCCGAGGAGGCCAGGTAGAGCCGGTAGGCGCGGGCCCGCCTCGGCCCGACCAGCCGCTCCGCCTCGGCCCAGCGGGCCTCGAGCCGCGCCAGCCAGGCCACCAGCGTCTCGTCGTAGTGCTCCCGCAGCGACTCGAGGTCCCGCACCTCGAAGCCGGCCCGCTCCGCCCCCGCCACCACCTCGCCGACGGGGAGCAGCTCGCCGTCGGGGAAGATGTAGCGGTCGATGAAGCCGCCCTGGCGCCGGCTGGCCCAGGGCACGGTGCCGGAGCCCGGCACGGTGTCGGCGATGGCGTGGTTCAGGAAGAGCCCGCCCGGCCGCAGCAGCCGGTGGACGGCGCCGAAGTAGGCGTCGAGCCGCGAGCGGCCGACGTGCTCCATCATCCCGACGCTCGCCACCTTGTCGAAGGGCTCGGCGGCCGCCAGCGTCCGGTAGTCGGCCGCCTCCACCGCGGCCGATCCGGAGAGGCCGAGCCGCGCCAGGCGGCCCCGCGCCTCGGCGAGCTGGTGCTCGCTGAGGGTGATCCCCGTCGCCCGGGCCCCGTAGCGGGCGGCGGCGTGGGCGATGAGCGCGCCCCAGCCGCAGCCGACGTCGAGCAGCCGGTCGCCGGGCCGGAGCGCCAGCTTCCGGCACACCAGGTCCAGCTTGGCGCGCTGCGCCTCCTCCAGCGGCTCGCCGCCCGCCGCGAAGAAGGCGCAGGAGTAGACCATCTCCTCGTCGAGGAACAGCCGGTAGAACTCGTCCGAGAGGTCGTAGTGGTGCTGGACCGCGGCGCGGTCCCGACCCACCGAGTGCAGCGCCGCCGTCCGCGGGCGGGCGAAGGCGCCGGCGCCCGCCCGGGCCGCGACCCGGTGGACCGCGACCGACGCCAGGGACCGCGCCAGCGAGGCGCCGCCCGGCGGCCCCTCCCACAGGATGGCCGCGACCAGCAGCCCGACGGCGTCCCCCTCCAGCTCGACGTCGCCGTCGAGGTAGGCCTCGGCGAGCCGGCTCTCGGAGGGGAAGGGGGCCAGGGCCGCGAGGGCGCGGGGGTGGCGCAGCACCACCTGGCCGCGGACGCCGCCGTCGCGCGCGGGCGGCAGGAGGGTGCCGTCCCAGAGCCGGACCGGGAAGGCGCGCGACGGGCCCGAGAAGATGGACGAGGCGGAGCCGACGAGCGACATGGGGCCTCCTCGCCGACGAACGATAGCGACCACACCCGTCCTGGCCATGCCCCGCGCGGGGCATGGCATACGGTCGCAGGTCGCGGAACCGCCGCTAGACCGTCGCCTCGAGGAGCTCCCGGGCGCGCAGCACCTCGGCCGCCACCTGCTCGGGCGTGAGCCGGTCGGTGTGCACGGTCCAGTCGGCCAGGGCGTAGACCGGCTGGCGGCTCTCCTTGAGCGCCCGCACCCGCTCCAGCGGATCGCCGGCGTCGAGCAGCGGCCGCACCGCGTCGGGCTCGTCCCGCTGCCGGTGCCGGGCGATGCGGCCGTGGAGCGTCTCGGGCCGCCCCTCCAGCGCCACCACCCAGCCACGGCCCGCCATCAGGCGGCGGTTGGCCTCGGAGAGCACCGCGCCGCCGCCGGTGGCGACGACGAACGGCGCCGCGCCGGAGACCGCCTCCAGCGCCTCGGCCTCGCGCCGCCGGAAGCCGGCCTCCCCCTCGCGCTCGAAGATCTGGGGAATGGTGAGGCCGCCGCGCTCGACCACCGCGGCGTCGACGTCGTGGACCGGCCAGCCCAGCCGCGCGCCCACCAGCCGGGCCACGGTGGACTTGCCGGTCCCGCTGAAGCCGACGAGGAAGATGCCGCGCTGGTCCACCGGGTTCCTCCCTCCCGATCCGGGCGGCCCGCCGCCGCGCCCGCGCCGCCCCCGGCCGGCCGGGGCCTCGATGTGTAGGGCGCCGGCCCGGGGAGCGTCAAGCGGCCCCGGGGGCGTCCCGGGCGGCGCGACCGGGCACGCCGGTTGCTGTACAACCAGCCTCCATGGCCCCGCCCGCCCTCCTCGCCGCCGCCCCGCCGCCGCTGGGAAAGCTCCTCCCGGCCTGGAGCGTCCTCCCCTTCGCCGCGATGCTGCTCGCCATCGCCGTCCTGCCGCTGGCGGCGCCCGGCTTCTGGGACCGGAACCGGAACAAGGCGCTGCTCTCGCTGGCGCTGGGGCTGCCGGTGGCGGCCTGGATGGCGTCGCTGGAGCCCATGGTGCTGGCCCACGCCGCGCACGAGTACGCCGCCTTCATCCTGCTGCTCGGGGCGCTGTTCGTCATCTCCGGCGGGATCGTCGTCCGCGGGACGCTGGCGGGGACGCCGGGGCTCAACACCGCGCTGATCGCCATCGGGGCGGTCCTGGCCTCGCTCATCGGCACCACCGGCGCCTCGATGGTGCTCATCCGCCCCCTGCTGCGCGCCAACTCCGTCCGCCGGCGCAAGCAGCACGTGGTGGTCTTCTTCATCTTCGTGGTGGCGAACGCCGGCGGGCTCCTCACCCCGCTCGGCGATCCCCCGCTCTTCCTCGGCTTCCTGCGGGGGGTGCCCTTCCTCTGGACCCTGCGGCTCTGGCCCGAGTGGCTCTTCGTGAACGGGGCGCTGCTCCTGCTCTTCTTCGTGATCGACTCCACGATCTTCCGCGCCGAGGACCTCGCCTCCCCGGGCGACCTCGACAAGGTGGCCGTCGAGCACGAGGTGCCCGTCCACGTCGCCGGCAAGCGCAACGTCCTCTACCTGGCCGGCGTGGTCGCGGTGCTGGTGGCGGCGGCCCGCCTCCAGCCCCCCGCCGGCGTGCAGGAGGCCGGGCTCGCGGCCATGGCGGCGCTCTCCTGGTTCACCACCCCGCGCGCGCTCCACGCCGAGAACGGCTACACCTGGCACCCCATCGAGGAGGTGGCCATCCTCTTCGCCGGCATCTTCGCCACCATGATCCCGGCGCTGGAGATCCTGAACGCCCGCGGCGCCGAGCTGGGCCTGCGGGCGCCCTGGCACTTCTTCTGGGCGTCGGGGGCCCTCTCCTCCTTCCTCGACAACGCGCCCACCTACCTCACCTTCACCGCCGCGGCCAGCGGCGTGGTGGGCGCCGACGCGGCGCGGCTCGGCGGGCTGCTGGCGAGCGAGCAGGGGCGGGCGCTGCTCGCCGCGGTGTCGCTGGGCTCGGTCCTCATGGGCGCGAACACCTACATCGGCAACGGCCCCAACTTCATGGTGAAGGCCATCGCCGAGCACAGCGGCCTGCGCATGCCCGGCTTCTTCCGTTACATGGCCTGGAGCGGAGCCGTCCTCATCCCCCTCTTCGTGGCGGTGACCTTCCTGTTCCTCCGGTAGCCGGCCGCCACCGACCCTTGGGTTCCGGGCGCACCGCCCGGTGGGTGCCCCGGCCGTCACCGGCGTCCGGAGCGGCGGCAAGCATCGGAAAGGACGGGCGAGCGGATCCTGGCAGGCCCTTCGCAACGTCTCCTCGCGGCCGGCCCGTCCCGGGCCCGCCCAGGAGGAGTCCCGTGGCCGCGCCATCGAAGATCAACGTGCTGAAGAACGAGCTGCCGCCGGCCCAGGCGCTGCGGCTCGAGGAGCAGGTGGGCTACGTGGACGGCTCGATCGTCAGCCGGACGCTGGCGAAGGCCCCGGGCGGCTCCCTCACCCTCTTCGCCTTCGACGCCGGCCAGGAGCTGTCGGAGCACACCGCCCCGTTCGACGCCTTCGTGCAGGTGCTCGACGGCGCGGTGGAGCTCACCATCGGCGGCGCCCGGGTGGCGGCCCGCGCCGGCGAGACCGTGCTCATGCCGGCGGGCGTCCCCCACGCCGTCCGGGCCACCGCGCGCTTCAAGATGCTGCTGTCGATGGTCCGGGGGTAGGCCGGCGGAGCCGGAAAGGCCGATTGACGCCGGGCCGGCCGAGGGGCTACTCGACCGTCCGTGCGCACCACCCACCGGCCGCTCACCGTCGTCGCCCTGCTCCTCGGCCTGTTCCTGGCGGCCATGGAGATGACGGTGGTCTCCACCGCCATGCCCACCGCCGTCGGCGACCTGGGCGGGCTGCACCTCTACGCCTGGGCCTTCTCGGCCTACATGCTCACCGCCACGGTGACCGTGCCCATCCACGGCAAGCTCGCCGACCTGCGCGGCCGCAAGCCGGTGATGCTCGCCGGCATCGCCCTGTTCCTGCTCGGCTCCATGGCCTGCGGGCGGGCCTCGAGCATGGAGGCGCTGGTGGCCTTCCGGGCGGTGCAGGGGCTCGGGGCCGGCGCCATCCAGCCCATGGCGCTCACCATCGTCGGCGACCTCTTCGACGTGCGCGAGCGCGGCCGGATCCAGGGCGTCTTCGGCGCGGTCTGGGGCGTGGCCGGGCTGGTGGGGCCGCTGCTGGGCGGCGCCATCGTCCACTGGCTCTCCTGGCGCTGGGTCTTCTACGTCAACGTGCCCATGGGGCTGGGCTGCGCGGTGGTGCTGCAGGCCGCCTACCACGAGCGGCCCGAGCGCCACGAGCACCGGCTCGACCTGGCCGGCGCGCTGCTCCTCGCCGCGACGGTGGTGGCGATCCTGGCGGCCGCCTCCTCCCGGACCGCCGGCCTCTGGGCGGTGCCGGCGGCGCTGGCGCTGGGCCTGGCCTTCGTGGTGGTGGAGCGGCGCGCGCCCGAGCCGCTGCTCCCGCTCGACCTCTTCGCCCACCGGGTCATCGGCGTCGCCTCGGCCACCGGGGCGCTGGTGGGGGCGGCGATGATCGCCACCGTCACCTTCGTCCCGCTCTACGTGCAGAGCGTGCTGGGCGGCGGGCCCACCGAGGCCGGCGGGGCCATCGCCCCCATGGCCATCGGCTGGCCCATCGCCTCGGCGCTGGGCGGCCGGGTGCTCCACCGCGTCGGCTACCAGCCGCTGATCCGCGGCGGGCTCACCCTGTCGCTCGTCGCCGCGCTGGGGCTGGCGCTGCTGCTCGCCCCGGGGGTGTCGCCCTGGGTGCCGCGGGCGCTCACCGCCCTCTACGGGCTGGGGCTGGGCTTCGCCAACACCCCCACCGTCATCGCGGTCCAGAGCAGCGTGCCCTGGAACCGGCGCGGCGTGGCCACCGCCTCGACGATGTTCTTCCGCACCATCGGCGGCACGGTGGCGGTGGGCGTGCTGGGCGGGCTGCTGGCCGCCGCGCTGGCGGGCGGGCCGGCCACGCCGGCGCAGGTGGAGCAGCTGCTCGGGCCGGAGCGGGCGCTGCTCGACCCCCGGCTGATCGCCTCGGTGGCCGGCGCGCTGCAGGGGGGCATGGACCGGCTCTTCTGGGCCTCGGCGGCCATCGCCGCCGCGGCGCTGGCGGTGGGGCTGGCCTTCCCGGCGGTGCCGGTGGGCGAGGGGCGCCGCGCGCCGGTCCCCGCCGCCGGGCCGTCCCGCCCAGCGCGCCCGGGATGCTAGG